>NC_007643.1:3095000-3452500 GCF_000013085.1 Rhodospirillum rubrum ATCC 11170
CGACCACCATCGACAGCTTGTCATAGTCGGTGACCTGACCGACACGGCTGTTCTCGACGCGATAGGAGACCTTGGTCACCGGCGAGAAGATGCTGTCGATCGGAATATAGCCGATCGGGGCGTCCTCGGGACGGTTCTGGGTCGAGGGAACATAGCCCTTGCCCATGCCGACGGTGAACTCCATCGACAAGGTCGCGCCTTCGTCGAGGTGGCAGATCACCAGATCGGGATTCATGATCTCGATATCGGACCCCATCTCGATCTGAGCGGCGGTCACCTCACCGGGGCCGCTCGCCTTCAGCGTCATCCGGCGCGGACCCTCGGAATGCATCAGGAGCGCCAAGCCCTTGATGTTGAGGATCACGTCGGTGACATCCTCGCGGACGCCGGGGATCGACGAGAACTCGTGCAGAACGCCCTCGATCTGGATGGCGGTCACCGCCGCGCCCTGAAGGGACGACAGCAACACGCGACGCAGGGCGTTGCCAAGGGTCAAACCGAATCCACGCTCCAGCGGCTCGGCCACGACCGTGGCGACTTTTTTGGATCCGCCGACCAACTCGATCATGAGCTTGTTCGGCTTAATCAGTTCCTGCCAATTCTTTTGGATCACGGACATCGCGGCTTCCTGGCATCGGGGTCGGCGGTTGTTTCCGAAAGCCCGCCCCTGATCTCAAGGGACGAACCGCCGAACCCCTTCGGTGGGGTTCCGGCGGCCCGGAAACGGGTGTGGAGCGATCGGGCGCGCGAAAGAGCGCCCGCCACCGGCGCATCGTCAGACGCGACGGCGCTTGCGAGGGCGGCAGCCGTTGTGGGGGATCGGGGTCACGTCTTTGATCGACGTCACCTGGAAGCCCACCGACTGCAAAGCGCGAAGCGCCGATTCACGGCCCGACCCGGGACCCTTCACCATGACTTCCAGGGTCTTCATGCCGTGTTCCTGGGCCTTGCGGCCCGCGTCCTCGGCAGCGACCTGGGCTGCGTAAGGGGTCGACTTGCGCGATCCCTTGAAGCCCTGAGCACCGGCGGACGACCAGGCAATCGCGTTGCCCTGAACGTCGGTGATGGTGATCTTGGTATTATTGAACGAAGCGCTCACATGGGCGATGCCCGAGGTGATATTCTTGCGCTCGCGCCTGCGCAACTTCTGAGCTGGCTTGGCCATTGCGGTCCTTGGTCCCGTCTGGTTCGTCGGCGGCTGGGCGGATCAGCGATCCGGTTCGTCCGCGAGGTGGTCTCGACCCCGGGCGGGGTCGACTTACTTCTTCTTGCCGGCGATCGGCTTGGCCGGGCCCTTGCGGGTGCGCGCATTGGTATGCGTGCGCTGACCGCGAACCGGCAGGCCCTTGCGGTGACGCAGGCCGCGGTAGCAGCCCAGGTCCATAATCCGCTTGATGTTCATCGCCACCTCACGGCGGAGGTCACCCTCCACCTTGTATTCGGAGTCGATGATTTCACGGATCCGAACGACTTCGTCGTCGGAAAGATCATTCACCCGGCGGTTTTCGGCAATGCCGGTCCGCTCACAGATTTCGCCCGCCTTCGTCCGGCCAATGCCGTAGATATAGGTCAGAGCGATGCATACCCGCTTATTCGACGGGATGTTTACGCCAGCTATACGCGCCAAGGCCCGTACTCCCTAACTCTGTTTCAAGTCGTCTCGAACACTAAAAAAAAACGCGAAACGCGGTCTCGCGCAGCCTTGGCCCGTAAGGGAAACCGAGGCGCGGGATTATAGGGACAATCCCGCCTGAGTCAACCTCGGTAAGCCCCCTTAGCAGTCGCCAAGAATTCCCTCAAGTTCCCTGGTCACGGCGTCAACCGGCAAGGTGCCGTCGACCACGTGAAGCAGGCCCTTCTGCCCGTAGTAAGGCAGGATGGGCGCCGTCATGCCGTGATAGATATCAAGGCGCTTGCGCAGGGTGTCTTCGTTGTCATCGGCGCGAACGCTACCCGCGTCGGCCTCGGCCGCCCGTTTGCGGATGCGATCGAACAAGATGGAATCATCCACCCGCAATTCGATCACCGCGTCGAGTTTCAGACCCTTGTCGGCAAGCATGACGTCAAGGGCTTCGGCCTGGGGAACGGTGCGCGGGAATCCGTCAAGAACGAAACCGTTCGCGCAATCCGTCTCGTCGATTCGCTCGGCGATCATGCCGACCATGATATCGTCGGAAACCAGCTTGCCCGCATCGATGATCGCCTTGGCCTGACGGCCAAGATCGGTGCCGGCGGCCACGGCGGCGCGCAACATGTCGCCGGTGGAAAGCTGCTTCAACTGGTACTTCTTCTCAAGGCGCTGAGCCTGGGTGCCTTTGCCGCCCCCCGGCGGTCCCATGAAAATGACGCGCTTGCCCGTCATCCGCGTTTCCCCCGCAACTTCGACTTCTTGATAAGGCCCTCGTACTGATGGGCCAACAGGTGAGACTGAATCTGCGCGACCGTGTCCATCGTCACCGTGACCACGATCAGCAGACTGGTGCCACCGAAGTAGAAGGGCACGCCGACTTTCGAGATCAGAAATTCAGGCAGGATCGAAATGAAGATCAGGTAGATCGCCCCGACCGCCGTCAAGCGGGTCAGCACATAGTCGAGGTATTCCGAGGTATTGCGGCCGGGCCGGATACCGGGAATGAACCCGCCGTACTTCTTCAGATTCTCCGCCGTATCCTCGGGATTGAAGACGACAGCGGTATAGAAGAAGGCGAAGAAGGCGATCAAAGCGGCATAGAGCGCCATGTAAAGCGGCTGGCCGTGACCAAGCAGAGTGGTGATCGTCGTCAGCCACTCGGGGCCCTGACCGGCCGAGAACTGGGCGGCGGTCATCGGCAGCAGCAGAATGGAGCTGGCGAAGATCGGCGGGATGACGCCCGGGGTATTGATCTTGAGCGGCATATGGCTGCTTTCGCCGCCATACATCTTATTGCCCTGCTGGCGCTTGGGATACTGGATCAGAATCCGCCGCTGGGCGCGCTCCATGAAAACGATGAAGGCGATGACGCCGACGGCCAGAACCAGGATACCCAGGATCACGGCGGGCGACAGCGCCCCGGTACGGCCCAATTCCAGCATGCCGACCAAGGCATGGGGCAATTGGGCGACGATGCCGGTGAAAATGATCAGCGAAATGCCATTGCCGACGCCGCGCGCGGTGATCTGCTCGCCCAGCCACATCAGGAACAGCGTGCCGCCCATCAGGGTGACGACGGTGGTGAAGCGGAAGAACATGCCGGCATCGTGGACGGCCGCCCCGCTCGAGCTGGTCATGCTCTCCAGGCCAACGGCGATGCCATAGGCCTGCAGGGCGGTGATCAGCACCGTCAGATAGCGGGTGTACTGGTTGATGCGCTTGCGGCCCGACTCGCCCTCTTTCTTCAGGGCTTCGAGCTGCGGGCTGATGGAGGTCATCAGCTGCATGATGATCGAGGCCGAGATGTAGGGCATGATGTTGAGCGCGAAGATGGTCATACGCGACAGCGCGCCACCGGCGAACATGTCGAACATGCCAAGGATGCCCCCGCCATTACGCGAAAAGACATCGGCCATCGCCTGGGGGTCGATGCCGGGCAGCGGGATATAGGTGCCCACCCGATAAACGACCAGCGCCGCCAGCGTAAACCAGATGCGCTTCTTCAGCTCGGTGGCCTTGGCGAAAACGCCAAAGTTCATATTAGAGGCGAGTTGTTCGGCGGCGGACGCCATCCGTCATGCTCCCGTCGGCCAGAGCGGCTTCAACCCGTTCACGACGCCAATCGAAGGCGACGGCCAAACCATGGCGACGGACAGCCGTTCATCCCAATGAAAATCTGAAGCGGTTTTCAGGCAGGGTCGGCGGCCGACCCTCCCTGAAAACGCCTCGAAGCGGAAGAATGGCCCGGGGGAGACGGCGCGACGCCCCCTCCCCCAGGCCGGAAATCTTTTAGACGGCGGCCGGAGCGGCTTCCGCCGCGGCGCCGGTGACGGTCAGCGTGCCGCCGGCCTTCTCCACGCCCTCGCGGGCGGTGGCGGAGGCGCCAGCCACTTCGATCGCCACCTTGACGCTCAGCTCGCCCTTGCCAAGAAGGCGAACGCCATCCTGGGAACGACGGACCAAACCGGCCTCGATCAAGGCCTTTTCGGTGATCACGGCCGTCGCGTCAAGCTTCTTGGCGTCGATGGCCTTCTGGATACGATCCAGATTGACCACCGCGAAGCTCTTGCGGGTGGGGTTGTTGAACCCACGCTTAGGCAGGCGACGATAGATGGGCATCTGCCCGCCTTCGAAGCCATTGATCGACACGCCTTCACGCGACTTCTGACCCTTGACGCCGCGGCCGGCGGTCTTGCCCTTGCCCGACCCGATGCCGCGGCCAACGCGGATGCGGTTTTTCGTCGCACCCGGGTTGTCGCGAAGCTCGTTCAGTTTCATAGCTTTGAAGCCCTACCTCAAACGTCTTCGACGCGAACCAGGTGGGCGATCTTGTCGATCATCCCGCGCACCGCCGGGGTATCCTCCAGCTCGCGCGTCCGGTTCATCTTGTTCAGGCCCAACCCGATCAGGGTGGCGCGCTGATCGGACCGACGTCCGATCGGGCTGCCGATCTGGGTGACCACGACGGTCTTGCTCGTCTCAGCCATCTCGCTCACTCCTACTCGGTGGCGCCAGCGGCGGCCGCGCCATCACGGCGAGCCACGATGTCGCCCACCTTCTTGCCGCGGCGCGCCGCGACCTGACGGGGAGCCTGGCTGTTGACCAGGGCATCGAAGGTCGCCTTGATCATGTTGTACGGGTTGGTGGTTCCCGTGCATTTGCCAACCACGTCCTGGACGCCCATGGTCTCGAAGACCGCGCGCATCGGACCGCCCGAGATGATGCCCGTACCGGCCGGAGCCGAACGCAGGGTCACCCAGCCGGCGCCGAAATGGCCGTTGGTGTCGTGGTGAAGCGTCCGACCCTCGCGCAGCGGCACCTTAATCATGGTGCGCTTGGCCTGGTCGGTCGCCTTGCGGATCGCCTCGGGAACTTCGCGGGCCTTACCGGTCCCGAAGCCGACGCGGCCCTTGCCGTCACCGACGACAACCAGGGCGGCGAAGGCGAAACGCCGACCGCCCTTGACCACCTTGGCGACGCGATTGATGTGAACGAGCTTGTCGAGGAACTCCTCGTCGCGCTCATCGCTCCGGGGAGACCGGTTGCGCTGGTCGTCGCCGCCGCGCTGGCGACGATCCGTGTTGGGTGTACGTGCCATGCCTTATCCCCTAGAACGAAAGACCCGCCTCGCGGGCGGCATCCGCGAGAGCCTGAACGCGGCCGTGGTACTTATAGCCGCCGCGGTCGAAGACCACTTCGGTGTACCCGGCAGCCTTGGCGCGTTCGGCCAGAAGCTTACCCACTTCCGCGGCCGCGGCTTTGTCGCCACCCTTCGTCAGGTTTCCGCGCAACTCCTTATCGACGGTCGAGGCACTCACCAAGGTGCGCCCCTCGGCGTCGTCGATGATCTGGGCGTACATATGCTTGTTCGAGCGGAAAACCGACAAGCGCAGACGGCCCGCACTCTTCAGACGAATCTGATAGCGGTTCCGCGAGCGGCGCCGCTCGAAAAGTTCACTCGAGGACTTCATCGTCGGCTCCTACTTCTTCTTGCCTTCCTTGCGGAGAATTTGCTCGCCGGCGTACTTCACGCCCTTGCCCTTGTAGGGCTCGGGGGAGCGGTAGCTACGAATCTCCGAGGCGATCTGGCCGACGCGCTGTTTGTCGACGCCCGAAATCTCAATCTGGTTGGGAGCCGGCGTGGTGATCTTCAGATCCTCGGGGATCGGAAAGTCCACGTCATGGGAGAACCCCAACGACAGCTTCAGCACTTTGCCCTGGGCGGCGGCCTTGTAGCCGACGCCAACCAGTTCCAGCTTGCGCGAGAAGCCTTCGCTGACGCCACGCACCAGATTGTTGATGCGGGCGCGGGTGGTTCCCCACTGCTGACGAGCGTGTTTGGTTTCGCTCAGCGGCTTGACCCAGATGAGGTTGTCCTCGAGCCGGGTCTCCACCTCGCCAGCGGCGGTATAAGTCATCTCGCCCAGCTTGCCCTTCGCCGTCACGACATTGTCTTTGACGGTGATGGTCACGCCCGCGGGGACGGTGACGGGATATTTACCTACACGTGACATCGGATCCATCCCTTCCTTAGAACACGCGGCAAAGGACTTCGCCGCCCACATTGGCCTGACGGGCCTCGTGGTCGGACATCACGCCGCGCGGCGTGGACAGGATGGAAATGCCAAGGCCGTTATAAACCTTGGGCAGATCCTTGATCTTCGAGTAGACGCGGCGGCCCGGCGTGGACACGCGGGCGATCTCGCGGATCACCGGCTCGCCCTCGTGGTACTTCAGCTCGACGCGCAGCTCGGCGATGCCCTTGCGGACATCAACCTTCTCGTAGCCGCGGATGTAGCCTTCGCGGATCAGAACGTCCAGAACGTTGGCGCGCATCGTCGAAGCCGGAGCCATGACGCTCGACTTGCGAGCGCGCTGGCCATTCCGGATACGGGTCAGCATATCGCCGATGGGATCAGACAAAGCCATTGGTCGTGTCCTTCCCTTACCAGCTGGACTTTACCATGCCGGGGATCTGGCCCTGAGAGGCGAGATCGCGCAGCATGATGCGGCCGAGCTTGAACTTACGATAGACGCTGTGCGGGCGCCCCGTCAGTTCGCAGCGATTGTGAACGCGGGTCTTCGACCCGTTGCGCGGCAACTGGGCCAGCTTGAGAACCGCCTGAAAGCGATCCTCGGGCTCCAGGGCGCGGTCCTTGATCAGCGCCTTCAATTCGGCGCGCTTGCCGGCGTCACGCTTGGTCAAGCGCTCACGCTTCTTATTCCGTTCGACAGCGGAAATCTTTGCCATTCCGAGGTCCCCCGCGCTTACTTCATGAAGGGCATGGCGAAGCCTTCGAGAAGCGCCTTGGCTTCCTCGTCGGACTTCGCGCTGGTGCAGATCGTGATATCCATACCCCGGACCTTATCGACACGGTCGTAGTCGATCTCAGGGAAGACGATCTGCTCTTTCAGCCCCATATTGTAGTTGCCCCGGCCGTCGAAGCTCTTCGCGGAAACTCCGCGGAAGTCGCGAACGCGCGGCAGGGCGATGGTGACCAGACGGTCGAGGAACTCGAACATCCGATCACGGCGCAGCGTAACCTTACAGCCAACGATCATCTGCTCGCGAAGCTTGAAGGCCGCAATGGACTTCTTGGCGCGGGTGATGATCGGCTTCTGGCCGGAAATCGCCGTCATGTCGGTCAAGGCCCCTTCGATCAACTTGCGATCCTGGGAGGCTTCACCAACACCCATGTTGATGACGATCTTCTCGAGGCGCGGAATTTCCATAACGTTGCCGTACTGGAACTTCTCCAACAGCGCCTTCTTGACGACCGTCTGGTAGTGCTCTTGCAAACGTGCCATGTCCAACCTCAACCGTCGATGACGTCGCCGGACCGCTTCGCGTAGCGGACCTTGCGACCGTCTTCCAGGACCTTGAACCCGACGCGGGTCGGCGACCCATCCTTCGGATCCTCGTGGGCGACGTTGGAGACGTGGATGGACGCTTCCTTCTCGACGATGCCGCCGGCGGCGGTGTTGGTCGGGCGGGTGTGGCGCTTGACCACATTCACGCCCTGAACGACCACACGGCCTTCCTTGGGAATCGCCTTGAGCACTTCGCCGCGCTTGCCCTTGTCCTTGCCGGCGAGGACGACCACCTTGTCGCCCTTTTTGATCTTGGCGGCAGACATCACAGCACCTCCGGAGCCAGCGAGATGATCTTCATGAACTTGCGGGCGCGCAGTTCGCGCACCACCGGTCCGAAGATGCGGGTTCCGATCGGCTCGTTCTGCTTGTTGAGCAGAACGGCGGCATTGCGGTCAAACCGGATCGACGTGCCATCGGGGCGACGGATTTCCTTGGCGGTGCGAACGATGACGGCGCGATGGACGTCACCCTTCTTCACGCGGCCACGGGGAATCGCTTCCTTGACCGAAACGACGATGATATCGCCAACCCCGGCGATCATTCGCTTCGAGCCACCAAGGACCTTGATGCACTGCACCTGACGGGCGCCCGAATTATCGGCGACATCGAGCCTAGTTTGCATCTGAATCATTGTTTTATATCCTTTTATTCACGGATGGTTACCAGTGAACCCCGATGCAACGGGTTCCTCCGGTCCTATTCCGCGTTATCCAGAACGACTTCCCAGGTC
Organism: Rhodospirillum rubrum ATCC 11170; assembly: GCF_000013085.1. Classification (NCBI taxonomy): domain Bacteria; kingdom Pseudomonadati; phylum Pseudomonadota; class Alphaproteobacteria; order Rhodospirillales; family Rhodospirillaceae; genus Rhodospirillum; species Rhodospirillum rubrum. The sequence goes on from NC_007643.1 coordinate 3,103,235, forward strand.
TTGCGACGGGAGATCGGGGCGCATTCACGAATGCGCACCAGGTCGCCGATCTTGAACTGGTTCAGCTCGTCATGCGCCGCAAATTTCTTGGTGCGCTTGATGAACTTTTTGTAGACGGCGTGCTTGAAGCGACGTTCTACCTGAACAACGATGGTCTTGTCCATCTTATCGCTAACGACAACACCCTGCATAATGCGCTTAGGCATATTCCAGCTCCCTTCCCGCGCCTTATTTCGCCTGGGGAGCGCGGTTGCGCTCGCCCCGGACGGATTTGATGCGGGCGATTTCGCGACGCACCGTGCGGACGCGGGCGGTGTTTTCGAGCTGCCCGCTCGCGGCCTGGAAGCGCAGGTTGAACTGCTCCTTCTTCAGCTCGAGAAGCGAGTCCTTGAGCTGATCGTCGGTCTTGGACCGGGTATCCTCTGCGGCCGACATATTCAAACCTCCCCGATCCGGGCAATGAACTTGGTCTTCAGCGGCAGCTTGGCGGCGGCGAGTTCAAACGCGCCGCGCGCGATGTCCTCGGGAACGCCGTCGAGCTCGAACATGACGCGGCCGGGCTTGACGCGGGCCACCCAGAACTCGGGCGAGCCCTTACCCGATCCCATGCGGACTTCGGCCGGCTTCTTCGACACCGGCACATCCGGGAAAATACGGATCCAGAGGCGCCCCTGGCGCTTCATGTGACGGGTGATGGCGCGGCGTGCCGCTTCGATCTGGCGCGCGGTGACGCGCTCGGGCTCAACGGCCTTAAGGCCGAAGGACCCGAAGTTCAGATCAGTACCGCCCTTGGCCAGACCGTGGATACGGCCCTTATGCTGCTTGCGGAACTTCGTGCGCTTCGGTGAAAGCATCGTCTACTCCGTTCCTCTCTCAGCGGCCCTGGTCCTGGGAGCGCTTATCTTGGGCCATGGGATCGTGTTCCATGATCTCGCCCTTGAACACCCAGACTTTAACGCCACAGACGCCATAGGTGGTGTGGGCCGCGGCGGTGCCGTAGTCCACGTCCGCACGCAGGGTATGCAACGGCACGCGACCTTCGCGATACCATTCGGTGCGGGCGATTTCCGCGCCACCCAGACGGCCACCACAGTTGATTCGGATGCCCAGGGCCCCCAGACGCATCGCCGACTGAACGGCGCGCTTCATGGCGCGGCGGAAGGCGACGCGACGCTCGAGCTGCTGGGCGATATTCTCGGCCACCAACTGGGCGTCGAGCTCCGGCTTACGGATTTCGACGATGTTGAGGTGAACCTCGTTGCCCGTCATCACCTGCAGCTTCTTGCGCAGGTTCTCGATGTCCTGGCCCTTCTTGCCGATCACCACGCCCGGACGGGCGGTATGGATGGTGATGCGGGCCTTCTTGGCCGGACGTTCGATGACGATCCGCGAGACGCCGGCCTGGGCCAGCTTGCTCTTCAGATACTTCTTGATCGCCAGATCCTGGTGCAGCAGCGACGCATAGTCGCGGCCGGCGAACCAGCGGGAGTCCCACGTCCGGTTGATACCAAGACGCAGCCCGATCGGATTGACTTTCTGTCCCATTACGCCGTCTCCCCCCGCTCGCGCACCACGATGGTCAGATTGCTGAAAGGCTTCAGGATCTTACCCACGCGGCCACGGGCCCGGGCCCGCCAACGCTTCAAAACCATCGCCTTGCCCACATAAGCCTCGGAGACGATCAGCTGATCGACGTCGAGCTGGTGGTTGTTCTCGGCATTGGCGATCGCGGACTGAAGGGTCTTCTTGACCGTATCGGCCATCCGACGCTTCGAGAAGGTGAGCTCCGCCAGGGCGCGCTCCGCGGTCTTACCGCGGATCGACTCGGCCACCAGATTGAGCTTGTAGGGGCTGGTCCGGATCATCTTGGTGATGGCCCGGGCTTCGGTGTCGGCCAGCCGCCGTTCGGTTGCCTGCTTGCCCATGGTTACTTCCTCTTCGCCTTCTTATCGGCGGCGTGACCGTAATAGGTCCGCGTAGGGGCGAATTCCCCGAACTTATGACCGACCATCTGCTCGGTCACCAGGACCGGCACGAACTTCTGGCCGTTGTACACGCCAAAGGTCAAACCCACGAACTGCGGCATGATCGTCGACCGGCGCGACCAGATCTTGATGACCTCGTTGCGACCGGAGGAGCGTGCCTTTTCGGCCTTGTTGAGGAGGTATCCGTCAATGAACGGACCTTTCCATACGGAACGAGCCACGGCGACTACTCCTTAACGCTTCTTCTTGGCGAGGTGGCGGGAACGCATAATCAGCGAATCCGTCTTCTTGTTCGAGCGGGTGCGCTTGCCCTTGGTCGGCTTGCCCCACGGGGTGACCGGATGACGGCCTCCCGAGGTGCGGCCTTCACCACCACCATGGGGGTGGTCGACCGGGTTCATCACCACGCCGCGAACGTGCGGACGACGGCCCATCCAGCGCGAGCGGCCGGCCTTGCCGAGCTTTTCGTTCTGGTTGTCCGGGTTGGACACCGCGCCAACCGTCGCCAGGCATTCGCCGCGCACCAGGCGCAGCTCGCCAGACGACAAGCGGAGCTGGGCGTAGCCCGCATCCTTGCCGATCAGCTGGGCATAGCAACCGGCCGAGCGGGCCAACTGGCCACCCTTGCCGGGCTTCATCTCCACATTGTGGATGATGGTGCCCACGGGCATGTTCTTCAAAGGCATGGCGTTGCCGGGCTTGATATCGGCGCGGTCGGCCGAGATCACCGCGTCGCCGACCTGCAGGCGCTGCGGCGCCAGGATGTAGGTCTGCTCGCCATCCTCATAGGTGATGAGGGCGATGAACGCCGTACGGTTGGGATCGTACTCCAACCGCTCGACGCGACCGGCCACATCGACCTTGGTGCGCTTGAAATCGATCAGGCGATAGCGGCGCTTGTTGCCGCCACCGCGCCACCACGACGTGACCCGGCCATGGTTGTTGCGGCCGCCGGTCTTGACCAGACCTTCGGTCAGCTTCTTGACCGGCTTACCCTTGTACAGATCGGACCGGTCAACAAGGACCAGATTCCGCATACCGGGGGTCACCGGATTGTACTGCTTGAGAGCCATCGGTTAGATCCCCGTCGTCACGTCGATGGAGTGTCCCTCGGCCAGGGTCACGATAGCCTTCTTGGTATCGGACCGCTTACCGACGGTTCCGCGGAAGCGCTTGACCTTGCCCTTCGAACGGAGCGTGTTGACCGCCTTCACCTTGACCTTGAACAGGCCTTCGACGGCCGCCTTGATCTCGGGCTTGGTGGCATCGAGGGGAACGCGGAAGATCACCTGACCGTGCTCGCCGATCAGGGTGGCCTTTTCCGTGATCACCGGCGCCCGCACGATATCGTACTTGCGCTCCTCGCTGATCTTAACCTCGGTCATGCTCATTGCAGACGCTCCTCAAGGTGCTTCACGGCCTCCTTGGTAAGCACCAGGGTGTCGCGGCGCAGGATATCGTAGACGTTGGCGCCCTGCTGGGGCAGCACGTCCAGACCGATGATGTTGCGCGCGGCCAGGGCGAACTTCTCATTCACCTCGGGACCGTCGATGAACAGAACCTTCTCCAGCCCCAGAACTTTCAGCTGGGCCAGCAGGTCCTTGGTCTTGCCGGACTCGCTGATCGCCTGATCAAGGACGATGAGCTGGCCGGCCTGGGCCTTGGCCGACAGCGCGGTCTTCAGACCGAGCTTGCGGACCTTCTTATTCAGATCATGGGCGTGGGAACGCACGACCGGTCCGAAGATCGTCGCGCCACCGCGGAACTGCGGGCTGCGCTTCGATCCCTGGCGGGCATGACCCGTACCCTTCTGCTTGAAGGGCTTCGCCGTGGTTCCGGAGATCTCGCTGATCCCCTTGGTCTTATGGGTTCCAGCCTGACGGCGGGCCAATTGCCACCGCACCATCCGGTGCAGCAGGTCGGTGCGGACCGGCAGCCCGAAGACGGAATCGGACAGCTCGATCGAGCCCGCGTCCTTGCCGTCCAGTGTCTTAACGTCGCACTTCATCGGACCTTATTCCTTCTCGCCATCGACGGCCGCCTCGACCGCGGCCTTCAGGCCGGCGGGAAGGGGAACCCCCTCGGGCAGCTTCTTCTTCACCGCGTCGCGCACTTCGAGCCAGGCGCCATCGGCACCGGGAACGGATCCCTTAACCAGAATCAGGCCGCGATCGGCGTCGGTCGCGACGACGGTCAGGCTCTGCTGGGTGATACGGGTATCGCCCATGTGGCCGGCCATCTTCTTGCCCTTGAACACACGGCCCGGGTCCTGACACTGACCCGTGGAACCATGGGAACGATGGCTGACGGAAACGCCGTGGGTGGCTTCCAACCCGCGGAAATTGTGGCGCTTCATCGCGCCGGCAAAGCCCTTGCCGATGGTGGTACCGGCGATGTCGACCTTCTGGCCGGCCACGAAATGGGCCGCCGAAAGCTCGGCTCCGGGTTCCAGCAGGCAGTCCTCGCTGACGCGGAACTCCACCACCTTCTTTTTAGGCTCGACCTTGGCGGCGGCGAAATGGCCGCGCATGGCCTTAGAGGTACGCTTGACCTTGGCGACACCCGCGCCAAGCTGGACGGCCGTATAGCCGTCCGTCTCAGAGGTCCGCACGGCAACCACCTGACAGGCCTCGACCTTCAGGACGGTGACGGGGACGTGAGTGCCCTCATCGGTGAAGAGGCGGGTCATCCCCACCTTCTGGGCGATAAGACCGGAACGCATGTCCGAATTCCTTGCTCGTTCTTCGCTTTACAGCTTGATCTCAACGTCCACGCCGGCCGCCAGATCAAGTTTCATCAGGGCGTCCACGGTCTGGGGCGTCGGGTCGACGATATCCAGAAGCCGCTTGTGGGTGCGGATCTCGAACTGCTCGCGCGACTTCTTGTCGATGTGCGGCGAGCGGTTCACGGTGAACTTCTCAATGCGGGTCGGCAGCGGGATCGGCCCGCGAACCTGAGCGCCCGTCCTTTTGGCGGTCGAGACGATCTCGCGGGTGGACTGATCCAACACGCGGTGATCGAACGCCTTCAGGCGGATGCGAATGTTTTGGCTTTCCATGACCGTGGTCCGATCTAGCTTTCAACAAAACGTTCATCAAATACGATGGGCGCCCGCAGTGGCCATGCCTGCGCGGGCGCCCGGTAGGTTTTTTCTTACTGAACGATGCTGGCGACGACGCCGGCACCGACGGTACGGCCACCCTCGCGGATGGCGAACCGCAGACCCTCGTCCATGGCAATCGGCGCGATCAGCTGCACCGTCATGCCGATGTTGTCACCGGGCATAACCATCTCGGTGCCTTCCGGCAGCTCGATCGTCCCGGTCACGTCGGTCGTGCGGAAATAGAACTGCGGACGATAGTTGGAGAAGAACGGCGTGTGACGGCCACCCTCTTCCTTCGTCAGGATATAGGCCTCGCACTTGAACTTGGTGTGCGGGGTGATCGAACCCGGCTTGGCCAGAACCTGACCGCGCTCGACGTCATCACGCTTGGTGCCGCGCAGCAGCGCGCCGATGTTGTCGCCGGCCTCGCCCTGATCAAGCAGCTTGCGGAACATCTCAACGCCGGTGCAGGTCGTCTTCTGGGTGTCGCGGATACCGATGATCTCGATTTCCTCGCCAACCTTGACGATGCCGCGCTCGACACGACCGGTCACCACCGTACCACGACCCGAGATCGAGAACACGTCTTCGATCGGCATCAGGAACGGCTTGTCCTTCGGGCGCTCGGGCTGCGGAATGTAATCGTCCACCGCCTTCATCAGCTCGAGGATGGCATCGTGACCAAGCTTCGGGTCGCTGTCTTCCAGAGCGGCCAGAGCCGAGCCCTTGACGATGGGAATATCATCGCCGGGGAAGTCGTAGCTCGTCAGCAACTCGCGAACCTCGAGCTCGACCAGCTCAAGCAGCTCCTCGTCGTCGACCATGTCGCACTTGTTCAGGAACACCACCAGGGCCGGAACGCCGACCTGACGGGCCAGAAGAATGTGCTCGCGGGTCTGCGGCATCGGGCCGTCGGCGGCCGAAACCACCAGGATCGCCCCGTCCATCTGCGCCGCGCCGGTGATCATGTTCTTCACATAGTCGGCGTGGCCCGGGCAGTCGACGTGCGCGTAGTGACGCGCTTCCGTCTCGTACTCAACGTGCGCCGTCGAAATCGTGATGCCGCGCGCACGCTCTTCCGGCGCCTTGTCGATCTGGTCGTAGGCCTGGAACGTCGCCCCGCCCGCTTCGGCCAGAACCTTCGTGATCGCCGCCGTCAGCGACGTCTTGCCATGGTCAACGTGACCAATCGTTCCGACGTTGCAATGGGGCTTCGTCCGCGCAAACTTTTCTTTCGACATTCTTTTTTCTCTCCGTCCTCGACGTTGGCGTCAACCGGCCATCTTGGCGCGGATTTCCTCGGACACGTTGTTGGGCACTTCAGAGTAGTGATCGAAGTGCATGGTGTACTGGGCGCGACCCTGGCTCATCGACCGCAGGGTGTTCACATAGCCGAACATATTGGCCAGCGGCACCATCGCCCCGATGACACGGGCGTTGCCGCGCTGGTCCATGCCCAGAATATTGCCGCGGCGGCTGTTCAGATCGCCGATGACATCGCCCATGTAATCTTCCGGCGTCACCACCTCGACCTTCATGATCGGCTCGAGCAGCTTCGGACCGGCCTTGGGCAGACCTTCGCGGAAGGCGGCGCGGGCGGCGATTTCGAAGGCGAGCACGCTCGAGTCAACGTCGTGATACCCGCCGTCGATCAGCGACGCCTTCATGTCGGTCACCGGGAACCCGGCGATCACGCCGGTGTCGATGGCCGACTTCAGGCCCTTTTCCACGCCAGGGATGTATTCCTTGGGCACGGAACCGCCAACGATCTTGCTCTCGAACTGATAGCCCGAGCCCGGGGGCAGCGGCGAGAAGGTGATCGACACCTTCGCGAACTGACCCGATCCACCCGACTGCTTCTTGTGGACGTAATCGACGGTGAAGACCTTCGAAATCGTCTCACGATAAGCCACCTGGGGAGCGCCGACCGAGCACTCGACCTTGAACTCGCGCTTCATGCGGTCGACCAGGATCTCGAGATGGAGCTCGCCCATGCCCTTGATCACGGTCTGGCCGCTTTCGGAGTCGCTGGCGACGCGGAAAGAGGGGTCTTCGGCGGCCAGCCGGGCCAGCGCCATGCCCATCTTCTCGACGTCGGCCTTGGTCTTGGGCTCGACGGCAACCTCGATCACCGGCTCGGGGAATTCCATGCGCTCAAGGATCACCGGCTTGATGGTGTCCGACAGCGTGTCACCCGTGGTGGTGTCCTTGAGACCGACGATGGCGACGATGTCGCCGGCGCCCGCCCACTTGATTTCCTCACGGTTGTTGGCGTGCATGAGCAGCATGCGACCGATGCGCTCGCGCTTGTCCTTGACCGTGTTCTGAACGTAGGAGCCGCTTTCCACGGTGCCCGAATAGACGCGGGCGAAGGTCAGCGAACCGACGAACGGGTCGTTCATGATCTTGAAGGCGAGGGCCGAGAACGGCTCGTCGTCGGAGCAGCCGCGGATCACGTCCTCATGGGTCTCGGGGATCAGGCCGTGAATGGCCGGAACATCGAGCGGCGAGGGCAGGAAGTCGACGACGGCGTCGAGCATCGGCTGCACACCCTTGTTCTTGAAGGACGAGCCGTTCAGAACCGGCACGAACTTCATCGCAATGGTGCCCTTGCGGATGCACTTCTTGAGAGTCTCCTCGTCGGGCTCGACGCCCTCGAGGTAGGCTTCCATGGCCGCGTCGTCCATTTCGACGGCGGTCTCAAGCAGCTTCTCGCGATACTCGGCGGCCTTCTCGGCGTATTCGGCCGGGATGTCGACGTAATCGAAATGCGCCCCCAGATCTTCGGAGTGCCAGATCACCGCCTTCATCTTGATCAGGTCGATGACGCCGGCGTAATCGGATTCCGAACCGATCGGCAGGTTGATGACCAGCGGAACCGCGCCAAGACGATCGATGATCATGTCGACGCAGCGGTAGAAGTCCGCGCCGATGCGATCCATCTTGTTGACGAAGCACATGCGGGGAACTTTGTACTTGTCGGCCTGGCGCCACACGGTCTCGGACTGCGGCTCGACGCCGGCCACCGAATCGAACACGGCGATCGCACCATCAAGGACGCGCAAGGAGCGCTCGACCTCGATGGTGAAATCAACGTGGCCCGGGGTGTCGATGATATTCACCCGATTCTCACGCCAGAACGCGGTCGTTGCGGCAGACGTGATGGTGATGCCGCGTTCCTGCTCCTGCTCCATCCAGTCCATCGTCGCGGCGCCGTCATGGACTTCGCCGATCTTATGGGACTTGCCGGTGTAGCAGAGGATGCGCTCGGTGGTCGTCGTCTTTCCGGCATCAATGTGAGCCATGATGCCGATATTGCGATAGCGATCGAGCGGGGTTTCGCGTTTCATGACGCTGGACTCTCTTCCGGGTCTTTTTACTGGATACTACCAGCGGTAATGGCTGAACGCCTTATTGGCATCGGCCATCCGATGGGTGTCCTCACGCTTCTTCACGGCACCGCCGCGGTTCGAGGCGGCATCGAGGAATTCCCCGGTGAGCCGATCGACCATGGTGGTCTCGGACCGCTTGCGGGCGAAATCGATCAGCCAGCGCAGGCCAAGGGCCTGACGACGATCGGGACGCACCTCGACGGGCACCTGATAGGTAGCGCCACCGACACGGCGGGAGCGCACCTCGACAGAGGGCTTCACATTGTCGAGAGCGTCGTGGAACACCTTCACCGGATCCTGGCCCGTCTTGGACTGGATCCGCTCGAAAGCGCCATACACGATCTTCTCGGCGACGGCCTTCTTGCCCTGGAGCATCACCGAATTGATGAACTTCGCCAGAACAAGATCACCGAACTTAGCGTCCGGCAAAACTTCACGCTTTTCCGCTGCGCGACGACGGGACATGGCTTCCTCGACCTCTTACTTGGGACGCTTGGCGCCGTACTTGGAGCGACGCTGACGGCGATCCTTCACGCCCTGGGTATCCAGGACACCGCGGATGATATGGTAGCGAACACCGGGAAGATCCTTCACACGGCCGCCGCGAATCATCACGACGGAGTGCTCCTGAAGGTTATGGCCTTCACCGGGAATATAACTGGTGACCTCGAAGCCGTTGGTCAGGCGAACGCGCGCAACCTTGCGAAGAGCCGAGTTCGGCTTCTTCGGCGTCGTGGTGTACACCCGCGTGCAGACCCCGCGCTTCTGGGGGCACGCCTGCATGGCGGGCACCTTGTTGCGCTTCACCACCGCCTTACGGGGCTTGCGGATTAGCTGGTTGATCGTCGGCATCGAACGTCCCTTCTCAACGCCACTCGGAACTCAAAAAAATTTGCCGTCACGACGACCCGTCGGGCGCTTTCGCCCGACAGGCGACCGTTCGCAACGATGCGAAGTTAAAAGAGACCCCCGTCGAACGCGCCCAGCACGGCTGGCGTCATCCGGTCGTCCCAAGCACCAGCCGAGCGGCTGGAAAATCGTTTCGGTCGACGCGTTTAGGGTGGGAGCCACCAGGGCTTCCCCTCCTACCACCGCCGGCCGAGAGAGGCGGCATCATATGGAGACCCCCCAGGGGCGTCAAGGACAAAAAGCCCCCGTTCCCCTAGGAAGCGAAACAGGGCCGACAGTCCTCGCGGATCCGTCGGCCCCATCCTCGAATTCTCGCCACTTTCGCCCAAGAAAGCGAAGCGACTCGCTAAACGCCGTTATTCGGCGGGCGGTTCAGGCAGTCTTGGCGTGAAAGACTCGGCCGCGCCCAGAACCGGAACCATCTCGGCGCCGCGCGAGTCTTCGATTTCCTTGTCGCGGGTCGCGGCAAGGGCGCGCAGGCGATTCATCATCGCGCCCGTTCCCGCCGGGATGAGGCGGCCGACGATGACGTTCTCCTTCAGACCCATCAGGCTGTCGCTCTTGCCCGACACGGCGGCCTCGGTCAGCACCCGGGTGGTCTCCTGGAAGGAGGCGGCCGAGATGAACGAGTGGGTCTGCAAGGAGGCCTTGGTGATGCCCTGCAGAACCGGGATGGAATTGGCCGGGCGGCCGTTTTCCTTCAGGGTCTTCTCGTTCTCGATCTGGAAGTCCGTCCGATCGATCAGCTCGCCCACCAGGAAGGTGGTGTCGCCGGGCTCGGTGATTTCCACCTTCTGCAGCATCTGACGCGAGATCACTTCGATATGCTTGTCGTTGATCTTCACGCCCTGCAGACGATAGACGTCCTGGATTTCCTTGATCAGGTAATTGGCCAGCGCCTCGACGCCCATCACGCGCAAGATGTCGTGGGGAACCGGGTTGCCGTCCATCAGCGGATCGCCCTTGCGGACGTAATCGCCTTCCTGAATGGTCAGATGCTTGCCCTTGGGCAGCAGGTATTCCACCGGATCGCCATCCTCGGGCACCACCAGCAGGCGGCGCTTGGACTTGTAGTCCTTGCCGAATTCGACGCGACCGTCGATCTCGGAGATGATGGCGTGATCCTTGGGCTTGCGCGCCTCGAACAGCTCGGCCACGCGCGGCAGACCACCGGTGATGTCACGCGTCTTCGATCCCTCGCGGGGAATTCGGCCCAGCACGTCACCGGCCTTCACCCTCTGGCCGTTCTCGACCGACAAGATGGTGTCGACGCTCATGAAGTAGCGGGCTTCCAGACCGTTGGCCAGGGTGATGCCCTCGCCCCGGTCATCGCGCAAGGTGATGCGCGGCTTGAGGTCGGTGCCCTTGGGCATGTTCTTCCACTCGACCACCACCTTCGACGAAATGCCGGTGGCCTCGTCGGTGACTTCGCGAACGGACACGCCCTCGACCAGATCGTTATAGATCGCGATACCCTCGCGCTCGGTGATGATCGGCACCGTGTAGGGATCCCACTCGGCCAAGCGATCGCCCTTGGTCACCATGCGGCCCTCATCGGTGAGCAGCTTGGAGCCATAGGGAATGCGGTAGCGGGCCTTTTCGCGGCCGGCCTCGTCGGTGATCTTCACCTCGCAATTGCGCGACATGACGATCAGAACGTTTTCCGAGGTACCGACGACCGCCCGGTTCTCCATGACGATCTTGCCGTCGAAGGCCGCTTCCACGCTCGACTGCTCGGCGCCACGCTGGGCGGCGCCGCCGATGTGGAAGGTCCGCATCGTCAGCTGGGTGCCCGGCTCGCCGATCGACTGGGCGGCGATGACGCCCACCGCCTCGCCGATGTTGACCTTGGTGCCGCGCGCCAGATCACGGCCGTAGCACTTGCCGCAGATGCCGGTCTCGGCCTCGCAGGTCAGCACCGAACGGATGCGCACCTGCTCGATCCCCGCCTCTTCCAGCAGTTCGACGTCGTGTTCCTCGATCATCTTGCCCAGCGGCACGATGATGGTGCCGTCGGTGTCCTTGATGTCCTCGGCCGCGGTCCGCCCCAGCACCCGCTCGCCGAGCGAGGCGATGATCTGGCCGCCTTCGACCACCGGCATGGCGGTGATGCCGCGCGAGGTGCCGCAATCCTCGATAACGATGATCGCGTCCTGGGCCACGTCAACCAGACGACGGGTCAGATACCCCGAGTTCGCCGTCTTCAAGGCGGTATCGGCCAGACCCTTACGGGCGCCGTGGGTGGAGTTGAAGTACTCCAGCACGGTCAGGCCTTCCTTGAAGTTCGACACGATCGGCGTTTCGATGATCTCGCCCGACGGCTTGGCCATCAGGCCGCGCATACCGGCGAGCTGCTTCATCTGGGCGGCCGAACCACGGGCGCCGGAGTGCGCCATCATATAGACCGAGTTGACGGGCTTGCCCGGCTCGATCTTGGCGATCTCCTTCATCATCTCGTCGGCGACGCGCTCGGTGCAATGGGACCAAGCGTCGACCACCTTGTTGTACTTTTCACCCTGGGTGATCAGGCCGTCCTGGTACTGCTGCTCGAACTCCTTGACCTCGGCGTCGGTGTCGGCGACGAGCTGGGCCTTGGTCGGCGGAATGACCAGATCGTCCTTGCCAAACGAGATGCCGGCGCGCGCGGCGTGGGCATAGCCCAGCTGCATGACGCGGTCGCAGAAGATCACCGTCTCTTTCTGACCGCAGTGGCGGTAGACGGTATCGATGACGTCGGTGATGTCCTTCTTACGCAGCAGGCGGTTGATCACCGAGAAGGGCAGCGCCGTGTGGCGCGGCAACAGCCGCGACAGCAGCATGCGGCCCGGGGTGGTCTCGACCGTGCGAATGACCGGGGCGCCGTTCTCGTCGATCGTATGCAGGCGGGCCTTAACCCGGGCCTGCAGGCTGACGACGCGGGCCTGCAAGGCATGCTCGATCTCGTTGAGCGAGGCGAAGGCCATGCCCTCGCCCTTCTCGCCTTCGCGATCAAGGGTCAGGTAATAAAGGCCAAGCACGATATCCTGGGTCGGCACGATGATCGGCTTGCCGTTGGCCGGGCTGAGGATGTTGTTGGTCGACATCATCAGCACGCGGGCTTCGAGCTGAGCCTCGAGCGACAGCGGGACGTGGACGGCCATCTGGTCGCCGTCGAAGTCGGCGTTGAAGGCGGTGCACACCAGCGGATGAAGCTGGATCGCCTTGCCTTCGATCAGCACCGGCTCGAAGGCCTGGATGCCCAGGCGGTGCAGCGTCGGCGCGCGGTTGAGCATCACCGGGTGTTCGCGGATGACCTCTTCCAGGATGTCCCAAACCTCGGGACGCTCCTTCTCGACCATGCGCTTGGCCGCCTTGATGGTGGTCGCGTAGTGATACTGCTCAAGCTTCGAATAGACGAAGGGCTTGAACAGCTCGAGCGCCATCTTCTTGGGCAGGCCGCACTGGTGGAGCTTCAGCTCCGGTCCGACCACGATCACCGAACGCCCCGAGTAATCGACGCGCTTGCCCAGCAGGTTCTGACGGAAGCGACCCTGCTTGCCCTTGAGCATATCCGACAGCGACTTCAGCGGCCGCTTGTTGGCCCCGGTGATCGCCCGGCCGCGACGGCCGTTGTCGAACAAGGCGTCGACCGATTCCTGAAGCATCCGCTTTTCGTTGCGGATGATGATATCGGGAGCGCGCAGTTCGATCAGCCGCTTCAGACGGTTGTTGCGGTTGATGACGCGGCGGTAGAGGTCGTTGAGGTCGGAGGTGGCGAAACGGCCGCCATCGAGCGGGACCAGCGGACGCAGCTCGGGCGGGATCACCGGAATGACTTCCAGGATCATCCACTCGGGCCGGCAGCCCGATTCGATGAAGGCGTCGACGATCTTCAGCCGCTTGACCAGCTTCTTGCGCTTGGCTTCCGAGGTGGTGTCGCGCAGCTCGACCTTCATATCGGTCTTGAGGGTCTCAAGATCGATGCTCATCAGCATGTCGCGGATGGCTTCGGCGCCGATGCCGGCGGTGAACGAATCCTCGCCGTATTCCTCGACCGCGCGCTGATACTGCTCTTCCGAGAGCATCTCGTGCAGCTTAAGCGGGGTCAGGCCGGGCTCGACCACCACGTAGTTTTCAAAATAGAGAACCCGCTCGAGGTCCTTCAGGGTCATGTCGATGAGCAGCCCGACGCGGGACGGCAGCGACTTCATGAACCAGATGTGGGCGACCGGGGCGGCCAGTTCGATATGGCCCATGCGCTCGCGGCGCACCTTCGAGAGCGTGACTTCAACGCCGCACTTCTCGCAGATAATGCCGCGGTATTTCATGCGCTTGTACTTGCCGCACAAGCACTCGTAATCCTTGATCGGCCCGAAAATGCGGGCGCAGAACAGACCGTCCCTTTCCGGCTTGAACGTCCGGTAGTTGATGGTTTCCGGCTTCTTGATCTCACCAAAGGACCACGACCGGATCTTCTCCGGGCTGGCGATGGAAATCTTGATCTGGTCGAACGCCTGGGTGCCGCTGACCTGACCAAAGATCTTCATGAGTTCGTTCATGCCTGCCTTCTCCCGCTTGTTCGCGGCGGGCGCGGGTGGTGAATGGATGGGCCCGCGCCCCGAAAATCGCGTCCGGGAACCCGGACCGCCCAAATGCCTAAGGGCCCGCGCGCCGGAGTCATCCGGGACGCGGGCCTGAAACGACTATTTAGAAGCTGCTTTGCCCCAATTCAACGTCAAGACCAAGGGAGCGCATTTCCTTGACCAGCACGTTGAAGCTCTCGGGGATGCCGGCCTCGAAGGTATCGTCACCCTTGACGATCGCCTCATAGACCTTGGTGCGGCCCGACACGTCGTCGGACTTCACCGTCAGCATCTCCTGGAGGGTATAGGCCGCGCCGTAAGCTTCCAGCGCCCACACTTCCATTTCGCCGAAGCGCTGGCCGCCGAACTGGGCCTTGCCGCCCAACGGCTGCTGAGTCACCAGCGAATAGGGACCGATGGAACGGGCGTGGATCTTGTCGTCGACCAAGTGATGGAGCTTCAGCATATAAATATAGCCCACCGTGACCTTGCGGTCGAACGGCTCGCCGGTCCGGCCATCGGACAGGGTGACCTGACCCGAGGAGTCAAGACCCGCCTTGCGCAGCATGTCGACGATGTCGCTCTCGCGGGCGCCGTCGAACACCGGGGTAGCAATCGGCACGCCCGAGCGCAGGTTGAAGGCCAGTTCCTTGATCTGGTCATCGCCCATCGGCGCCAGATCCTCTTTGGCGTGACGGGGACCGTACACGTCGTCGAGCTTCTCGCGCAGATCGTTGATCGGGATCAGGCCGCGCTTGACCTGTTCGAGCAGGGCGCCGATCTGGGCGCCAAGACCGCGACAGGCCCAGCCGAGATGGGTCTCGAGGATCTGACCGACGTTCATACGCGACGGCACGCCCAAGGGATTGAGCACGATATCGACGTAGGTGCCGTCTTCCAGATAGGGCATGTCCTCGATCGGATTGATCTTGGAGATCACGCCCTTGTTGCCGTGACGGCCGGCCATCTTGTCGCCCGGCTGCAGCTTGCGCTTCACCGCGACGAACACCTTGACCATCTTCAGAACGCCCGGGGGCAGTTCATCGCCGCGCTGGAGCTTCTCGACCTTGTTCTCGAAGCGCTCCTGGATCTTGGCGATCGATTCCTCATAGGCCTTCTTCAGCCCCTCGATCTCGGTCGCCGTCTCGTCGTTCTCGACGGCGATCTGGCGCCACTGGGCGGCGGTATAGCCGCTCAGCAGATCCTCGGAGATCACGCCGCCGGTCGCCATGCCGCGCGGACCGCCGACCACCTTCTGGCCGATCAGCAGTTCCTTCAGGCGGCGGGCGAAGCTGCCTTCCAAGATGGCGCGCTCGTCATCGCGGTCCTTGGCCAGGCTTTCGATCTCCTGGCGCTCGATGGCCAGGGCGCGCTCGTCCTTTTCGACGCCGCGGCGATTGAAGACGCGGACCTCGACCACCGTACCGGTGACGCCGGGGGGAATGCGCAGCGAGGTGTCGCGAACGTCGGACGCCTTTTCGCCGAAGATGGCGCGCAGCAGCTTCTCTTCCGGGGTCATCGGGCTTTCGCCCTTGGGCGTGACCTTGCCCACCAGGATGTCGCCGGCCTGAACCTCGGCGCCGATGTAGACGATGCCCGCCTCGTCGAGGTTCTTCAGGGCCTCTTCGCCGACATTGGGAATGTCGCGGGTGATTTCCTCCTGGCCCAGCTTGGTGTCGCGGGCCATCACCTCGAACTCCTCGATATGGATCGAGGTGAACACGTCGTCGCTGACGATGCGCTCGGAGATCAGGATCGAGTCTTCGAAGTTGTAACCATTCCACGGCATGAAGGCGACGAGGACGTTCCGGCCAAGGGCCAGCTCGCCCATCTCGGTCAACGGACCGTCGGCCAGGATCTCGCCGCGACCGACCAGATCGCCCACCTTCACCAGCGGACGCTGGTTGATGCAGGTGCTCTGGTTGGAGCGCTGGAACTTCTGCAGACGATAGATATCAACGCCCGATTCGGCGATCTTCAGGTCTTCGGTCGCCCGGATAACAATACGGGTGGCGTCAACCTGCTGCACGACGCCGGCGCGCTTGGCGGCGATGGTCGCCCCCGAATCGCGGGCGACGGCGGCCTCCATGCCGGTGCCGACGTAAGGCGCCTCGGCCTTGACCAGGGGAACGGCCTGACGCTGCATGTTCGAGCCCATCAGGGCGCGGTTGGCGTCGTCGTTCTCGAGGAAGGGGATCAGCGCCGCGGCGACCGAGACCAACTGCTTGGGCGACACGTCGATGTAGTCGATGTCCTGGGGCTGCACCATCTCGAAGTCGCTGGCCTTGCGGCACGAGATCAGGTCATCGGCGAAATGGCCGTCTTCGGTCAGGGCGGCGTTGGCCTGGGCAATAACGTATTTGCCCTCTTCCATCGCCGACATATAGGTCACCTCGTCGGTCACCGTGCCCTCGACCACCTTGCGGTAGGGGCTTTCGATGAAACCGTACTGATTGACCCGGGCGAAGGTCGCCAGGCTGTTGATCAGACCGATGTTCGGCCCTTCGGGGGTTTCGATCGGGCAGATGCGGCCGTAATGGGTGGGATGGACGTCGCGCACTTCGAAGCCGGCGCGCTCGCGGGTCAGACCACCGGGGCCAAGCGCCGACAGGCGGCGCTTGTGGGTGATTTCCGACAGCGGGTTGGTCTGGTCCATGAACTGCGAGAGCTGCGAGGATCCGAAGAACTCGCGCACCGCGGCGGCGGCCGGCTTGGCGTTGATCAGGTCGTGGGGCATCACGGTATCGATGTCCACACTGCTCATGCGCTCGCGGATGGCGCGCTCCATGCGCAGCAGGCCGACGCGGTACTGGTTTTCCATCAGTTCGCCGACCGAGCGCACACGACGGTTGCCCAGGTGATCGATGTCGTCGATCTCGCCCTTGCCGTCCTTGAGCTCGACAAGCTGGCGGATGATGTGCAGCACGTCTTCCTTGCGCAGCACCCGCATGGTGTCGGGGGCTTCCTGCATGGTGAAGCCCAGGCGGGCGTTCATCTTCACCCGGCCGACGGCCGACAGGTCATAGCGCTCGGAATCGAAGAACAGGCCCTTGAACAGGGCGTCGGCGGTCTCGAGCGTCGGCGGCTCGCCCGGGCGCATCACCCGGTAGATATCGATCAGCGCTTCCTCGCGGGTGGTGTTCTTGTCCATCGCCAGGGTGTTGCGCACATAGGGACCGACGTTGACATGGTCGATATGAAGCACGCGCAGCTCGGTGAAGCCGGCCTTCTCCATGTCGGCCAGCATCGCCTCGGTCAGTTCCTCGCCGGCCTCGGCATAGATCTCGCCGCTGGCCTCGTTGATCATGTCCTCGGCGGCGTAGCGGCCGACCAGCTCCTCGGTGAAGACGCGCATCTCGGTCATGCCGTCCTCGGCGAGCTTGCGCGCCGCCCGGGGGGTGACCTTGGTGCCGGCCTCGATCTTGACCTCGCCGGTGGCGGCGTCGACCAGATCGAACATCAGCTTCACGCCGCGCAGATGATCGGGCTTGAAGTCGACCTTCCAGCCCTTGTCGTCGCGCTTGTAGCTGAGCTTCTGATAGAAGAAATCAAGGATTTCCTCCGAGGTCATGCCGGCGATCTCGGACGGATCGACCGAACGGCCCTCGGCGGTGCGCGCCTCGCGCAAGGCGGTGGCGGCGGCGCCTTCCAGGGCATAGAGCAGCGTCGTCACCGGCAACTTGCGGCGACGGTCGATGCGCACATAGACCATGTCCTTGGCGTCGAACTCGAAATCCAGCCACGACCCGCGATAGGGAATGACCCGGGCGGCGAACAGGAATTTGCCCGACGAATGGGTCTTGCCCTTGTCGTGGTCGAAGAAGACGCCCGGCGAGCGGTGCATCTGGGAGACGATGACGCGCTCGGTGCCGTTGATGATGAAGGTGCCGTTCGACGTCATCAGGGGCATATCGCCCATATAGACGTCCTGCTCCTTGATGTCGCGGATCGAGCGGGCGCCGGTTTCCTCGTCGACGTCCCAGACCAGCAGGCGCAAGGTCACCTTGAGCGGCGCGGCGAAGGTCATGCCCCGCTGCTGGCATTCATCGGTGTCGTATTTCGGCTCTTCAAGCTCGTAGGCCACGAACTCGAGTTCGCCCTTGCCCGAAAAGTCGCGGATCGGGAAAACCGACTTGAAGACCTCCTGGAGGCCGCTGTCGGTGCGTTTATCCACCGGAACGCCGATTTGCAGGAACTGATCATAGGAGCTTTTCTGCACCTCGATCAGGTTCGGCATGGGGGCCACGGTCGGAATCCGGCCGAAGTCCTTACGAATGCGCTTCCGACTGGTCAACGACTTGGTCATTACCGCTCCTCACCTCAGAATCGCCGTGCCGGGCGCGCCCCGCTGGACAGATATGGTCCGTGGGGCGCGAAAGAAAGACAGGCAAACAAAAATCACAAAATAAAAGGCAGAATAAAATACTCGGGAAAGCCCGAAGGCCGGTCGACAGACACACCAACGGAGTGCCTGCCTTCCGGCCCTGCGGGACGCCTCGGAACCCCGAGGTTACTTCAGCTCGACCTTGGCGCCGGCTTCTTCGAGCTTCTTTTTGATGCTCGCGGCTTCGTCCTTCGAGACGGCTTCCTTCACCGGCTTCGGAGCGCCTTCGACCAGATCCTTGGCTTCCTTGAGGCCGAGGTTGGTGATGGCGCGGACTTCCTTGATCACGTTGATCTTCTTGTCGCCGGCATCAACGAGGATGACGTCGAACTCGGTCTTCTCTTCGACCGGGGCAGCGGCTTCGGCGGCAACGGCGGCGACAGCCACCGGAGCGGCGGCCGAAACGCCCCACTTCTCTTCGAGGAGCTTGCTCAGTTCGGCGGCCTCGAGGACCGTCAGGGCGGAAAGCTCGTCGACGAGCTTAGCCAAATCAGCCATTTATCGTAACTCCGTTAAAAAAGGCTCAGACTTCCGTATGGATAACGAGGGTCCGCGATCAGGCGGCCTCTTCCTTCGTGGCATACGCGTTGAAAACCCGGGCAAGCTGGGCCGCGGGCGCCTGGGTGACGCCAGCGATCCGGGTAGCCGGGGTGGTGATCATGCCGATCAGGCGGCCACGCAGCTCGTCGAGCGACGGCAGCTTGGCAAGCGCTTCAATGCCCTGTTTGTCCAGGACATTGCCCTGCATGGCGCCACCAAGGATAACGAGCTTCTCGTTCTTCTTGGCGAATTCCACACAGACCTTGGCCGGCGCCACGGGATCCTTGGAGATCGCGATGGCGGTCGGGCCGGTAAACAGGTCGGCAAGACCTTCGAACGGCGTATCCGCGAGGGCAAGGCGCGTGATCCGGTTCTTGGTGACACGGAACGAGGCACCCGCTGCGCGCATCCCTTTCCGAAGCTGCTCCAGCTCCGCGACCGTCATGCCCTTATAATGGGTGACGACGCAGGCCGAGGCCTCTCCGAACAGGGAATTGAGCTCGGATACCAGCTCCTTTTTCTCTTCCCGGTTCACGGTGTTCTCCGCTTCCTGGCCTCTCCCGCATCGGTTTCCCGACCGGCGAGGCTGGTTGCCCTCATGATCCCAGGCGACGATCCGGCGGGGGAACACCCGTTCCCCTCCCCCGTCGCCTGGGGGTGGACCTGCCCCGGAAGTCGAACCCTTTCTAACCGGGACGTGCCAGGGCACGGCGCCGGAGGAAAGTGTTTTCCTTCCCGTCTGCGCAGGCGGGATCCCCCTTTAAGCTCCCGGGCCGGCAAGCCGGTCGAAAGCGCCTACGGTCTCGGACAGGTTTGGGCGAACCATCGGGGTTTCCCCTTCTGGCCCGCCCTCTCCCGCATCCGAAAGAGCGGATGCGAAAATCTTAACGCGGCAATCCCGGAGATCAGGCGGCGCCCGAAATCGTCCCGAGATTGACCTTGAGGCCGGGGCCCATGGTCGAGCTCAACGACACCTTCTTGAGGTAAGTGCCCTTGGCGCCCGTGGGCTTGGCCTTGTTGATGGCGTCGACGAAGGCGCGCACGTTATCAACGAGCTTCTCTTCGGTGAACGACGCGCGACCGACGCCGGCATGAACAATGCCGGACTTCTCGACGCGGAACTGCACCTGACCGGCCTTGGCGGCCTTGACCGCGGTGGCGACGTCCATGGTGACGGTGCCCAGCTTCGGGTTCGGCATCAGGCCGCGCGGGCCCAGGACCTTACCGAGGCGACCGACGACGCCCATCATGTCGGGCGTGGCGATGCAGCGATCGAAATCGATGGTGCCGTTCTGAATGTCGGCGGCCAGTTCGTCGGCCCCGACCAGATCGGCGCCGGCGGCCTTGGCTTCCTCGGCCTTGGCGCCCTTGGCGAACACGGCGACGCGCATGGTCTTACCGGTGCCGTGGGGCAGCTCGACGACGCCACGGACCATCTGGTCGGCGTGACGGGGATCGACGCCCAGGTTCATCGCCACTTCGATGCTCTCATCGAACTTGGCGGTGGCCCGCTCACGGATCAAATGCACGGCCTGGGGCAAGTCATAAAATGCCTCGCGGTCGATACCCTCGTGGGCCGCCTTCAGTCGCTTTCCAACCTTCGCCATGGTCTTACTCCACCACCTGCAGGCCCATGGAACGGGCGGAACCGACCACCATCTGAACCGCCGCCTCGATGGTCGGGGAGTTCAGGTCGGGCATCTTCTTCTCGGCGATGTCACGCACCTGCTCCATGGTGACCGTTCCGGCCGAGCCCTTGCCCGGCGTGGTCGAGCCCTTGCCGATGCCAGCCGCCTTCTTGAGGAAGTACGTCATCGGCGGAGTCTTGGTGATGTAAGTGAAGGTCCGGTCGCCGTAAGCGGTGATCACCACCGGAATCGGCATGCCGGGCTCCAAGCCCTGCGTGGCGGCGTTGAACGCCTTGCAGAACTCCATGATATTCAGGCCACGCTGACCAAGCGCCGGGCCGATCGGGGGCGAAGGATTGGCCTTCCCCGCCGGGACCTGCAGCTTGATGTAGCCGATGATCTTTTTTGCCATGATAACCTCGGTCCTTGACGTTTAGAGGTGCCCGAAGGCCGTGGTACGGCGCCCCAAGGACTTTAAGGGGCGGGCCTCCCACGTTGCGCCATCGCCGCCGCGCGCCTCCCGGGGAAGCGCCGCGACCAATGGGGCGTGTCCGAAGGTCCGTTCAGACCTTCTCCACCTGGGAATATTCCAGTTCCACCGGCGTCGAGCGCCCGAAGATGGAAACCGAGACCTTGAGCCGGGCCTTCTCCTCGTCGACGTCCTCGACCATGCCGTTGAAGCTGGTGAAGGGACCATCGCAGACGCGGACCTGTTCGCCGACGTCGAAGGTGATGGAAGGCTTGGGCCGCTCGATGCCCTCTTGCACCTGATGCAAGATGCGCTCGGCCTCGCGGTCGCTGATCGGCGAGGGGCGGCCGCGACCGCCCAGAAAACCGGTGACCTTGGCGGTGTTCTTCACCAGATGCCAAGTCTCGTCCGAAAGGTCCATCTTGACCAGGACATAGCCCGGGAAGAACTTGCGCTCGGCGTTCACCTTGGCGCCGCGACGGACCTCGACGATTTCCTCGGTCGGGACCAGAACTTCCTCGATCCGCGAGTCCATGCCTTTCTGGATCGCCTGTTCCCGAATGGACTGGGCGACCTTGTTTTCAAAACCGGAATAGACATGGATGACGTACCAGCGGGCGGTCACGCGCTCAACCTCCCAAACCAAAGATGAACTGAACGCCCTCGGCCAGGATCCAGTCGACCAACAGGAAAAACACAGCCGCCAGCGAGGCCATGATGAAAACCATGACCGTCGAGATGACGGTTTCCTTGCGCGACGGCCAGGTCACCTTGCCGATTTCCTGGCGGACCTGGCGGACGAATTGACCTGGGTTGGTCCTCGGCATCCTGACCTTCCAAACTGCGGGACTTCGCCGGATCGGCGATTGTTCCGAAAAGGGCCTGCCCTTGGCAAGCCGTGGCGCCGAAGGACGGCACCGGACGGAGATCACGACAGGCGATCTCCGGCGGAATTCACGGGCGGCACGTCACGGCCGTTGGCAGGGGTGACAGGACTTGAACCCGTAACCCCCGGTTTTGGAGACCGGTGCTCTACCAGTTGAGCTACACCCCTCCAGCGGCCGGAAAACCCGGATGGATCATCCGGGTGGTCCATTCCAAAGGCGCGAGGCGCCTTGGGAACATCGAAAGTGCCACCACTTCCGAAACCAACACGGGGACGATGAGCGCCCCCGAAACCCTAAAGAAGCCAAAGGACTTCCACACGCTACCAGGGCCAGGCCCCGATAAAAAACCCCCGGACGGTCTTGGCCGGGAGAGCTGGGTCATATACCTGTTCGGCACAAGGAGATCAAGGACTTTCTTGATCCATCCGCTAGCCGCGCCCGGTTGCCCAGCCCCAAGGCACGCGCCATCCAGCCAGACCCGACAAGGACTGGCTGGATGGCTTAGGCGTCTTACTGAACGATGCTGGCGACGACGCCGGCACCGACGGTACGGCCACCCTCGCGGATAGCGAACCGCAGACCCTCGTCCATGGCAATCGGCGCGATCAGCTGTACCGTCATGCCGATGTTGTCACCGGGCATAACCATCTCGGTGCCTTCCGGCAGCTCGATCGTCCCGGTCACGTCGGTCGTGCGGAAATAGAACTGCGGACGATAGTTGGAGAAGAACGGCGTGTGACGGCCACCCTCTTCCTTCGTCAGGATATAGGCCTCGCACTTGAACTTGGTGTGCGGGGTGATCGAACCCGGCTTGGCCAGAACCTGACCGCGCTCGACGTCATCACGCTTGGTGCCGCGCAGCAGCGCGCCGATGTTGTCGCCGGCCTCGCCCTGATCAAGCAGCTTGCGGAACATCTCGACGCCGGTGCAGGTCGTCTTCTGGGTGTCGCGGATACCGATGATCTCGATTTCCTCGCCAACCTTGACGATGCCGCGCTCGACGCGACCGGTCACCACCGTACCACGACCCGAGATCGAGAACACGTCTTCGATCGGCATCAGGAACGGCTTGTCCTTCGGGCGCTCGGGCTGCGGAATGTAATCGTCCACCGCCTTCATCAGCTCGAGGATGGCATCGTGACCAAGCTTCTGGTCGCTGTCTTCCAGAGCGGCCAGAGCCGAGCCCTTGATGATGGGAATGTCATCGCCGGGGAAGTCGTAGCTCGTCAGCAACTCGCGGACCTCAAGCTCGACCAGCTCAAGCAGCTCCTCGTCGTCGACCATGTCGCACTTGTTCAGGAACACCACCAGGGCCGGAACGCCGACCTGACGGGCCAGAAGAATGTGCTCGCGGGTCTGCGGCATCGGGCCGTCGGCGGCCGAAACCACCAGGATCGCCCCGTCCATCTGCGCCGCGCCGGTGATCATGTTCTTCACATAGTCGGCGTGGCCCGGGCAGTCGACGTGGGCGTAGTGACGCGCTTCCGTCTCGTACTCAACGTGCGCCGTCGAAATCGTGATGCCGCGCGCACGCTCTTCCGGCGCCTTGTCGATCTGGTCGTAGGCCTGGAACGTCGCCCCGCCCGCTTCGGCCAGAACCTTCGTGATCGCAGCCGTCAGCGACGTCTTGCCATGGTCAACGTGACCAATCGTTCCGACGTTGCAATGGGGCTTCGTCCGCGCAAACTTTTCTTTCGACATCTTCGATCCCGTACCTTCTATGGTTGCGGTTGCCCGACCCGACCGAACGGCTTCTGAGAGGGCGGCGTTAAACGTAGGGGCCTTGGAACGGAATGGAGCGGGTGATGGGAATCGAACCCACACAACCAGCTTGGAAGGCTGGGGCTCTACCATTGAGCTACACCCGCAGGCGCGCCACCGGGGGACGGAGCGGTTGGTGGAGGGGGCTGGATTCGAACCAGCGTAGGGTTACCCCGCCGGATTTACAGTCCGGTGCCTTTAACCACTCGACCACCCCTCCGCAAGACCCGTTAATCCGGCCCCCGGCGGCGGAGGACATGAAATATGGAAACAGCCTCGCGGTGTCAATGATAAAGTGGTGTCCGATGTTCTTTCTTTGCAGACAGGGGGCTTGCGATGGGGCACCTTCCCCACCCTTTTCCCCTCCCCGCGACCCGGAGCCCGCCATGACCCGCCCGCCGCGCCGCCCATCCCGCGCCCCCTCTTCGACCGAGTCCTCCGCGGCGCCGGCCGGTCGTCCCCTCCCCCGCCCCGCCGCCGGTGCCGGCTCCACCGCCCGCCCGCCCCGTCCGCCCGCGCCGCGCGGCGAAGCCGATGGGGCCTCGCGCCGCCCCGAGCCCGCCGCCCGCGGCAAGCGCCCTGGAGGGCGCGGCGATGGCGGTCTGTGGCTGTTTGGTCGCCACGCCGTGGAGGCCGCCCTGCAGAACCCCGAGCGCAAAGCCCTGCGTTTGCTCGCCCTCGCCGGCGCCGCCGAGGGGCTGCCCAAGGGCGGGCCGACGGTCGAGCCCGCCGACCGCGAGGCGATCGAAGCCGTGGTGCCGCCGGGCGCCGTCCACCAGGGTCTGGCCCTCAAGGTGGCGCCGCTGTCCCAGCCCACCGTCGAGGAGATCGCCCGCATCCCCGGTCCCTCGGTGGTCGCCATCCTCGATCAGGTGTCCGACCCCCATAACATCGGCGCCGTCCTGCGCTCGGCCGCCGCCTTCGGCATCCGCGCCGTCGTCGTCCAGGACCGCCATTCGCCCGAGGAAACCGGCACCCTGGCCAAATCGGCCAGCGGCACCCTGGAACGCGTGCCGCTGGTCCGCGCCATCAACCTGTCCCAGGCCCTTGATACCTTCAAGGAGCACGGCTTCTGGTGCGCCGGCCTCGACGCCTCGGCCGAGACCACCCTGGCCGAGGCCGCCCTGCCCGAGCGTTGCGTCGTCGTGCTGGGCAGCGAGGGCGCCGGCCTGCGCCGGTTGGTGCGCGATCACTGCGATCTGCTGGTCAAACTGGCGATGGATAGCGGCGTTGAAAGCCTGAATGTGTCCAACGCCGCCGCCGTGACCTTCTACGAACTCAGCGGTCGCGGCCTGCGCCCCTGATCACCCCCTTGCCCGCCCACGCCCTTTGCGTTTATGAAGGGCGCAGGCGGGCATGACGCCGGATTAGCTCAGTTGGTAGAGCACCTGATTTGTAATCAGGGGGTCACGGGTTCGAATCCTGTATCCGGCACCAGATAAGAAAAAGGACGGTGTCTTGAAAAGCGCCGTCCTTTTTTACATCCTAAGGCGGTGGCAACCACGCCCGGACCGGTCCCTGAAGGCGTGAGAAACAAGGGATAGCCTCGATTGATGGGTCTCCTATGAGCTTGATCGCCAATGAGCAGACCAAACTGACGGCGACCGCACTTAATACCGCCGCCTCGTCTTGTTTCGCCCTGGGTGTTCTGGCTCCTATCGCCGCCGTCTTCTACAACGCGGGGGGAGATGTCCATGTACCCCTTGCGGTCCTGGTCCTTGGGGCCATTCTATGGATCGGGGCGGCGCTCGCCCTCCATTTGTCGGCGCGCCTCGTGCTGAAAGGGCTGAAGTCATGACCAACACTCAGCTTTTCGCCTTTGTGGTTCTTCCCGTGATCGTCGCCTTGCTCGGATGGGGGGCCGCCCTTTGGCATGAACGGTGGGCGAAACGGCACTGAAGAAAACCGCATAAGAGAAAATCCTTTAACGCGGAGACTTTTCTTAAGAGTCGATTAGACAGAGCGGTAGCAGGAAAATCCTGGGTCCCTTTTCCGTTCGCCGCCCTGGCGATCCTTAGAGGAGCGCAAGGGGCGGTCTTGACATCGCCAGGGCTCAGGGCGATTTTTTGTCCATGAGCACCACCACCTTCGACCGCCTGACTTACCTTGAGACCCTGAAAGCTTCGGGTATTCCCGAGGATCAGGCGCTAGCCCATACCGTGGCGCTTGAGGCGGCCTTGCATGAGTCGGTGGTGACACAGACCGGACTGCAAAGAGAAGTCGCGCCGATCCACACGGATATGGCCGTCTTGAAATGGATGGTTGGCTTCAATCTCGCGGCCACGGTCGGGATTGTTCTGATTCTGCTGCGCCACTGACTCCCGGTGGTGCCGTCCGGTCCGCGCCGCCCCCTCTCCGCCGTGCTTTCGCCCCTGCGCTCCGCCGCCCGTCGCGGAGTCACCCTGATGGAAATGGCCGTGGCCTTGGCCTTGCTCGGGGTGATGGCCGGGGGCGGGCTGGCCGCCGTCGGCGCGCTGCGGGCGCGCACGGCCGATCTGCGCACCGCCCTGGCCTTCGACCGGGTCGAAGCGGCCCTGACCCGCATCGTTCTGACCAATGGCGCCCTGCCCTGCCCGGCGGCCCGCGAGGGCGGCGACGGTCGGCAAGATGGCGCCTGGTGCCGCAAGATCGGTCTTGTCCCCTGGGCGTCGCTGGGCCTTGCCGGCGCCGATGCCGTGGACGGCTGGGGAGCGCGCCTGTCCTATGCCATCGATCCCGCCTTCGCCGCCCCTGCTTTGGGCGGACGCTCGTGGGCTGGCGATTATCCGCCTCTTGATTGCGCGCCGGCCGCTCAGGCCTTCGCCCGGGCGGCCGGCACCCTGGCGCTCAATCCGCCGGCCGCGGCGCCGCCGCTTCCCCATGCCACACCGGCTTTCGTGCTGATCAGCCACGGCCCGAATCGCTTCGGCGCCATCCTGGCCGATGGCAGGGCCTTTCCCGGCCAACCGCACGGCGACTCGCTGGCCGAACGCGTCAATGCCGGGCTAACCCCCTCGCCGGGCCCCATCCCCGCCCCCTGGGTAAGCGCCGATCCGGGCGATCCCGCCGGCCCCAACGGCCAGCGCTTCGACGACCGCCTGCGCTGGCGCCCCTGGATGGTGTTGATGATGGAAGCCGGCTGCCGCCCCGATGGTCCGGGGGCGTTTTAAGGGGCGGCGGGCGCGCCAAGAAAGCCGCGCAGGATATCGACGAAGGCCTCGGGCTTTTCCGAATGCAGCCAATGGCCGGCGCCCTTGAGGGTGGCCAGACGATAGCCCGGAAACAGCCGCTCAAAGGCCGGCCGCTCCGCCTCGCCGACATAATCCGACAGGGCGCCGCGCACCACCAGGGTGCGCCCGCTGAAAGTCCGATCGGCGGGAAAGGCCGGAAAGCCGGCCAGGGTGGCCATTTCACGGCGCAGACCTTCGAGGTTCAAGCGCCAACGCAAGCCGCCCGCCGGGTCCTCAACGATATTTTGCGCCAGAAAACGCCGGATGCCCGGGGAAGGGATGCTGTCGGCAAGCAGGGCCTCGACCTGGGAGCGGCGGGCGAGTCCGGCCAGCGGCACGGCCAGCATGGCCTCGGCGAAGGCGTCCAGGCCCGGCCGATAGGCCACCGGGGCGATATCGGCCACCACCAGGGCGCCAACCCGCCCGGGGTGAAGCAGGGCCAGGGTCATCGCCACCTTGCCGCCCATGCTATGGCCCACCACCACCGGGGCGGGGCCGTCGCCGATCTCGCGCTCGATATAGGCCGCCACATCGCCGGCCATCAGCGGGTAATCCAGGGCCTCGGTCCAGGGCGACTCGCCGTGATTGCGCAGATCAAGCGCATGGACCCGATAGCGATCGCCCAGCCGGCGGGCGATTCCCGCCCAATTGCGCGCCGATCCGAACAGGCCGTGGAGCACCACCAGCGGCGGCCCCTCTCCCAGGCATTGGGCGGCGAGATCCACGGTCATCGGCGTCTATTTTTTGCCGGTTTTCCGGGTCTGGCCGCCATAGCAGCCATCGCGGGCGCAGACCTTGAGGGTGTTTTGCTTATTGACCCACAGGGCGGTGACGGCGCCAAGCTGGCGATCGGTCATCGGCAGGGCGCGGGCGGCGCGGTCGGCCTTGTTCCAGATCCAGGCGTTGCACACCCCGCGCACATTGATCGGGGCGCAGGCCTCGCGTCCGGCCCGCTCAAGCGCCGGGGGGTCGTTGACGTGGGGACACACCACCAGGGCGATCGCCCCATAAACGCCGACCGTGTCGCATTTCTCGGCCGCCCAGGCGGCGCCCGGCATCAGAAGCGGAGCGCCGATCAACGCCGCGAGCACCAAAACCTTACGAATCATCAAAACACCTCGGATTGCGTTTCACCCACCCGGTTTCACCCCGTGATAGCCGGGCGAGCGTGGCGTGGGTCGTCGATGGTCCATCACCCGGTCGGCAAGGAACCATATTTCCAGCCCCTTCGCAAACGCCTTCCGCAGCCCGCCTCCCCGGGCCCGACTCCCCGGAAACCCATGGATTTCCGGGGTGCGCCACCGGCTACCGCGCCCGAGGGGGCGGCCCTGGAGGTTAGCGGGGAGAGGAAACGACGGGCGGCAGGGGGCGGGCCCGCCCCTCGGCATCCAGGGCGACGAAAACGAAGACGCCTTCGGTCACCTTGATCTTGGCGCCGCCGTCCTGCCGGCAGACCCAGGCCTGCACATCCAGGGTCAAACTGGTGCGGCCGCGCTTGATGATCTCGGTATAGCAGGTCACCTCGTCGCCGACTTTCACCGGCAGATGGAACGAGAAGCCGTTCACCGCCACCGTCACCACCCGGCCGCCGGCCGCCTTGCGGGCGTGGGTTCCCCCGGCCAGATCCATCTGCGCCATCAGCCAGCCGCCGAAAATATCGCCCGAAGGGTTGGTATCGGCGGGCATGGCGATGGTGCGGATCGACACCGTGCCGCGCGGTTCGTCGCCAGCCTCCACCCCGGGGTCGACTTGGCAAGCGCCAGTGGTGGCGTCATCGGTACAACTCATGAACGGCGAACTCCTGAAAAATCGAAAAAAGCCGGGGTCGGATGACCGGCGCCGGAACGCTTTATCACCGGGGCATCGAACGGGAGGCCCTTGCCGTTGGAAGCGGCCTGATTATAGTGGCGCCATGTCCGACCTATTCCAAGACGCGGCGGCGGCCCAACCGGCCGACGCCTATACCGCCCGCAGCATCGAAGTGCTGGAAGGGCTTGAACCGGTGCGTCGGCGCCCCGGCATGTACATTGGCGGAACCGACGAACGCGCCCTCCATCATCTGGTGGCGGAAATCCTTGATAACGCCATGGACGAGGCGGTGGCTGGCTATGCCCAGGTCATCGATATCGATCTGGCCGTCGATGGATCCGTCTGCGTGCGCGACAACGGCCGGGGCATCCCGATCGATCCGCACCCGCGCTTCCCCGACAAAAGCGCCCTCGAGGTCATTCTGACCACCTTGCATTCCGGCGGCAAGTTCGGCGGCGACGCCTATAAGGTTTCGGGCGGCTTGCACGGAGTCGGCATCTCGGTGGTCAATGCGCTGTCCGACAGCCTGCGCGTCGAGGTCGCCCGCGACCGCACGCTGTGGGCCCAGGATTTCTGCCGGGGCGCGCCGCTTGGTCCCTTGCAGAAGATCGGACCGGCGCCCAATCGCCGGGGCACCCAGGTGCGGTTCCATCCCGATGCCGAGATCTTCGGCCCGCGCGCCCGTTTCAAACCGGCCCTGCTCCATCGCATGGCCCGGTCCAAGGCCTATCTGTTTCGCGGCGTGCGCATCCGCTGGAGTTGCGCCCCCGAGCTGCTGCCCGATGACGCCGGCGTTCCGGCCGAGGATGTCTTCCACTTCCCCAACGGGCTGGGGGATTACCTGGGCCACGCCCTGGCCAACCGGCCGCTGGTTGGCGGACGCACCTTCGCCGGCACCGCCAATCTGCCCGACGACATGGGCACGGTGGAATGGGCGCTGTGCTGGCCCGAGGACGACGAACCGTTCTTCAATTCCTACGTCAACACCATCCCAACCCCCGAGGGCGGCACCCATGAAGCCGGCCTGCGCAACGCCCTGACGCGCGGCTTGCGCTCCTTTGCCGAAATGTCGGGCAATAAAAAGGGCGCGGCCGCCCTGACCGCCGAGGATGTGGTCGGCGGCGCGGCGGTGATGTTCTCGATGTTCCTGCGCGACCCGCAGTTCCAGGGGCAAACCAAGGAAAAACTGGCCAGCCAGGAAGCCACCCGGCTGGTCGAACAGGCGCTGCGCGATCCCTTCGATCACTGGCTGACCGGCGCCCCCGATTCGGCCAATCTGCTGCTGACCCATGCCCTGGAGCGCGCCGACGAACGCCTGCGCCGCCGTCAGGCCAAGGAAACCAGCCGCAAGACCGCCACCAAGAAGCTGCGCCTGCCCGGCAAGCTGTCGGATTGCACCCGCTCGACCCGCCAGGGCACCGAATTGTTCCTGGTCGAGGGTGACAGCGCCGGCGGCTCGGCCAAGCAGGCCCGCGACCGCCAGACCCAGGCGGTGCTGCCGTTGCGCGGCAAGATCCTCAATGTCGCCAGCGCCTCGCTCGACAAGCTGCGCGGCAATCAGGAACTGTCGGATCTGGCCGAGGCCCTGGGCTGCGGCACCCGGGGCGCCTTTGATCTGGAACATCTGCGCTACGACAAGGTGGTGATCATGACCGACGCCGATGTCGACGGCGCCCATATCGCCAGCTTGCTGATGACCTTTTTCTTCCGCGAGATGCCAGCCCTGGTCTCGGCGGGCCATCTCTATCTGGCGATGCCGCCGCTCTACCGCCTGACCCAGGGCGGCACCTCGGTCTATGCCCGCGACGATGCCCATAAGGACCAGTTGATGAAGACGGTCTTCAAGACCAAGGGCAAGGTCGAGATCAGCCGCTTCAAGGGCCTGGGCGAAATGCCCCCCGCCCAATTGCGCGAAACCACCATGGCCTATGCCACCCGTCAGTTGCTGCGGGTGACCGTGCCGGGCGGCAAGACCGAGGAAGATCGCGAAGACGCCCGCGAAACGGCGAAGCTGGTCGAGGAGCTGATGGGCCGCAAACCCGAATTGCGCTTCCGCTTCATCCAGGAAAACGCCCGCTTCGCCGAAAACCTCGATATCTGATCAGCCGCGCCCCGGTCCTTTATGCCAGTGCTTTGACAAAGAACAGGCTCAAGGGATCGGGGTGGTAATCGCCAAAGGGGCCGGTTTGCGCAAAGCCGGCCGAGCGATACAGCGCCAGGGCGGCGGGCTGGCGGACTCCGGTTTCCAGATGCAATACCGCCGCGCCCTCGGCGCGGGCCAGGGTTTCCAAGGCGCCCAGCATCCGTCGGCCCAGGCCAAGCCCGCGGGCGGCGGGATCGACCCACATCCGCTTGATCTCGACGAAAGCCCCCCGCCAAGCCAAAGCCCCCGTTCCCAGGGCGCGGCCGCCGGCGCGCGCCACCAGAAAGCGGACATCGGAACCGCGCAAAGCCTCGACATCAAGCAGATGATTGCTCTCGGGCGGATAGAGCGCGCGATAATAGGCGTCGGCGGTGGCGAGCAGGGCCAGGATGTCCGGCTGGGCCGGATCCTCGGCGGCGATGATGACCGGCCGCGACGCCCCCGGAACGACGGGCGAACCGCCCCGGGAAAGGCTCAGATCAGATTCCATTGACGCTCTCGCTTGGGTTTGGCCTGGGGATCGGCCCGCACCGCCTGCCATGCCGCCTCGCCCAACAGGGCCTTGGCTTCCTCGGGCAGGGCGGCGGCGCGGCCATGGGCGCGTTCGCGCAGGTAGGATTCGGCCGGCCCCAGAATCATGGCGCGCGCCATGTCCCAGGCCATCGGCCGAATCGATCCCTTGGCGGTCAGGTCGCGCAAGATGCGCTCCTGGGCCAGACGGGCTTCCATCAGCGCATCGACCATGTCCGAGCGCTGGGCGGCCACCGGCACCAGCGAATCGCTTTGCAAAAGAAACCGGTGCAGGCGGTCGTTGCCCAGCGCCCAATCGATGGCGGCGTCGACCATGGCGCGGATCACCCCTTCGGCCGCGCCCTGGGCCGGCACGGCGCTGACCGCCCCGGCCCAGGATCGCAAGCCTTCGGCGCAGAGCGCCAGCGCCACCCCGTCCTTGGTGTCAAAGAAATGATAGATGCTGCCGGTGCTGGCGCCCGAGCGGGCGCGGATATCGGCCACGCTGGTTCCGGCGAAGCCCTTGGCCAGGAAGCAGTCCAACGCCGCTTCCAGAATCAGCGCGCGGGTGTTCCCCCGGGCCATTCCGTCCTCCAATACTTTTGTCGATCTCGGGGCGCGACCCTGAGACCTCGCGGCGCCGTCTTCAACAAGAAAAGATCGGCATAAGGCGATTTCAGGTTTCCCTCGGGGAAATGGAGGATCCAGATACCAAAAGTCGCGCCGTTTCCTACCTCGCGGAGGGGGCGACGGGCGCCAGGATCGAAAGGGCCATTGATAAAAAAAACGGGATCAAAACAAAAAAAACAAAGGGAGCAGCCGCTTTTATCCTTGCGAAGCGCTCGCCGCGACCGGCTCCGCGCCCTTGATCTTGGCGGCGACTAGGGGCGCAAGCTGAAAAGCGTTCCGCCCGACGTCTTTGGGGACGTTCCGGCGCAACCAATCGCCCTTTTCGAGTAACGGCACCCTGCCTGATTCCAGGCGACCGGATGAAAGCGGGAGTGATCATCCCCATCCCCCTCCCCATCCATCGGCGTCATTCTTTGTCTCCCGCCGTCTTATTCTCTTACCGAGCCTGGGGGGGCCGAGGAACCCTTTGACGTGCGTCGTTTTACGCATAAAGTTGGGCGCCGATCGGTCGCCCCGCACCGATCTTGCCGATGCCCCCGGCATGGGATCGCGCGCAAGCGTCAGCCGCGGCGGTCTTTCGCGAGACCAAGCGCACCGCCTTTTCCCAAAGATCTGGCGCGCCGACGTCGGTCAACCGTCAAGGAAGAATAAAAGGGTTAAAATAAAGAGAGAATAAAGGGGTCAGACCCCAAAGCGCTTGACCCCAAAGCGTTTAAAAAGCTGCCAAAGTGGTTCTAGTCTACTACAGAATTCCTGCCCGAGGAGCGCGCGCATGCGAGATTTCTCCGGCCAACTCTTGCTCGAACCGATTGAATTCGTAGCTTAGTCCCCTGGTGGAACTTGAAACGCCACTTCGGCGTCCGCCAGCTACCTAATCTGAACTGGGGAAATCCATGTCGCTGGCTGATCTATTTACTGACGAAACCGTATTCGCTCTCAAAGGCTATGACGAAGGTGCCGACCGGATCATGGCATCTTTACGGGCCGGCATCGGACGCTTTGGGTGGAGCTATATGCGTACCGACGCCGGTGATCAGCTTGGAGATGCCGATCTGCGGCGACTTGCCAAAAAAACGTACGCTGAGTTAACCCCTGACGAGCAACACCGGAATCAGTCGTTCCTTCTGGATATCGAACCCCGAGATTGGGTAGTCTACGTCAATATTCCCAAGTGGGGCCAATGCACCTTGGCTCAAGTCACGTCCGGATACTTTTGGGATACTTCGCCCAGTGATGACTTTAATCACTGTTTCCGCGTTGACCCCGAGACTGTTCGCTCATTCGACCGTAACGCTCAGATTGTCCCGACTGCACTAGCTCAGCGTCTGAAATTGCAAGGCAGGTACTGGCGCATCTATGCAAAAGCCGAGTTTAAGGAGCTTTTGGCAGCTGTGGACACAGTCAACACTCCGATGCTACGGACTCCGATCAGCAATGCGGCCTATCTGGCAAAAAAACTAGAGCCCGCGTTGCTCGATATGACGCGCCTGATCCAGCGCACCAACCCGAACTACGATCTAGAAAAGCTACTGGAGCTGATTTTCAGCGGAATGGCGGGGGTCAAGCGGGTAGTGCGACAGGGAGGTGCGGGAGACCACGGAGCGGACCTTATCGTCGAGTTCGAAACTGGCCTTTCCCACCCGGCGTTCCAATATCAGCACATCTGCATCATCCAAGTGAAATCGTTCGTCGGCGGACACAATGAGCTTCAGGCCGTTGAGGACCTTCGTCGAGCATTCAAAAAGTATCCCGCTGCCGACATGGGGTTGATTTTCTCTACTGCGGACAGTGCCAATGAGCATTTCGAGGCTGAACTATCTAAGCTAAGGGATGAAGATCCCCGACGGAAAATCGAACTCATAATCGGAGCAGATGTCGCGCGTTTCATCATAAAATTCGGCAGTGTCCTTGAGTATAAGGAAAAGAGAAAATTTTCTTCTTGAGGGCCCCATGTCTTCCCCGGTGCACAACAGGTGTGCCTCAGTCGCTTGACGCAATCGTCTCTACGGATTCACCGCATTACATACTGCGATTTCAATTAAATCGTCGGTACCGCCCGAAATTCATTTGGAATTGGCGTGGTGCATTCTGCGGAAATACGAAGGTATCGTTGGGGCGGCAAGGTCAATTGGCTGATCCAAGGGCTTTGTGGCTAGGGTTTGCCAACCATCGACCTTGCGCATATTGATCTGTTCTGAAGTACGCATCCAACGATGCGCCGTCTTGTCTGAGGCGGGGAATTTCTCTAAGAAAATAAAGGGGGCAAACCCTTTTTTACTTTGTCCACCCCCTTTGTCCTAACCCTGATGTGCTCGCGAAGCGCTCGCCGCGACCGGCTCCGCGCCCTTGATCTTGGCGGCGACTAGGGGCGCAAGCTGAAAAGCGTTCCGCCCGACGTCTTTGGGGACGTTCCGGCGCAACCAATCGTCCTTTTCGAGTAACGGCACCCCTTGAAAAAGAAAAAGCCACCACCCCGCCTGAGTCCGGGCGACCGGATGAAAGCGGAAGTGATCATCCCCATCTCCCTCCATCTCCCTCCATCGCCGTCACTCTCCATTCTCCGTCGTCTTATTCCCTTACCCAGCTTGGGGGTATCAAGGAACCCTTTGACGCGCGTCGTTTTACGCATAAAGTTGGGGGCCGGTCTTGCCGATACCCCCGGCATGGGATCGCGCGCAAGCGTCAGCCGGGGTGGTCTTGCGCCAGACCAAGCCCACTGCCTTTTCCCAAAGATTTGGCGCGCCGACGTCGATCAACCGTCAACGGGTCCACGGCGCCGGGCTGTGGCGGCCAAGAAAGAG
Source organism: Rhodospirillum rubrum ATCC 11170 (assembly GCF_000013085.1). Taxonomy (NCBI): domain Bacteria; kingdom Pseudomonadati; phylum Pseudomonadota; class Alphaproteobacteria; order Rhodospirillales; family Rhodospirillaceae; genus Rhodospirillum; species Rhodospirillum rubrum. The sequence goes on from NC_007643.1 coordinate 3,137,957, forward strand.
GTGGGATAATGCGGTCGTCGACGGGGCAGCACTCGCTGGCGCTTGATCATATTCGGGCCTTGGCGGCCTTCCTGGTCTTCGCTTGGCATTTCGCCCATGCGGGGGACCCGGGCTATCCGGTGCCTTTCGATGCCCCCTCGCCCTGGATCCTGGCGATCTTTGACGCCGGCCATACCGGCGTCGCCCTGTTCATGACTCTCAGCGGCTATTTGTTCGCCAAGATCCTTGAGGGCCGGAGCTTCAGCTACCCGATCTTCCTTCTCAACCGGGCCCTTCGGCTGCTGCCGTTGCTGGTGTTGGTGATCATCGTCATCGGCATAAGGAAATATTGGATCGGCGCCGATCTCGACGCCTATTGGAACAATATCCTCTGGGGTCCGCTCTTGCCGACGCTGCCCAATGGCGGCTGGTCGATCACCGTGGAGGCCCATTTTTACCTGTTGTTACCGCTGCTGCTCTGGCTCTCGGCCCGCTGGCGCTTCGCCCTTCCGCTGCTCCTGGTCGCCACCGTTGGGCTGCGCTTGGGTCTTTATTGTGCAAAAGGCGAGGTCCAGTTTTTGGCCTATTGGACGTTGGTGGGGCGCATCGATCAATTCGTTTTGGGGATAATCGCCGCCCGCTCCCAAGGCTGGCTGATGCGCCATCCCTTGGTGATTGGAGGGTTGGTCGCCAGCCTTCTGGCGTTCTACGCCGTCTTTGATGCCGCCGGCGGCTTCGCTCTGCACCCGTCCCATCCGTCATCAAGCCCGGTGTGGATCATTCTTCCCACCTTTGAAGGCATGGTCTATGCGGCGGCGATCGCGTGGTATGATCGGTCGGGTCTCGCCGGCAAGGGCCTCGTGTCAAAGGGACTGGCCCGCATCGGCGACTATTCCTATTCCCTCTACCTGTTGCATTTCTTCGTGGTCTTCCGCATGGCGGACTTCATTCATCGCCACATCATGGACATTTCCACGCCGCGCGCCGCCCTGCCTTGGGCCGTGGTCTGCTTCGTCCTGATGATCCCCTTGGGCTACCTCAGCTTCCGCTTCATCGAAGCCCCCTTCCTGTCCCTGCGCCGCAACTATATCGAGCCCCGCCTGAAAAAGGCCTATGGCGCCTCCCCCTCCTGATCCAAGACGGGGAAGCCTCTTCCCATCCTCTCGGCTTTGATCCTTCCCTCCAGCCTTTCGCGCCCTTAAAGGGCTATTGAAGGTGATCAATCTCCTTTGACGTGTTCTTCTTTACGCGTAGACTGTTCCCTTGATCGGCCGTCCACGCCCCGCTCTTCGCGGCCTTTCCCACCATGATCCAGAGTGGCCTTGATCGTCAGCGGGCGCTGTTTTTACGGGGATGGGCGTGCCGGTTTTTTAGAGCAAATCCCCTAGCGATCCGAACCAGAGTGCGACGATGATTTTCTTGACTATCAAGATCTTAGAGCGAGGAGCGGATTTCACGCTCACCGCTCTAAGGGGGCGGCCGATGACGTCGATCAACCGCCAGCGGTTCCACCGCGACCGACCGGGGTCGGCAAGAAGGGGGCGCGACGATGCGGTCGTCGACGGGGGAGTATTCCCTGGCGCTTGATCATATTCGGGCCTTGGCGGCCTTCCTGGTCTTCGCTTGGCATTTCACCCATGCGCGGGTCCCGGGCTATCCGGTGCCCTTCGAGGCCGCCTTTCCCTGGATCCTGGCGATTTTTGACGAGGGCCACACCGGTGTCGCCCTGTTCATGACTCTCAGCGGTTATTTGTTCGCCAAGATCCTTGATGGCCGGAGCTTCAGCTACCCGACTTTCCTTCTAAACCGGGCCCTCCGGCTACTGCCGTTGTTGGTGCTGGTGATCATCGTCAGCGGCTTCGGGAAATATTGGATCGGCACCGATCTCGACGCCTATTGGAACAATATCCTCTGGGGTCCGCTCTTGCCGACGCTGCCCAACGGCGGCTGGTCGATCACCGTGGAGGCCCATTTTTACCTGCTGTTGCCGCTGCTGCTCTGGCTCTCCGCCCGCTGGCGCTTCGCCCTCCCGCTGCTCCTGGTCGCCACCGTCGGGCTGCGCCTGGGTCTCTATTGCGCAAAAGGCGAGGTCCAATCTTTGGCCTATTGGACGTTGGTGGGGCGCATCGATCAATTCGTTTTGGGAATAGCCGCCGCCCGCTCCCAGGGTTGGCTAACGCGCCATCCCTGGGTGATTGGAGGATTGGTCGCCAGCTTCCTGGCGTTCTACGCGGTCTTTGATGCCGATGGCGGCTTCTATCTGCACCCCTCCTATCCGTCATCAAGTCCGCTGTGGATCATTCTCCCCACCTTTGAAGGCATGGCCTATGCGGCGGCGATCGCCTGGTATGATGGATCGGGCCTCGCCGGTAAGGGCCTCGTGTCAAAGGGGCTGGCCCGCGTTGGCGACTATTCCTATTCCCTCTACCTGTTGCATTTCTTCGTGGTCTTCCGCATGGCGGACTTCATTCATCGCCACATCATGGATATTTCCGATTTTCACCTCGCCCTGCCCTGGGCCGTGGTCTGCTTCGCCTTGATGATCCCCTTGGGCTACCTCAGCTTCCGCTTCATCGAAGCCCCCTTCCTGGCCCTGCGCCGCAGCTATATCGGGCCCCGCCTGGAAAAGGCCTATGGCGCCTCCCCCTCCTGATCCAAGACGGGGAGTCCCCTCCCCGTCATCACCGCAAAAGAAAGGAAAGGGGTCTGACCCCTTTTAAAGAGAGCGGGTATAAGGGGGCCGAAGGAGCTCTTGCCCTTCGGCCTCACAGGCCCCCAAGGCGACGGGCCGTCTTGGACCGCCGTCCGCGGTCGCCCCTTGCTCAGCGCACCAGGGACATGATGTCCTTGAAGCCGTCGTTGTTCTTGTCGGCCAGCCACTCGAACAGCACCATTTCGGTGATCACCGGGACGACGCCGGCGGCGGGGAAGCGGGTCAGGGCGGCGGTCAGGCTTTCGGGGCGGCGTGACGAGCAGGCGTCGCTCACGACGAAGACCTCCCAGCCGGCCGCCCGCAGATCGATGGCGGTCTGGGTCACGCAGACATGGGCCTCGATGCCGCAGATCACCGCCTGCCTGCGCCCCAGGCTCTCCAGGTGTTGGCGTACCAAGGGTTCGGCCGCCGCCGAAAAGTGGGTCTTTTCGATCACCGCGCTGCTCGCGCCGTCGCCCAACTCGCTTAGAATATCGTGCATGGTCGGGCCCAGGCCCTTGGGATACTGCTCGGTCACCACCACGGGCACCCCAAGGCGCCGGGCGCCGCGCACCAGACGCGCCCCGTTGAACAGAACGCCGCGCGGATCGGTCATCACCGGACAGAGGCGTTCCTGGATATCGACGACGATCAGCACGGAACGGGCGGCATCAATCAGCGAAGGGGTGGCAAACGACATCGACACGGTCTCCTGGAGGGGGCTCCCGGGATGGGCTCCCGAGGGGGATCCTGAAACGACAGGGGGAGGGGTCGGCTGCGAAATAATCCCCTTCGCTACCCAAGATCTTGTCGCGAGGCAAGCCATGTCGTTGACAGCCCTGTAATGAAAGATATAGTGCCTTCGCTCAATCGAACGGACGCACGCGTCTGACCCGCCGGGTCCCCCCCTCTCCCGCCTTCCACGCGCGGACTTGGGCGGACGGCCCGGGCCCAGGTCCGATCCGGCCTTCGACTCCCGCCGCCCGGCCCTTGCCCGGGCCGCATCAACCAATAGATCTTCAAAGCGCAGCATGACCTTCGCCGACCTCGGCCTCAGTCCAGAAACCCTCCGGGCCATCGAGGAAGTGGGCTATACAACGCCCACTCCCATTCAGGTTCAGGCAATTCCCTATGTTCAGATGGGGCGCGATGTCTTGGGCATCGCCCAGACCGGAACGGGCAAAACCGCCTCGTTCACGCTGCCGATGATCGACATCCTGGCCAGCGGCAAGGCCAAGGCGCGGATGCCGCGCTCGCTGATCCTCGCCCCGACCCGGGAACTGGCCACCCAGGTTTCCGAAAACTTCACCCTCTATGGCAAGTACCAGAAGCTGTCGATGGCGTTGCTGATCGGCGGCGAGTCGATGAACGAGCAGCAAAAGGTTCTTGATCGCGGCGTCGACGTGCTGATCGCCACCCCCGGGCGGCTGATCGATCTGTTCGAACGCGGATCGATCCTGCTGCGCGACGTCAAGGTGCTGGTGATCGACGAGGCCGACCGCATGCTCGACATGGGGTTCATCCCCGATGTCGAACGCATCGTCGCCCTGCTGCCCAAAATCCGTCAGACGCTGTTCTTCTCGGCGACGATGGACAAGGAAATCCGCCGGCTTGCCGATGCCTTCCTGATGAACCCCAAGGAAGTCCGCATCGAACCCACCCAGAAGGTGGCCGAAACGGTGGAACAGGCCCTGATCATGGTCAAGGCCTCGGAAAAGCGCGAGGCCCTGCGCCAACTTCTGCGGCGCGAGACGGTGACCAACGCCTTCATCTTCTGTAACCGCAAGCGCGATGTCGACGTGCTCTATAAGTCGTTGTCGGGCCACGGCTTCGACATTCTGGCCCTGCATGGCGACATGCCCCAATACGTGCGGACCGAGCGGCTGGAGAAGTTCAAGCGCGCCGAAGTCCAGTTGATGGTCTGTTCGGACGTGGCGGCGCGCGGCATCGACGTGACCGAGGTTTCCCACGTCTTCAATTTCGACGTGCCGACCCACCCCGAGGATTACATCCACCGCATCGGCCGCACCGGCCGGGCCGGCCGCCTCGGCCGCGCCTATACCCTGGCCACCCCTGAGGACGCCAAGTACCTGCGGGCCATCGAAAACCTGTTGGGCAAAACCATTCCGCCCGACCCCCAATTGGAGCTTTCAGACGTGGCCGTGGAGGATGTCGCCCTAGCCGTTGCCGAAGATGATCGCCGGCCCAAGCGTGGTGGCAAGGGCCGCCCCGAACGCGGCGCCCGGCGGTCAGGCCGGGGAAGCGCCGACGCCGAACGCCCCCGTCCGCTCGCCCCCGAGCGCGCGGCCAATGATCAGGCCCCGGTCGAGCGCCCCGCCGTTGAAAAGACCCTGGCCGAACAGCCCGTCGCCGAGCGCCCGCCGGTCGAGCGCGGGCAGGCCGAGCGGACCGCCGAACGCCCCTCCTCCGACCGCACCAATGAGCGTGCGTCCTCCGACCGCAGCAGTGAGCGTGCGTCCTCCGAACGCAACGGCGACGATCGTGGCCGGGGTGGTCGTGGTCGCGATGACCGCTCGGCGGCGCGCGGTCGCCGGCCCCGGCGCTGGGAAGATGATCCCCAGTCCGAAGTCATGGAAATGCGCATCGGCGACGATGTGATCGGCTTTGGCGGCTTTACCCCCGCCTTCCTGCTGGTGCCCTCGGTTCCCTTCAGCGATCCCGACGAGCTCGACCGCGAGGCCCTGGCCGAGGAAGCCCTGGCCGATGCCGGTTTGCTGGTCGAAGCCGAAGAGCCCGAAAACGACTCCGACTTCGTCCCCGCCCCCGGCCTTGCCGCCCGCGAGATCGAGACCGCCCCCAAGGCGCCGGTCGCCGCCGAGAAGCCCGAGCGCGAAAAAGCCGAGCGCGAGAAGCCCAAGCGCAAGCGCGGCGGTCGCCGGACCAAGGGCGCGACCGATGGCGCCGACACCGCCCCGACGGCCGAGACGCTCGCCGCGACGACCGAAGGGACCGATGCGCTCGCCGCAACGAGCGAAGGAACCGATGCGCTCGCCGCAACGACCGAAGGAACCGACGCCGTCGCCGAGCCCCTTTCCGACGATGCGGCGCCGATGGTCGCCGAAGCGCCGGGGGCAGAGCCTGTCGTCGAAGCTCCGACGGTGGCTGAGGCCGCCCCCGAAAAGCCCAAGCGCAAGCGCGCCGCACCGCGCAAAAAGGCCGAAGCGGCGGAAACCGTGACCAACGAGGCCGCAGCAAGCCCCGAGGCCGAGGCGCCCGCCGAAAAGCCCAAGCGCAAGCGCGCCGCCCCGCGCAAAAAGGCCGAAGCGGTGGGGGCCGAGGGTGACGAGACGGTGGCGGTGGTCGCCGAAAAGCCCAAGCGCAAGCGCGCCGCCCCGCGCAAAAAGGCCGAAGCCGCCCAGGCGGACGCCGAGGCCGAGGTCGCCGCGCCGACGGAGCCGCGCGAAGACTAGCGCGATCGGCGTTTCCCGGAGCCGCCCCATGCCCACCATCGCCACGGCCTTGCTTGACGCGTTGAAGGCCCATGGGGCGACCCGGATCTTCGGCATTCCCGGCGATTTCGCCCTGCCGTTCTTCCGGGTGGCCGAACAAAGCGCCCTCTTGCCGCTGTACACCCTGAGCCACGAACCCGGAGTCGGCTTCGCCGCCGACGCCTGCGCCCGCATGGGGCGCGGCCTCGGGGTGGCGGCGGTCACTTACGGCGCCGGGGCCTTGAACATGGTCAATCCGGTGGCCGGGGCTTGGTCGGAGAAATCACCCCTGGTGGTGATTTCCGGCGCCCCCGGCGTCGCCGAATCCGCCGGCGGCCTGCTGCTCCACCATCAGGCCAAAACCCTCGACAGCCAGTGGCGGATCTTTGAAGAGATCACCTGCGCCCGCACCCGCCTTGATGACCCGCTGACCGCCCCCGGGGAAATCGCCCGGGTGTTGCGGGCCTGCCTTGAACACTCCCGCCCCGTCTATATCGAAATCCCCCGCGACATCGTCGATGCGCCCTGCGCCGCCGTGGACCGCCTGCCGCCCACCCCGGTCGATGGCGAAGCGGTCGAAGCCGCCGCCGGCGAGATCATGGCCCGCTTGGCTGCGGCCAGCGCCCCGGCGCTGCTGCTGGGGGTCGAGGTCCGTCGCCACGGCATCGAAGCCGATGTCGCCGAACTGGCCCGCCGCCTGGGCCTGCCCATCGCCACCACCTTCATGGGCCGGGGTCTGTTATCCGAGGAGGGCGCGGCCGGCGGCGCGCCCGACAGCCTGATGGGCACCTATCTGGGGCTGGCCGGCCGCCCCGAGGTGCGCGCCGTCATCGAAGACTCCGATGGCCTGCTGATGCTCGGCGTCATCTTGTCCGACACCAATTTCGGCGTTTCGGGCAAGCGCATCGACCTGCGCCGCGCCATGCTCGCCGCCGACCGTCAGGTCGCCCTGGGCTTTCATACCTATAACGATATCCCGCTGGCCGATCTGGTCGCCGCCCTGCTGCGTCAGGCCGAGGGCTTCGCCCGCCAGGACGCCAAGGCCCTACCCAAGCCGACCGCCCTGCCCCGGGACATGATCGCCGATGGGGCGCCGATCGGCCCGATGGATATCGCCGCGGCCATCAACGATCTATTCTCGGCCCATGGGGTGATGCCGATCGCCTCGGATATGGGCGATTGCCTGTTCACCGCCCTTGATACCACCCATGCGCCGCTGGTCGCCCCGGGCTATTACGCCACCATGGGCTTTGGCGTGCCGGCGGGATTGGGCGTTCAGGCCAGCTGTGGCCGCCGGCCGCTGATCCTGGTCGGCGACGGCGCCTTTCAGATGACCGGTTGGGAGTTGGGCAATTGCGCCCGCTACGGCTGGGACCCGATCGTCATCGTCTTCAACAACGCCAGTTGGGAGATGCTGCGCACCTTCCAACCCGACACCGCCTATAACGATCTGGCCGATTGGCGATTCGCCGATCTGGCCGCCGGCCTGGGCGGCGTTGGTCACCGTTGCCAAACCCGCGCCGATCTGGCCCGGGCCCTGGATCGGGCGGCCCGCGAACCGGGGCGCTTTCACCTGATCGAGGCGGTTCTGGCGCGCGGGGCGATCTCGGACACCCTCCAGCGCTTCGTCACCACGATGAAAGGCCGCCACGCCGCGGCGGCCGATGCCTGAAGCCCCCCGGCACCCGCCCTTCGATCAAGGACGGGCGCCCCTGATACCCGTCGCGTCACGCCTTGACGATGCATTCCACCGGACAGACCGGCACGCATTGGGGCTGATCGTGGAAGCCTTCGCATTCGGTGCATTTGGCGGGATCGATCGTGAAGGTCTGATCGCCCACGGAAATCGCTTCGTTGGGGCACTCCGGCTCGCAGGCGCCGCAGCTGATGCATTCATTGGTGATCTTCAGGGCCATCTTACGCTAACTCCACTGGACAGATTTTTGCGGACCACACGAGCGTCCGATCCCCGACGGGACCGGGTGCGGCCAGGGCGGAGACGGGCAAGGGAGAGGACCGTGGATGGCGTGGCTCTAGCAGGAAAAGCCGTCGCCGGAATTGACTTAAAGCAAGGATCGCGGCCCCGGAGCATCCTTTCGCTCCCCTGCCCCCCCTTTCTTCAGCATTCACGGCCACCGACGGCTGTCAAGGGGGCGACTTGCGCCCTAAGTCCCTGGAAAAAAAGGGGACTTTATAGCCCTGTCACGGGCATTCCGATTGCGGCCGGGCTCTTGGAAAGGCTATAAGCAACCCGTCCGATCCCTTCCCGGGGGTGGGCGGATCGGACATCGTTTCACCCCTTCTCTGAAAGACGGATGATGACGGTTTCGCGCAAGGCGGTATCCTCGGTTTCCATTGCATTGACCGGTTCGGGCGGCGCCGGGGTGATGACCGCCGGCCAGATCCTGCTCGACGCCGCCGCCAGGGCCGGGTTCTACGGGCTGATGGCCAAATCCTTGGGGCCGCAGATCCGCGGCGGCGAATCGGCGGCCCTGCTGCGGCTGTCGACCCGCCCGGTCGAAACCCCCGATGATGTCTATGACATCCTGCTCGCCGTCGATTGGGGCAATGTCGAGCGCTTTTCGGCCGAATTGCCCTTGGCCCCCACCAGCGTCATCCTGGCCGATCCGGCCCAGGGCGTGGTGCCGCCGGTCATGCGCGCCGCCGATCCGATCGTCGTTGATGTCGCCTTGAAAGAACTGGCCGCCGGCGTTCCCGGCGGGCGCGTCAACATGGTCGCCCTTGGCTTGCTGGCCGCCCTCATCGGCCTTCCCCAAGACTCCCTCGCCCAGGTTCTGGCCGAGACCCTGGAAAAGAAGGGCCCGGCCGCGCTCGACTCCAGCCTTGCCGCCTTGCGGGCCGGCGCGGCGGCGGCCGAGGCGATCCCCGGCTGCGTCTGCCTGCCCGCCCCGCCCAGCGCCCCGGCGCGCTGGCTGATCAGCGGCAATGAGGCCTCGGCCTTCGGCGCGCTCAAGGGCGGCATCCGCTTCGTCGCCGCCTATCCGATCACCCCGGCCACCGAAATCCTTGAATGGCTGGCCCCCGAATTGCCCAAGGTCGGCGGCTGTCTGGTCCAGGCCGAGGACGAACTGGCCTCGATCAACATGATCCTCGGCGGATCCTTTGGCGGCGTGCCGGCGCTGACCGCCACCTCGGGCCCGGGTCTGGCGCTGATGACCGAGTCCCTGGGGCTGGGCGTCGCCTCGGAAACCCCGATCGTCGTCTGCAACGTCATGCGCGGCGGGCCGTCGACGGGCATTCCCACCAAATCCGAGCAGGTCGATCTCAACATCGCGCTTTATGGCCTGCATGGCGACGCGCCCCATGTGGTGACCGCCCCCAATGGCATCGGCGATTGCGCCGCCACCACCCAGTGGTCGGTCCATCTGGCCGAGGCCATGCAGGTGCCGGTGATCGTGCTGTCCGATCAGGCGATGGGCCAGTCGCGCGCCATCATCGACAAGCCCGCCACCCGGGCCAGCGTCGCCCAGCGCCTGACCGCGCCGCCGCGCGCCAAAAGCGATGAAACCCCTTACGCCCGCTATGGCGTCACCGCCTCGGGAATCTCGCCGATGGCGGTGCCGGGCACCCCGGGCTGCGCTTATACCGCCGATGGCCTGGAGCACAGCCCGCGCGGCATGCCCTCGACCCAGGCCTCCCACCACGGCGAACAGCTCGACAAGCGCCTGCGCAAGCTGACCGGCTTCGCCTATGGCGACGCCTGGGCCGATATCGAAGGCGACGGTCCGACGGCGCTGATCACCTGGGGATCGGTCACCGCCGCGGCGCGCGAGGCCGCCGCCCGGCTGGCCGAGGACGGCATCGCCGTGCGCCTGATCAGCCTGCGCCTGATCGCCCCCGCCCTGCCCGAGGCCTTCGCCCAGGCCCTGGCCGGCGTGTCGCGCGCCCTGATCGTCGAACAGAACCATGGGCGGCAGTTCTACCGCTATCTGCGCAGCGTCTACGACCTGCCCGCCGACACCATCACCTACAACCGCCCCGGCCCGGTGGTTCTGCGCCCCCACGAAATCGTCAGCGCGGTCAAATCCTGGGGGGCGCGCGTCCACCCGCCCGCAAGCGAACAGACCGGCCAGGGAGAGTGATCATGGATACGCTCGCCAGCAACGAATATGTCGCCCAGGATTACAAATCCGACCTCAAGCCCGTCTGGTGTCCGGGATGCGGGGATTATTCGGTGATCGCCTCGATCACCAAGGCCCTGGCCGAGCTGCAGCTGGTGCCCGAGGAGGTCGCCTTCGTTTCGGGCATCGGCTGTTCCTCGCGCATCCCGGCCTATTCGGCGGTCTATGGCTTCCACGGCGTCCATGGCCGGGCCCTGCCGATCGCCACCGGCCTGAAAATGGCCCGCCAGGATCTGACCGTGCTGGTCGCCGGCGGCGATGGCGATGGCTTCTCGATCGGCGGCAATCATTTCATGCACGCCTGCCGGCGCAATGTTGATCTGACCTATATCGTCATGGACAACAGCGTCTATGGCATGACCAAGGGCCAGGCCTCGCCAACCACCGAGGCCGATTGGGGCGGCTCGAAGCTGACCCCCAACGGCACCGGCCTGCTGCCCTTCCAGCCTTTGGAGATCGCGCTCTCGGCGGGCGCCAGCTTCATCGGCCGGGCCTTTTCCGGTCAGCCCGGCGAGTTGACCCGCCAGATCTGCGAGGGCATCCACCACAAGGGCTTCTCGTTCATCCACGTATTGTCGCCCTGCGTCACCTACCGCCCCGAACAGCGCGCCTATAAGGACCGTGTCCATCAGGAATGGCAGCCCACCGCCGATCGCACGGAGGCCTTTCGCAAACTGCTCGACGACGACGGCTTCTCCACGGGGATCTTGTACAAGGGCACCAAGCCCGCCTTCGTGCCCGAGACCGCCGAGCGGGCGAGCTTCACCGAAATCGAAGCCCAGTTCGCGGTCTAGGGCGCAGCTAAACAATGCCGCGGTGAGGGGAAGATCCCTCATCGCGGAGACTTTGATCTGGCATCCCTGTTTTGGAGCGGCGTAGTGTTCGAGCGACAGTCTTTGTGGGGGGATGGACTTATGAAATCCGTTGAAGATTTTCTGGCCCATGCCGTGGCGCTGGAAGAAGACTCGGCCCTGCGCTTCGACGAACTGGCCGATGCCCTTGATGTCCACAACAATGCCGAGGTCACCGAGATCTTCCGCAAGATGGCCCATTATTCCCGGCTGCATCTGCGCGAAGCCCGCGATCTGGCCGAGGGGCGGACCCTGCCCCATATCCGCCCCTGGGAATTCGAATGGCCCGACGCCGAGGCCCCGGAAACCCCGATGGTCGACGGCACCCATTACCTGATGACGCCCCACCACGCCCTCAAGCTGGCGCTCGACAGCGAAATCCGTGGCCGCGATTTTTATCAGGGCGTCGCCGATAAGACCGAAAACCCCCGAATCCGCGATCTCGCCTTGGAATTCGCCGGCGAGGAAAGCGAGCATGTCGCCCTGCTTGACGAGATGCTGACGCGCTATCCCCGCCCCGAAGCCGATTGGGACGAGGACATGGATCCCCCGGTGGTTGTCGATTAACCACTCTGTCGCGCCTTCCGGGACGCAAACGGCCATGCTATCTGAAGGGACCGCCCCTTGGCTTCCCGGAGGATCTCCAGCATGTCCGTTTCCGTCGCCCTTCCCCTTGATGGTCCCTCGGTGCCACCGGCCGATGGCGGTCCGGCCGGACGACTCGTCGTCTTCCTGCATGGCTACGGCGCGGATGGGACCGATCTGATAAGCTTGGCCCCGATCTTCGCCGAGCATTTCCCCGACGCCGCCTTCCACGCCCCCCATGCCCCTTTTCCCTGCGAGGTCATGGCCGGCGGCCGTCAGTGGTTCAGCCTGGCCGCCGTCCATGATCCGGCGCTGATGACGGGCGATCCGGCCAAGATGGGCGCCGCCTTCGCCGCCCTTGAGCGCGACAGCCGCTCGGTTCTGCCGACCCTCGACGCCACGCTTGACGGCCTGCTCGATCATTACGGCCTGCCCGCCGATCGTCTGGCGCTGGTCGGATTTTCCCAGGGCACGATGATGGCCCTGCTCTGCGCCCCGCGCCGCGCCGAACCGGTCGCCGCCGTCGTCGGCTTTTCGGGCTCGCTGCTCAGCCCGGCCAGCCTGCCCACCGAAACCCGCGCCCGCCCGCCGGTGTTGCTGGTCCATGGCGACGCCGACGACGTGGTGCCGGTCTCGCGCGCCCGTCAGGCCCTGCCGGTGCTCAAGGCCGCCGGGTTCAACGCCTCGCTGATCGAGGTTCCCGGCCTGCCCCACGCCATCGACGACACCGGCCTCGACGCCGCCATCGCCTTGCTCGAACGGATCTGGAACGCCTGACCGACAGGGCTCCCCTCGACCTTGTTCTCCTTCCCCAACACGGCGTATCCTTGATCCTTGGATCCAACCGCCGGGGAAGGCCTGAAAAGACGGGGCCGAGGGAGATGCCGACCGTGGACCCGGAACGCCTGAAAGGCGATACACTGGATCTTGCCAGCATCGGCCGCGACTTCGTCATCGGGCTTAGCCTTATGGTCGTCGTCATGCTGGCGCTGGCGATCCCGACCATCCTTGATCGCCCCCTCCCCGATGCCGTCGTTCTGGCCATCCTGATCCCGGGTCTGGCCCTGGTCCTGCTGTTGATCCGCCGCCAACGCACCCTGTTCAAGGCGATCGACCGATCGGGGCGCCGGCTTGCCGATAGCGAAGCCCGGATCCGCGACTTCGCCCAATCGAGTTCCGACTGGTTCTGGGAAACCGGCCCGACCCTGGCCTATACCTACGCCTCGCCCCGCCTGCTCGACCTGAGCGGCAACGATCCCGCCAAGATCATGGGCCAAAGGCTGAGCGATCTTTGCCCGGATCCGCGCTCGGACGCCGCCGAACGCATCGCCACCCGCCGACCCTTTCGCGATCTGGCGCTGACCGTCGATCTGGGAGACGGCTATCGTCGTCATTTCCGTCTGGCCGGCCGACCGGTGCTCGATGATCGGGGCGTCTTCGCCGGCTATCGGGGCGCCGGCGTCGATGTCACGGGCGAAATCGCCGCCAGCGCCCGCTCCGAGGCCTTGCGCGACCTGATGTTCGACGCCGTCGACAGCATTTCCGAGGGCTTCGTGCTGTTCGACCCGGAAGGCCGGCTGGTGGTGGTCAACGACAGCTACCGTTATGCCTATCCGCAATTGGCCGATCATCTGGTTCCGGGCATCACCTTTGAAGAATTGCTGAAAGTGGCCGCCCGCGGCCGTGACCTGGGCGCCGAGAAAGACCTGCGCGGCTGGATCGACGAGCGCCTGCACCGCCACCGCGAGGGCGGAACGAACGATTGCAAGTTATCGGACGGCCGCTGGTATCGGATCGGCGAGCATGAGACCCGGGGGGGCGGCTTGGTCAAGGTGTTGATGGACATCACCGAGATGAAGACCGGCGCCGATCGTCTGGCCCAGCAAACCGCCCTGTTGCGCACCTTCGTCGATGAAACCCCGGTGGCCGTCGCCATGGTCGATGCCACGTTACGCTATCTGCGGGTCAGCCGGCGCTGGCGGACGGAATTCGGTCTGGAGGACCGCGACATCATCGGCCAACGCCACGACGTAGTCATGCCCTCGCTGCCCGATGATTGGCTCAATGATTACGAACAGGCGCTTTCGGGTGTCGCCATCGAACGCGAGGAGGTCTCGATCGATCTGGGCGGGCGGACCTTGTGGCTGCGCCGCCGCGAATATCCCTGGTTCCTCGAGGACGGCACGGTCGGCGGCTTGATGATGACGGCCGAGAACATCACCGAGCGCAAACAGGCCGAACTGGCCTTGCTGCAATCCCAGAAGATGGAGGCCGTTGGCCAGCTTGCCGGCGGCATCGCCCATGAATTCAATAACATGCTGACCTCGATCGGCGGCTTCGCCCGCATGGCCCAGCGCACGCCCGAGCGCTTGGAGCGCGTCACCATGTGTCTGGCCGAGGTGGTGCGCTCGGCCGATCGCGCCGCCGGGCTGACCAGCCAGCTTTTGAACTTCAGCCGGCGCACCACCGAAGAGGAAACCCTGCGCATTCCGCTGGGCGCCCTGCTTGATGAATTGCGCACCTTCCTGAAGCCGGTGCTGGGCGAACGCATCGCCTTGGACCTGCGCTGCGCCGTCGAGTCCTTGTTTGTTCTCGCCAACCGCGACCGGCTGCATCAGGCCCTGGTCAATCTGTGCATCAACGCCCGCGACGCCATGGCCGAGGGCGGAACCGTCATCATCGAGACCGGACACGGCGTGCCCCCTGAGCGCCTGCGCTGTCGCCACCCCCATCTGGGCGCCGGCCAGCATGCGGTGCTGCGGGTCATCGATTCGGGCTGTGGCATTCCCGAAGAGGATCTGCCCCGCGTCTTCGAGCCCTTCTTCACCACCAAGGCCCAGGGCAAGGGCACCGGTCTTGGCCTGCCGATGGTCTATGCCATGGCCGAACAGGCCAATGGCGCGGTGGAACTCGACTCGATCGTCGGTCGGGGGACGACGGTGACCCTCTATCTGCCCTTGGCCGATGGCGCCGCCGCGGCGCCGACCATCGAAGGGCCGCCGCCCCTCCCGCGTGGCGGGGCGCGCATCCTGTTGGTCGAGGACGAGGACGCCGTGCGCCGCTTCGCCGCCATGGTCCTGGAGGATGGCGGCTACGCCGTGCGGGCGGCGACCAATGGGCGCGAGGCCCTCGACATCTGGGAGGCCGAGGGGGGGCGGTTCGATTTGCTGATCAGCGATCTGGTAATGCCCGAGCTGGGCGGTCTCGCCCTTTATGACCGCCTGCGCGCCCACACCCCTTTGCTGCCGGCCGTGCTGATGTCAGGCTATTCCGACGAAATCCCCTCGGAAGACGCGCGCGAGGGCGAGGGCGCCCGCCGGGTGCTTGCCAAACCGGTCACCCCGGATGCGCTGATCGCCGCCGTCGAGGAGTTGCTGACGCCATGACCCCGCCCCTTTCCGCCTCGACCGATGGAGATCCCGCCACTCCCCCCACCGGCGCCGAGGACGGCCCTGGCGGCGCGCTCTGCGTCGATCTGCGCGACATCGTGCGTCCGCAAAGCCGGCGGATGATCGCCCACCACGCCAGGGAGTTTCTCGACGCGCGCGGCCTTCTGCCCTGTGAGGTGATCTTCAGCCCGCTTCTGCTCGGCGAGGTGCGGCTCTCCCCCCTCTTCGAACCGGCGATGGCCGCCGCCGCCCGGGCCCAGGCCGCCGTTGGCGGGCCAACGGCCGAGGAGCGGCGCCGCGACCTCGGCACCCTTGTCGATTTCCTGGGCGATCAACTCGACGCCGCCGCCTCCCATCTGCCCGCCCTGCCGCTCGACGCCGGGGGCTTCGCCATCCTGACCGATAACTTCGGCCCCACCCCCGATGACCGGGAATGGGTTCTGCTTGGCCTGATGGTCTCGCGCATCCTCGCCCTTCACGCCGACCGCCCGGCCAAGGTGAAAGCCCTGCTCGACCTGACCGTCGGCCAGAACACCGATCATGGCGTCGGCTTTCTCGATCCGTTCCTCGCCGACGGGCTGGCCGATCGGGCCATCCTCGAAGAGATGCTGGGCCTGCCGCCAACACCGATGGACCTGCTGGCCGACCTCGCCCTGCTCTATCGCGGGAGCCAGTCCCAGCCTTCGGGACGTTCGGAAGCCGCCTTGCGATTGTTCCTGCTTTTTTCCCAACACGCCCTGCCGGCCTGCCGCGACAGCCTGACCGAGCATCTGCATGGGGTATTGGCCTCAAGCCAGCCGCTGAGCGAGGAGGAAAGCGCCGGCGAGGACATCACCGAGGCCGACCTGCTTGTCGCCCTGCAAACGATCGCCGACCTGACCAACCAATTGACCATCGACGGCGCGGTGATGGGGGGGCGGCGCACCGCCCAATTGCTCGATGCCCGTATCCTGGAGCTGATCGGCGGCGCCGTGCTGCCCCGGGTGCTTGACAGCAAGCCGTTGATCGATCGCCTGCGCACGCTGTTTAAGGTGCAAAGGCTGAGCGTCGGGCGGACCTCGCGCAAGATTCTGGGTCAGCAGATCGTCGATGTGATCGGCGACCGCGATTTCCCCGGGCGTCTGCGCGACGAGGTCGAAGGCGAGGACCTGCAGCTTCGGGTTCTGGGCGAGATTGCCGCCCTGGTCGACGAGGCGGCCCTAGGCGAGGCCACCCGCCGCCGGCTGATCGAAACCCTTGACGAGGTCCAGTACGGGCTGATCCGTAGCAGCGGCCTGCTTGGCGATCTGCGCCGTGAGCGGTTGCGCGGCATGGCGACCTTCATGCGGGTGCTTGATCTGGCCGCCGATGGCGGCTTCGTTCCCGGACGATGCCTGGACGAGGCCCGCGACCTGTTGATCCGTCACGCCCGCCAACCGGAATTCCTGCGCTCCTGTCTGGCCCATCTGCAAGGCGTCGGCGGCACGGCCGGCATGATCGGCGAGCTTGCCCGGCGCTTGCGCGACGCCGGCATCCCCTTTCGCGATGTCACCCGGGCCAAGGTGCTGGTGGTCGAGGACGAGGAAAGCGCCGCCGCCTATGTGCGCATGGTGCTTGGCGATATGGGCATCGAGGATGTGACCCTGGCCGCGAACGGCCGCGATGCCCTGCAACGCATCGTGGGATGGGAACACGAGATCGATTTGATCATCTGCGACTGGATGATGCCGGTGATGTCGGGTCTGGATTTTCTCAAGCAGATCCGCGCCGTGGCGCCCACCGTGCCGTTCCTGATGGTCACCGCCCTGGCCACGGTCGAGACCGTGCGCACCGCCATGGCCCATGATGTCACGGCCTATATCGCCAAGCCCTTTCCCCCCGAACAACTGGAGGAAAAGGTTCTTGTTTTGTTCAATCGCGGCGGCGAGAGCGATCTTCCCGCCCCGCCGCCGCTCTGAAATCCCGATAGCAAGGCAAAGCGTCGGCGCGCCCCGCTCCGGCGCGCCCGGATTCGCCTTGGGTCCTCAGACCACCAGGGCCCGATAGGCATGCCAGGTGGAATAACCCAGCAGCGGCAAGGTGAAGGCCAGACCGATAAAACCGGTGAGCAAACCGCAAACGGTGATGAAGGCGATGGTCGCCGCCCAGCCGACCATGACGGCGCGGTTGGTGTTGACCGCGTCAATGCTGGTCGCCATCGCCGCCAGGGCCGAGATGTCGCGATCCAGGATCATCGGCAGTGAAACCGCCGCTAGGGCGAAGACCAGCGTGGCGAGCGCCCCGCCGACCACCGTTCCCACGGCTAGGAAGATCATCGACTGGGGGGCCGTCAGCACGCCGAAGAAGAAATCCCCCAAAGGCGGCGGCGAAACGCCGTAAAACAGCGCGAACAGCACCAGGGCCAGCAAGATCCAAACCAGCATCGCCAGCATCAGCACCATGCCGACCGCCGACAGCGGCCCGGCCTTGGCCAAACAGGCCGCCGCCGTGGCGCGGAAGGGATAGGGCTCGCCGTTTTCGATGCGCCGGCTGATCTCATAGAACAACACCGCCGAAAGCGGGGCGACGAGAATGAAACCGCCACACAGCGGCAAGATCAGCGAGGCGAGGCCGACCCATTGCAGGCCGATCAGGATGCCAAAGGCGATCAGGCTGTAAAAGCCCCCAGCCAGCAGGCTGGGCCCGGGGGCGCGGCGGAAATCGGCCAGACCCCGCGCCAGCCATTGGCCCGATTCGTCAATGGAAACGACCCGGACGGCGGGACGGGTCACATCGGGCAGAAGATCCGTGGGGGAAGAAGCGTTGGAGAGAGTCATCGGCGGGTCTCCCTGGCAACGGACCGGGCCAAGCCGGTCCCATCCTGTTCCATCCCCGGAAGGACATCGCTTCCGGGTGATTATCAGAGCATTCTACTATGTTTTGATCGCCGATACCTAGCTCAAGGGAGCATGTCACGCGGATCAAGCCCGATCAGCGGACCGTGAAGGAAGAGGATCGCCCCATACAAAAGCAGGCCGCCGATCCAGGTTCGCAGGGCGGGCAAGCGGGTGGTGGGCGGCGCGGCACGGGCGGCGCGGCGCCACAGATCAAGCTGGACCGCGCCATAGCGCGCCTTGGCCTTGGCCGAAGCCACCGCCGGTCCGGCCAAGGCCAGGAGCAGCAGCGGACCGAAATACAGCGCCGCCGCCACATCGCCATTGGCCAGCAAATGCAGTCCCGCCCACAGGCCGAAGGCCACGAACAGCGGATGGGCGACCCGACCGCAGGTATGGGGACGCTGCGGATCGAAGGTCCGACCGCTGAAGCCCAGGGAAAAGGGATTGGCCTCGGTCAAGGCGGCGACCAGTAAAATCAGCGCTCCGGGCATCACCGCGACCAGAAGCACGGCGGCGAAGGGCTGGGGCGGCCACAGGGCGACGAACGGACTGCCCAAGGTGGCCACGGTCAACCAGACCAGCAAGGCCAGCGACACCACGCTATACCCGACAAGATAGCCGCCCGCCCCCAACCGACGCCGCAGCGCCCCGCGCGCCCCGGGCAAGGCGGCGATCGCATGGGTACCCAGAAAAACCGCCAGGGCCACCCCTTGTTGCCAAAACCCGTCCAAAACACCCCCCATCCCTTGTTATCCCTAAGGCCTTTTTCGACCTTAGCCGCCTTTTGGGTGCATTGCGCCCCGGCTCCGGCGGCCCCATACTCTACTCCCCCGCCCGTCTCCCGCGGGTTTTCCGCGCCAGCCCGGCGCGGGTCCGTGGGGCGCGAGGGGGAGCGCCCGTACCCGCCCGCGTGAGGAGGTCCGCCATGTCCGCCGATGCCGACGATCTGTGGCGATTCGCCGTCGCCGTCCACGCCCGTGCCGGGGTGGAAAACGCCTGCCTCGCCCTTCAGGATGAAGCCGGGGCCGATGTCCCCTTGTTGTTGTTCGCCGCCTGGGCGGCGGCTCGACGCGGCGTCGTCCTTCCGGCGGAAACCCTGGCCGATCTTGATAGCAGGCTAGTGCCCTGGCGGGAAACCGTCATCCGGCCGCTGCGCACGGTCCGCCGGACGATGAAAGGCGCGCCGCCGCCCCATCGCGATCTGGAGACCCCGGCGGCCGATCTGCGGGCGCGGTTGAAATCCGTGGAACTGGAAGCCGAACGTCTGGCCCTGGATGCCCTGGCCGCCCATGCCCGCCTCGACCCCCGCAACACCGCCAAGGCGAGCGACGCGCCGCCGCCGCGCGAAGCGATCTTGCAGGCCCTGCGCGCCGTGGTCGCCCTGCCGGCCGCCGGCGTGGCCGATTCCTGGCGCGAGCGTCATCTGGCCGTGCTGACCGATGCCGCCCTCGCCCATAGCCCGCTCTCGGTGGCCGACGCCCTGTCTTGACCAAACGGCGCCACCCAAAAGCGCCTAGGCCAAAAACCATCGCCGCCGGGCTCAGCCGGCGCGGCGGACGCGGCTCAGGTGAAGGTAATCATACAGATCGCTCAGGATGAACATGCGGGTATCGGGATCGCCCAGGCGGCTGACCGTGCCGCCATCGCCCCCGACATAGTCCCGGGCGGTGCGCGTGAAGGTGGAGGGCAGCGACAGGTTATAGGATGATCCCTTGGCCAGCAGGCGCATGACCTGTTCGAACAACAAGGTGAAGCGCTCGGCATCGCCGGGCTTGGCATCCTGATAGGCGGTCGCCACCCCATCGCCATAGAGCGAGAACAGTCTTACATAGTCTTCCTGACCGACGGCCCCCATCGACGGACTCCTTCCTGATTCCTAGTCGGACGACTTAAGTTCCATCGCCCTTTGAAAGCCCGATGCGGCCGATCGGTTCCCAAAGGCGCGCCCGTTTGAGATGGGGATGGAACGGCGGAAGGCAACGGGCATCCCCTATCGGCCGTAATGAAAACGCCGCTTTCACCCCTGATCTTTGGTCCAGGTCGCCAGGGCGTTCGGCCAAATCAGCGGAACGGACGACGGGCACGATCATTGATCGGCGGCCTGGTCCCGTCCCCGGCCCGCCCGTCAAGGAGCCCGCGATGCCCCATCCCCTTCCCCGGACGACACCCGCGCCCTCGGCCGCCCGGACGCTGGCCGGTCTGCGACGGCTGCCGGGAGCGCGGGGGCCGACCTTGGGCGCCGTCGCCGATCACCTGTCGGACCGGGCGATTCCCCTGCTGCTGCTGTTCCTCGGGCTCGCGGCCTTCGTGCCGACACCCGGCTTGCCGGTGGGCATGATCACCGGCAGCGCCTGCGCCGTGGTCGCCTTCGCCGCCCTGATCCGCCCCGGGGAAAGCCGGCCGGCCCTGCCCGGCTGGCTGTCGCGCAAACCCCTGCCCCGCCGCGTCCTTCATGGCGTGCTGCGCCGCGCCGTGCCGCTCTTGCGCTGGCTGGAACGGCGCCTGCGCCCGCGTCTTTCCGGGCTGGCGCTGGGGGCCGGCCTGGGGTTAGCCTATGGCATGGTGGTGGTTCACGCCGCCCTGGTGGCCCTGCCCATTCCCTTTGGCAATACCCTGCCGGCCTTGGCGATCATCTTGATCGCCCTGGGGATTTTGGCCCGCGACGGCCTGATGGTCCTGGTCGGCCATGGCGTCGGCCTCGCCTGGATCGCCATCTTGGCCGGAGTCGGCCGTTGGCTGGCCGGGGCGCTGGCCGGCGAGCCGGCGGCGACCTTTGGGCAATAGGCGAAAACGCCTCGGGCCTTGACAGCGGGCCCGCCATGGTAAGAGTCACGCCTTTCCAAACCAAACCGGGGAACACAACGGCGCAATGACCGTCAGTATCGACATGGGAACCACCCGGACGGGCGAAAAAGCCCTGATGAACCTTGAGGAATTGCTGGCGACCCGCCTGCTGGTCCAGGGCAATTCCGGGTCGGGGAAATCCCACCTGCTGCGCCGGCTGCTCGAGCAATCCGCCCCCTGGGTCCAGCAGGCGGTGATCGATCCGGAAGGCGATTTCGTCACCCTGGCCGATGTGTTCGGCCATGTGGTGGTCGATGCCTCGGCCCATACCGAAGCCGCCTTGCAGCAGATCGCCGGCAAGGTGCGCCAGCACCGGGTTTCCGTGGTGCTCAATCTGGAGAACCTGGAAACCGAGCTGCAGATGCGCCGGGCGGCGGCCTTTCTTGGCGGGCTGTTCGACATGGACCGCGACCATTGGTATCCGCTGCTTGTCGTCGTCGACGAGGCGCAGATGTTCGCCCCGGCCGCCGCCGGCGATGTGGCCGACGAGGCGCGCAAGGTCTCGCTTGGCGCCATGACCAACCTGATGTGCCGGGGGCGCAAGCGCGGACTGGCCGGGGTCATCGCCACCCAGCGGCTGGCCAAGCTGGCCAAGAACGTCGCCGCCGAGGCCTCGAATTTCCTGATGGGCCGCACCTTCCTTGACATCGACATGAGCCGGGCGGCCGATTTGCTGGGCATGGAACGCCGCCAAGCCGAAATGTTCCGCGACCTGGATCGCGGCCATTTCATCGCCCTCGGTCCGGCGCTGTCGCGTCGACCGCTATCCCTGACCATCGGCCCGGTGGAAACCGGCACGCGGGGCGGCGGCCCCAAGCTTCTGCCGCTGCCGGCCAATCCGCCCGCCGACGCCCGCGCCCTGATCCTCAAGATCGACGCCCATCCCGCCCGCCTGCCCGAACGCCGCCCCCTGACGCCGACCACCCGCGACATCCTCGACAGCGTCGATCGCGCCCTCCCCGCCGGAACGGCCGCCAATGATAGCGGCGCGCCGGTCGAGGACGGCGCCCCGCCCGTCGCCGCCGTGGTGGAAACCCCGCCGTCCCGCCTTGATGAATTGCTGCGCGAGGTGCTCTCCGATCCCGACGCCGCCTTCCGCAATGAAGCGGTGCTCTATCAGGATTTTCTGGTGCGCTGCCGCCTGCGCGGGGTGAACGGCCGCATGCTCGATCTTGGCGCCTTCCGCCGCCGTTTGGCGGTGGCGCGCGCTGGCGTCGATCCGGCGGCCTGTTCGGATGATCCCGACTGGCAGCGCGCCCAGACCGCCGCCGATGCCCTGCCCGAGGATCTGCGCGCGATCTATCTGCTGCTTGCCCGCGCCGCCCGCGATGGGGCGCCCTGCCCCAGCGATCTGGCCATCGCCCGCGCCCGGGGCTCGCGCTCGCCGCGTCGCGGGCGCGGTCTGCTTGATTACCTGGAAGGCCAGGGCGCCATCGGCATCCGCGAGGATGCCTATGGGCTGCGGGTGGTCTCGCTGACCGCGCTTGACTGGGAAACCGCGCCCGGCACCCCGGAAGACGCCGAAGCCGGCCAGGGCGATCTCTTCGGCTTGGGCTGAGGGTCGGGAAGACCTTCGGCGATCAAGGAGGAAACCCGGCCCCATCCGTGGTTTTTAGTCTTGAACCCGGCGGAAAAGCAGCCGACGATGGACGCTTGGTAAGGTCATGGCCCCAGAACGGTGGTTTTGCCTTGCCGGCTGACTGGAATCATCTCGATGGCCGCTGACGAGTCCTACCCGTCCGTCAAAGAGAGGGCCTTCTTCCAGGGTTTGCCCTTCGACTATGCCGTTGTCTTTGATAACGCCCTGATCGACCGCCTGTTCAGCCGGCTTCGCCAGGAACGCGCCCTGGTCGAGGATGGCCTGCTCGCCCGTCCCGATCACCGGCCCTGGCGCCTGGGCGCCCTGATCACCGAAGCCGATACCCTGGATCGGCGGTTGAGCGAACAGATCCGGTGCCTAAGCGGGCAAAGCCTGCCCGTCGCCTCGATCGCCCTGGTCACGGCGACGACCGAGGCGCGCGAGGCGGTATCGCTGTGGGCCAGCGTGACCTGCCCACCCAACGTCGTCGTCACCCCCGATCCCCGCGCCTGGATGGCCGAAGCAGATCTCGACCTTGTCGTCGTCTTCGCCCCGGGCGCCCTGGCCCACCCCGGGCTGTTCGCCGCCCTTGGCCGCGCCCTGCAGCGCGACGGGGCCGACTTCGCCGTGTGGAATCACCTTCTGGTGCGCCGGCGCGCCGAGGCGCCCGGCCAGGACATCACCTATCTGCGTTGCCCCGATCCAACACGACAGCCGGTCGCCCTGGCCCATATGGAAGCCGCCGGCCCGGCTTGGGCGGCGACGCCCAGGCTTTTTGAGACAATCAAGGGCGATCTTGGCAAGGCGTTGATCGGCATGGCCCGTCATCCGCTGTCGATCGCCCTCTTGCGCGGCAAGCCAAAGGTCGTGCGGCTGAACGAGTTCCTTGGCGCCTGTCGGGTCGACAGCCTGGGCACCCCGCCCTGGCCCCGCCAATCCGCCCTTGTCGAAGCCTATGGGGCCGCCCTGGAGGACGAGACCTTCCGTCTGGAGATCGACCCCGCCCATCCCACCCAACCGATCCGCCTAACACCGCGACGGCGCGCCCACAGCATCGATATCGTTATCAATTTCCGCGACAAGCCCGAATTGACCCTGGCGGCGATGGGCTCGATCTACGCCCAGACCACCACCGCCCGCGTCAGCTTGTTCCTGATCGACAACCAGTCGACCCCCGCCGCCCGCGCCGCGATCGACGCCGAGGCCGCCCGCGCCCCCGCCGGGATCGCCGTCCGGGTGCTGTCCTATGACCGGCCCTTCAATCACAGCGCCCAGACCAATCTGGGTGCGGCGGCTGGAAACGGAGAGGCGCTGGTCTTCATGAGCAATGACTGTGCCCTGGTCGATCCCGGCGCCCTGGACGAAATGGCGGCCTGGGCCCTGGCCCCCGGGGTGGGCACGGTCGGCGTCAGGCTGGAAACCGCCGAGGGTCGGCTGGCCTGTTCGGGGATCTGCGCGCTCTATCCCGATCACGATTTCCACCCGATCGTCGCCGAGGGCTTCGATCAGCTTGGCGCCGGACTGAACCGCGAGACCTTCGCCAATACCTTCGCCTGCGCCTGCCTTGCCCGCGCCGTGTTCAGGCAAGCCGGCCCGCTCGACGCCATCGGCTTTCCCATCGGCCTGAACGATGTGGACTATTGCCTGAGGCTACGCGAGCGGGGCCTGCGCCATCTCTATCTTGGCGCCTTTCTCGCCCGCCATCAGGCCCTGGGCAGCCGCCCGGCCAGCGACGATGGCGCCCAAAGCGCCTTCCTGCGCCAGACCTATGGGCATTTGCTGTTCGATAAGGAATACATGTTGGAATATGATTTTCTCCGTCAGTTCACGGCGGCGAAACTGCGCCAAGACATCCGTTCCCAACGAGACAAAACCACAACCGTCTGAACGAAAATTCATCCCGATATTTTCCGACGGCTTTGTTCTATTATTGACTATTCCTAACAAGATCCGGGCTGATCGCTTTTTTTTCAGGAAGAAGGGAGGGTGAGTTTACTGTGGCGGAAAAGCGTATCCTTGTCCTTGGCGCCCATGGCATGGCCGGCCACGTGTTGCTCGCCGGTCTGCGGGCCGCCGGTCATGACTGCTGGGGAACCGTCCGCGACGCCCTGCCCGCGCCCTCCCAGCCGTCCGCCGATCCCCAACTGGTTGGCGGCGTCGACGCCATGGCCCCCGGGTCCTTAGCGGACCTGCTCGATGCGCTTCGTCCCGCCGTCGTCGTCAACGCCATCGGCATCATCAAGCAACGCCCCGAAGCCCAGGACCCGGTTGTCGCCATCACCGTCAACGCCCTGTTCCCCCAGATCCTTGCCAATCTCTGCCGGGCCCGCACCCTGCGCCTGATCCACCTGTCCACCGATTGCGTGTTTTCGGGAACGGCCGGCGGCTATGACGAAGACAGCCCCGCCGCGCCGCCCGATCTGTATGGACGCTCAAAGCTGCTGGGCGAGGTCGACGGGCCGGGGTGCCTGACCCTGCGCACCTCGATCATCGGCCCCGGCCTGCGCCCCGGGCCTGGGCTGGTCGACTGGCTGCTCGCCCAGCGCGGCGGCCGGGTTACCGGTTATGCCAAGGCCCTGTTCAGCGGCCTGACCACCGTTGATCTCTGCGCCCTGATCGCCCGGCTGATATCCGACTTTCCGCGGCTTGATGGGCTTTACCACGCCGCCGCCGCCCCCATTTCCAAATACGACCTGCTTCACCTGCTCAACGACGCCCTGGCCCTTGATCTGACCATTCTACGCGACGAAAGCGTCGTCGTGGACCGCAGCCTATCGGCCGCCCGCCTGAGCGCCGCGACCGGGTGGAGCGCCCCCCCCTGGCCGATCATGGTTTCCCATCTGGCCGCGCACATCGCCGCGACGGCGCCCGCCAAAACCGCTGAAGGATCCCCCCCGCCGTGAAAACCAATCTGGAGCACTGGGTCACCCTTCAGGAAAAGGGATATTTCGAAAACCATCCCTTTTACCAGGAGCGGCAGGTCAACGACGACGCCGCCCGCGTCGAAAAGGCGACGCCGCTGACCAAAGACATGAAGATCGCCATCATCGGCTGCGGCTATGGCCGGGAAAGTGCGTCGTTCTGCCGGCGGGTGCGCAAGGTCTATGGCATCGACGTCTCATGGACCATCCTGGCCAAGGCCCTGGAAAGGATGCTGGCGGACAATCACGTCAACTTCACCCCGGTCCTCGCCTCGCAATGGAAAACCATCCTTCCCGATGGCGGCCTTGATCTTGTTTACAGCGTCGTCGTCTTCCAGCATCTGACCCGGGATCTGGTGGACGATTACATCGGCGGCCTGAAAGGCAAATTGCGCCCGGGCGGCCGCTTCTATGTGCAGTTCTGTGACAGCGATACCGGCGAGGCCGATGCCGATCTTCGCTTCTACGAACCCAATGTGCGCTGGACGGAAGACGATATCCGCATCCTTGCCCGGCGCCACGGCCTTGACCTGCTGTCGCTCGACAGCGAACGCGTTACCCCCACCGCCTCCTGGCATTGGGCGCTGATGGAAAAGGCGGACGATCGGTGACGACCGACCAACCGGGCTTTCGCCGGGCATGGCGCCGTCGTTTGCGCGAAGGTGACGCCGCCGATCCGCCTTTGGTGATCTTCGTCGTGACCTCGACGCGATCCGATCGCCTCGCCGGAGACTGGTTCACCGCCCTGGAACTTGGGCGAGCCCTGGAAAAGCGCTTCTGCTGGCGTTGGCGCTGCATCGCCCGTGACAGCGCCCCGACACAATTGGCCGAAGCCGACATCGTGGTGCATATGCTCCATGATGTCGATATTCGGACCTTCCGCCCGCCAAAGCCCGGCGCCCTTGTCGTTGGCTGGATGCGCAACTGGTTCAATTTATGGCCTTCCGTATCCTGGATCGATGACTTTGATCTTTTGCTGGCCTCCTCGGAGCGGGCCCGCGCCTTTGTCAGCGCCGCCACCGCCCTGCCCTGCGGCCTGCTGCGCATCGCCACCGATCCCGAGCGTTTCGCCCAAGGTCACCCCGACCCGGCCCTGGCCAGCGAGGTGCTGTTCACCGGCAGTTACTGGGGAACCCAACGCGGCCTTGCCCAAAGCGCCCGGCCCGCCGACTGGCCCGGCCGCTTCGCCATTTACGGAAAGAACTGGGAAGAGGTCGCCGGGATGGGCGCCCATGGGCGCGGCCCCTTGCCCTATGAGCGCCTGCCCGACGCCTACGCCTCGACCACTCTGGTTCTTGACGATGCGAATGCGGTGACCGCCCCCTGGGGCTCGGTCAACAGCCGGGTGTTCGATGCCCTGGCCGCCGGGCGTCTCGTGTTGAGCAACGGTGCCCTCGGCGCCCAAGAGATTTTTGGCGACGCCCTGCCCTGCTTTTCCGGGGCCGAGGAGCTAACCGCCCTGGTGCGTAGCTATCTGACCGACGAAGCGGCGCGGCAAGCCAAGGTCGCCACCTTGCGCGCCATGGTTCTGGCCGGGCATACCTATGCCCACCGCGCCGAGGAATTCCGGGCGCAGATCGCCGCCCTGGTCGGCGGCTTGCGGCTCTCGATCAAGACCGATCGGGAACCCGGCCATCCCGATCGGCCCGAAAGCGACGCCGCCCTGCAGAACGACGGTCAGATCCGCGCCCTGTCGCGCGCCCTGAAAACCCGGGGTCACATGGTCCGCGTCGATGCCCTGGCCCAGTGGACGCGGGCCGCCGGCCGGCTCGATGACGCCGCCCTGATCGTGCGCGGCGAAGCGCGTTTCCCCTATGATCTTGGCATCCCCCTTCTGATCTGGGCCTGCTCCCATCCGACACGGGTCAGTCCCGACGAGGCCGCGCCGGCCCTTGCGGTCTTTGAACCGGGTTGGGCCGACCAAGACCCCAGCTTGCCCGGCGCCCTGAGCGTTCCTCTCCTCGCCCCCGTTCCCCTGCCGCCGCTGCCCCGCCCGGCGACCCCACCCTCCGTCCCCAGCGTGGTTTATGTCGGCTCCGCGCCGCGCGATCCCGCCCTGCGGGCGGCCAGCATCGTCGCCCTGGCCCTGGAGGCCAAGCTGCCCTTTGGCGTCTATGGCCAGGGGTGGCACGATATCGTCCCGCCGACCCAGTTGTTCGACGGCGTGCTGAGCGATGACATGGTCCGGCTGCTGTTTGGCTATGCCCGGGTCGTCCTGATCGACCCGTTGGAAGATGCCGCTTTGCGCTGCCTGCCGCCGCCGCGTTTTCTCGATGCGATCCAGGCCGGGGCGGTCCCCGTCTGCCGGGCGGAAACGGCGCGCAACTGTCCGGGCGACTGGCTGCGGGCGATGGAGATCGCCGAGTCCGCCGATGAGCTCCATCGCCTTGTTCGGCGGCTGGCGACCAATCCCGGCTATCACGCCCAAAGGCTCGCCGTTCTGAGCGATCTGCTCGACCCGACCCCCGCCGACGCTTTCGCCGCCCGCATCGAAGACAGTGTTCGCCGCGCCTGGACCACCCTTGCCGATACCGAGCCCCCCGCGCCGCCTGTTTGCCCCCTGTGCGGCGGGATCGCCTTTGGCTCGGGGCCGGGCGGGCTGGCGCCCCTGCCGCCGCGCGACCAGCCGGTGCGTTGCCTGTCCTGCGGCGCCCTGGAGCGCCATCGCGGCCTGCGCCAGATGTGGACCATCCTGGCCGAAGCCGGGCTATGCGCCGGCCGCGCCTTGCAGTTCAGCCCCGAGGCCTCGGTGAAACCGCAGTGGTTCACCACCTTCGAGGTCTCGGTCTTCGGCGGCGACAACCACCTTGACCTGCAAGCGATCGACCGCCCCAACGGCGCCTATGAGTGGGTTCTTTGCAACCATGTCATCGAGCATGTCGCCGACGATGGCCTAGCCTTGGCCGAACTGCTGAGGATCCTTGCCCCCGGCGGGGTGATCGAACTCACCGTCCCCGATCCCTTCAGCCAAAGGCTGACCGAGGATTGGGGCTTCCCGCGCGAGGACCTGCACGGCCATTACCGCCTTTATGGCCGTGACCTGCTGGAGCGCTTGTTCCGGCGCACCGGGCCCTTGCCGGTTTTTCCGGCGACGGCGCGCGATCCGCTGACGGGGCGCGAGGATCTTGTGCTGTTTCTGGCCCGCGAGCCCCAGGCCCTCGCCCCGCTGGCCGCCCTCCTCCCCCGCTCCGAATTGGCGTTGACGGGGTTGTAAGCGCCCTATGGCTGGGGGAGATCGCCCCGCAGAAAGCCGGTGATCGCCTCGGCCAGATCGGCCGGGATGGTCGGCGAGATCAGCATCCGGGTCAGAATGCGAAAGGGATCGATCGGCGCGGCGGCCTTGTCCTCGCGGAAAACGCTTTCGATCATCGCCAGATGGCCCATGGCCTGGGGATCGTGGATATGGCCCACCGACCACGGGCCCAGCCGCGCCGACACATCGGCGAAGGTCGCGCCCAAGACCTTGGCCTCAGCCGCCAATCCCATGGCGCGCGCCACATACCACCCCTGAAGGCCATAGCGGGCGAGAAAGCCGTGGGGCGAAGACGCCAGCATGACCAGCGCCGCCACCGCCTCGAGCCGCGCTTCCCTATCATCCGGCGCTCCGGCCGAGAAATCGCGCAGGGCGCCCAGGATGGCGGCGATGGCCTCGGCCCGGGTGCGCTGGTAATGGCGCGCCGTGGTCTGGGCGGCGCCAACCCGGGTCACCGCCGTCACCAAGGGCAGATAGACCGGATCGGTCCGCTCCATCAGCCGAACCCACATCGCATAATCCTGGGTGAAGCGGTTGCGGGGATCAAAGCCCGCCGTCTGGGCGAAGAGATCGCGATGGACGACGATCGAGATCCCCTGGATCAGGTTGACCGAGGTCATCGCCAGCCGACGCAGTCCCGCCGATCCCGTCATCAGCGGCCCCAGGGGCGCCACCACCTGCTCTTCCCCGGCGTCATTGCGCCGGATCACCGCCGTATGGTGAAAGGCGGGCGCCAAACCGTCGCGACGCAGCAGGGCGGCATGGGCGGCCAGTTTGTCGGGCGCGAACAGATCATCGCTGGACAGCCAGGCGATCCACTCCTCCCGGGCCATGGCCAAGCACGCGTTCAGCGCCGCCCCGGTGCCGCCATTGGCTTGGCTGCTCCAGCGCAGGCGCGGATCGGCCGCCGCCCGCTCAGTCAGGAGCGTCGCCACCCCATCGGTCGAGCCATCATCGACCACCACCGCCTCCCACAGCGGCCAACTTTGGGCGGCGATCGAGTCCAGACAGGCCCCGATGAGATCCCGGTGATTATAGACCGGGACCATGACGGAAAACCTTGGCGCGAAAAGGCGCGGCCGTCCCGGGCCATCAAGAAAAGCCAGGGCCACCGCCGGCGAGTCCGCATCGATCGCCTCGCCCAGCAGATAAACGAAGGCCGGCCCCAGGACCTCGGGCGTCCACCGCGCGGCGGCTTCGCCACCCAGGGTGACCACCACCATCCGGGACGCCTTCGCCAAAGCGCCCTCGATCAGGGCGCGCCCCGCCTCATCGCCAAGCCCGTCAAGAACGCGATCAAGCACGACCGTCCCGTCGTCCCACGCCCCTTTGCCCGGAAAATCCCCCCCGGCCAGATGGCGGGCGAAGCTCTTGCGCTCCGCCGGCCCCAGATGACGCAGCGCGATGACGGTCATGCTTCCTTCTCCGGCAAGCGATCGACAACCATCAAGGTCTTCATCGCCCCGGAGGCCGGCTGGCGATAGACATCCACCCCGGCCAGGGTCAGGCCAAGAGCGGCGAACCGCTCCTGATAGGCGGCCAGGGAACGCCAGCGCACATGGCGGACCGGCCCCGGCGCGGCGGCGGCCCCTTGCCCCTCGGCCTCGGGGAAATGCTCCAGAATCAGCAAAACGCCGCCGGGGACGACATGGGCGGCCAACCGGTCAAGCGTCTGCCGCCAGACCGCGTCATCAAGCACATGGAACAAGACATCAAGGCAGAGCACCACCCGGGCCGGCGGCTCGGACAGATCGGCCAAAGATCCGCACTGAAACGATCCGCCCGGCACTCGCTTGGCCGCCTCATCGACCGCCGTCGGCGAGAAATCCACCCCGCGCACGGAAAAACCCAGGCCGGCGAACCTTTGGGCCACATGGCCCGAGCCGCAGCCGCAATCAAGCAGATCAACGCCTTGCGGAGTGGCAAAGCGCGCCTGAAGCGGCGCGATCAGATGGCGCAAGTTCTCCTCGTAATCGGCGCGGTTCTCCGCCTCGTCAAGGTCCTGGTGGGCCACGGCGCGCAATTGGCCGCGCAGATCGCCATGGCGGCGATCCCAATAGGCCGCCGGATCGAAGACAGCGTTTTTGCGGGCACCGGGCGGACCGCTCAACAGCGCCCGCGTCGCCTCGATCTGGCGGGGCAAATCGAAGGTCTCGGCGAAAGCCCGATAGTCCGCGAAGTCCTCGCGCCGCAGCAGGGCCACCGCCTCGTCAACGGAATTGAATAAGATCTCGCGCGGCCATAACCGCCCGGCACCGGGGTAGTTATGGACCACCGGCCGGCACCCCGAAGCCATGGCCTCCAGAATATTCAACCCGAAGCTTTCATAAAGCGTGGTCGACAGCAGCGCCCCCATCGCCCTGTACCACGCCGGCATCGTGGACACGGGACCGTGGAAACTCACATGCGCCCCCAGGCCGCGCTCGGCGATCTGATGGGCCAGATAGCGCGCCGTCCGCCGACAGGGCATGGCTCCGGCCATATGCAGGTGATAGCGCGGGTCCTCTTCGACCAAGGCGCCGATGATCTGCAGGGCCAGCATCGGGTTTTTCTTCATCGCCACATCGCCAACCCAGCCGATGGCATGGGGATCGGCGGCCCGCCCCGGACGAAACAGCGTGCAATCGACGCCATTGGCGATGACCGTGATCTCGACCCGCTTGGCCAGCCCGGGGATCGCCTCCTCCACCTCGCCGCGGATATCCTCGCCCACCAGGATCAGGTGATCGACGACCTCCCAGGGGATCGACTGGGGGAATGTGCTGTCGTAAATCTCGGTGGAATGCAGGCGGATGACCACGCGCTTACCGCCAAGATCAAGCGACCGCGTCGCCCAGGCCGCATGATGGGCGCACCATTCGAACCACACCACATCGGCGTCGGCGATCGCCTCGGCCAGCCCCTCCGTACCCTGGGGATGCAGGAAACGCACCGCGAAATCGCGATCGAGCGGCGCGATCAGGTCGCGCATGAACGAGCGTTCCACGGGCTTCAAGGTGTCGATAATCAAAAGCCGCGGCAAGGATCCGTTCATTGCCCCCCCTCCCCAAGCGATGACTCGGCCAGCAGACGATCCATCCGCTCCCAGAAAACACAGCGCGCCACATCCATGCCATAGGACGGCGCCACCCGCCGCGCCGCGTCGATCAGGCTTTGGCGCCAGACCTCATCGCGATCAAGCCGCGTCAAGGTCTCCACCAAACGGTCGACATCGGCTATGCCGACCACCGCCCCGCAGCCTTCCTCGGCGAACAGCCGGGCGGCGTAGCTATCGGCCGGGGCATGGACCAGGATCGGGCGGCCGGACATCAGATAATCGCCCAGCTTCCCCGGCGCCGCCGTCCGCACCACCTCGGGCACGCCGCTGGTGAAGGCCAAAGGCAGCACTAGGGCCTCGGCGGCGCGCTGGATCGGCACCACGGCCTGGGCCGTCACCGCCGCGTGGGGGAAGACATGGGGCCCGGTCAATCCCAGGCCCCGCAGCGTCGCCGTGTCTTGAGGGGTATAAAGATGCAATTGCCAGCGCCCGGCCAGACGGTCGAGGGCGGCGACCACCCGCCCCAGGGCATCGGCCTGGGCGTGATAGATCGATCCGGTGAACACCAGCGACAAGGCGGCCGGTGGCGCCGGCCAAGGCGGAGGGGGCTCTCGGTTGAGCGGGGTGAGCGATCCATTGAGCACGACGATCGGCCGCC
The DNA here is from genome assembly GCF_000013085.1 of Rhodospirillum rubrum ATCC 11170. Taxonomy (NCBI): domain Bacteria; kingdom Pseudomonadati; phylum Pseudomonadota; class Alphaproteobacteria; order Rhodospirillales; family Rhodospirillaceae; genus Rhodospirillum; species Rhodospirillum rubrum. The sequence goes on from NC_007643.1 coordinate 3,170,191, forward strand.
GGCCATAGCGCGCGGCGATGCCATCGGCGAGCAAGGGATTGGGCGCGATAATCTCGGCCGCCTCCCGGGTCCAGACCCTGGCCCAGCGCTCGGCGCCGGCCCGCACCACCGCCATGCTGTCGGGCCACTGGAAGACCGGATCATCAAACAGATAGACCACCAAGGGAATGCCCAAGGCGCGGGCGACCAAGGTGGCGGCGGGCAGGTCAAGGGGATCGGCGGTGCAGGCCAGCAGCGCGCACGGGCGATCGGCGCCAACCAGGGCGAGGATCTCGGCGGCCCGCGCCGCGACGAAGCCCTCATAGCCGGCCGCCGCCGCCTCCCCCGCGCCCAGAGCCTCGACCCATCCGGCGGGGGGGCGGGTTGTCTGAAAGGTCCAGACCGCCCCGTCGGCCTGCGTTGGTTGGGCCGGCAGACCCGCCGTGACGAAGCGCAGGGCCAGGGCGGGCCGTCCGTCAAGCAGCCGCCCGAGAACCGCCGCCTGCCCCATCGGATCGGGGGGAACGGCCGGTGACAACACCACCAACGGCCGGTCGGCGGCGACCGGGGGCGGACGGCGATCGAGATCGCGAAAGACGGCGCTATCTAGCTTATGGACATGTTCGGCTCGCGAGCCGGTGATCGACCAGAAAACGGCCGTACCGGCGGGGTGACGGGAGCCTTCGGCGGCGTTCCCGCCATCCTCGGGGCCCCAGGGCGCCGCGTCCATCACCTCGGGCGCCAGGAAACCGATCTCCAGACCGCCATTCAGCGTCACCGCCGCCAGGGCCGCCTGATCAAGGTGCCAGAGCAGCAAACCGCGGGCGATCTGCGCCTCGATATAGGCGCGAAGGAGGGTGGCGAAGCGCTGGCCGGCGCCCTCAAAGGGCACCACCACGACCGAGGCGGTCAGCCACGCCCACAGGTTCATCCGCAGCTTGGGAAAGGCGATCAGCGCCGCCGCCTTGCCTTCAACCGCCCGCCATAGGTCATCAAGGGGGGCGACCGCCAGCAGATCAGCATCGGTTATGAGGATCGGCCGCTGGTAGGCCTGCTGAAGAGCCGGCAGCACCAGAAAGCGCAGGCAGGTGTAATAAACCAAGGTGGGCTCGCCCGCCGCCAGCCCGCCGGGCAAGGGCGAGGTGGTGAAGCGCAGCAATGGATCGGCCTTGGCCAGGGCGAGGGCCAAGCGCTGGGCCGCCGGCGTCGGGGCGCAAAGATGCACATGGAGCAACGTGTTCCCCGCGTCCTGGCGGCGCAAAGCCGTCCAGGCCGCCGGGCCATAGCGTTCGAAATAGGCGCTGTCACAGGCGATCAGCAAAACCCCCGCCGCTCCCCCCTGCGAAGGCGGCGGCGGCAGGGCTGGCAACAGCCAGCGCAGATCCAACCGCCCCGGCGGGCGGGCCACGGCCGCCTGAAAAGCCGCCCCGAAGCGCAACATGGCCGAGCCGCTGGTATAGCCGCTTGCCAAGGCCACCGGACCATAGCTTTGGGCGGCGCGATCGGCCTCCTCGGGCTGGCCGGCCCTATGAAGAAGGGCCGCCTCGGCCGTGGGCAGCTGGCTGCGCACGTCGGACGGCCACTCCTCGATCGGCAGGGCCAAAAGGGCGCGCAAGGCGCGCAAAGCCGGCAAGATCGCCCCGCTGTTCGCCTCGGCCACCATCTGGCGAAAAATCAGCCGCGCCGTGATCGGCGGCCCGACCTCGCCGCCGTCGAGCGCCCGGCCATAGAACAAGGCGGCCTTGCGCCAGGATCCCGCCTCCCAGGCCTCATCGCCCAGGGCGGTGAACGGAGAGTCTTCGGCGTCCATGGCGCTCATCGCCCCACCGGCAGGCTGGCGCCGATCAGCAGCCGGACCACGGTGTCGGCCACGTTCATGCGGGTATAGTCCAACGGAACCGGCCAATTGGGTGGTGTCGCGGTCACCAGGCGAAAGGCCCGCTCCATCGCTTCGGGATCAACGCCGCATAGGATATTGCTGCCGGTCTCCAGGGTCTCGGGCCGTTCGGTGACATCGCGCAGCGTCACCGTCGGCACACCAAGGATCGCCCCCTCCTCCTGCACCGTGCCGCTATCGCTCAGCACGCAGCGGGCGGATTTTTCCAGGGCGACGAAATCGCAGAAGCCAAAGGGCTCCATCAACATCAGATCGCCGCGCCCCTGGTCGGCCAAACCGCTCGCCTCGAGATGGGCGCGGGTGCGCGGATGGACACTGACCACGGCGGGCAGGCCGCTTACCGCCATCACCCGCCGCACCCCGGCCATCAGGGCCATTAGGCGCTGGGGAACATCGACGTTTTCCTGACGGTGGAAGGTGAACAGCAGATACGCGCCGGGCCGCAGCCCCAGGGCACCCAGCGCGGTCGCGGCGTCGATGCGCTCGGCCATCGCCGCCAGCACCTCGCCGATGGGATTGCCGGTGACCACGATGCGCTGGCCGGGGATGCCCTCGGCCAGCAGATTGCGCCGACCATGCTCGGTATAGGGCATCAAAAGATCGGAGCAATGATCGATGACCCGGCGGTTGACCTCTTCGGGCACCCGGTCGTCATGGCAGCGGTTTCCCGCCTCCATATGAAAAACCGGGATGCCCAGGCGCTTGGCGACATAGGCCGACAGACCGCTGTTGGTATCGCCAAGGATCAGCACCCGGTCGGGGCGTTCCAGACCGATCACCCGTTCCGCCCCGGCAAGGATGGCCCCCACCCGCTCGCCCAGGGTGCCCTGGCTGGCGCCCAGGTCGTGATCTTCGGAGCGCAGGGAAAACTCGCCCAGGAAATTTCGCCACAGGCTGGGATGGGCGTTCTGCCCGGTATAGACGAAAACATGGTCGCACACCGCATCAAGCCTGGGCAGGATCAGCGACAAGCGGATCAGTTCCGGGCGCGTGCCCAGAATGGTCATGACTTTCATCGCAGCAGATCTTTCTCGTCATCCAGGTCCAGATCGCCCACCATCAAGCGATTGCGGCGAAACAGCTCTTCCACCCCCGCCCGGTCGAGCACCCCTTGGGCGGAGGTGTATTCCTCGTCAAGGGCCGGCGGGCCCATGTTCCCGGCGGCCAGTTCGGGCAGGATGGGCCGGATCACATAGCGCCCGTCGCGCTCAATCGTCCGCCGCGCCTCCTCCTCGCTCACCATGATCTCGTGGGATTTCTCGCCCGGCCGCAGGCCGATGATCTTGATGGGAATCGCGCGCTCGCCAATCAGCGCCAGGGCGATATCCTCAACCCGCGCCGAAGCGACGCGGGGCACATAGGTCTCGCCAGGCAAGGCCGTGCGACAGGCCGAAAAGATCAGATCGACCGCATCGTTCAGGCTGAGCAAAAAGCGGGTCATATCCGGATCGGTCAGGGTCACCGGCCCGCCGGCGGCGATTTGCTGATGAAACAACGGCACCACCGACCCCCGCGAGGCCAGGACATTGCCATAGCGCACGGCGATGAAGCGCGTTTGGCCGCAGCCAAGATTGGCCGACAGGAACAGCCGTTCCTGCAGGGCCTTGGTCATGCCCATGACATTGATCGGCTTGGCCGCCTTGTCGGTGGAGATGCCGACCACGGTTTTCACCGGCAGCCGCCGATCGCGGATGGTGGTGATGATATTCCACGGCCCCTCCACATTGGTGCGGATGGCCTCATAGGGGAAATATTCGCAGGTCGGCACCTGTTTCAGGGCGGCGGCGTTGAACACGACATCCGCATCCGACAGGGCCAGCGACACGGCGTCGCGGTCGCGGACATCGCCGATTTGAAAGGCGAGCGTTCGCCGGAAATTCTCGTAGATGATCTCGTCGGTCGGATGACGACCCGCCGAGACCAGATAAGACGTGCGCAGGGCGTTCTGCTTAGCCTCGTCGCGCGACATGATGGTCACCCGCTCGGGCGTTCCCATCTCGCCCGATAGCAGACGGCGCACCAGAACCCGCCCCAAAGACCCCGTCCCCCCGGTGATTAACACCCGTTGTCCCGTCAACATCGGCTTAATCCACTCCCCCGGTAAGATCCACCACAGGCCTGAAAACCTTGTCGCCGCTTCGCTCTTTGCTATAGATAAGCGAAGGAAGAACAGCTTTTTAGGGTGGCGCCTCGCCGCTTTTTAAAAGAGCGATCAAACCCGGGGGGAAAGAAGATCTAGAACGCCCCGATAGGCGTCTTCGAAGCGCTTGGTCATGCGCGCCACATCACCGCGCCGGGCGACGACGCGGGGGCGGGCCCGGGCCCCCATCACCCCCAGGGTCAGGGCATCGCCCAAAATCTCCACCGCCCTCGCCGCCAGGGCGCCGTCGTCATCGGCGGCGATCACCAAATCGGGCAAGGCGAATTCATGGGCCACCGACCACTGATCGGAGCGGTATTCCCGCCAAAGGTCATGGCCCATCACCAGCACCGGGATCGACAGCGCCATGGCGTCCATCACCGTCACCCCGCCGCCCGAGGGAAAGGTGTCGATCATCAGATCGCCAAGCGCCAGGGCGCCCAGGTAATCGCGGGTCCAGGGCAAGGCCACCACCCGCCCGGCCACATCCTCGGGCAGGGCGGCGAGCCCCTCGCGCCCCACCCCAAGCGCCAGAAACCAGCTTGTCGGAACCTTGCGCAGAACCTCGGCGACCACCGCCAGATAGCGGGGGCTGAACTTCACCGGCCGACCGGCGCCACAGAGCACCGGCGCGCCCTCGGGAATGCCAAGCGCCGTCCGGGCCAAGGGGGTGACCTTTTGGTCATCGGGCAGATCCACCTCGACCCGAACGATGGTCCCCGATCCCGGGCAGTCCATCAGCAGGCGCTCGTCGGAGGCGATATTGAACACCGCTCCGGGGGCGGTGAACTGGGCCGGCGGCCCCACCACCTGGGCGACCCAGGGGATATCCAGGGATCGCACCAGAAGATAGGCCTCGGGCTGAGCCAGGGCGGCATTGGTCACCAGAAGATCGGGCGCCCAGTCGATGACGCGGGCGCGCAGGGCGCGCAGCCGCGCCTCGATCCCGGCTTCGGAGGCGACAAAGGTCGTCCAACCGCGCAGGGTGGCCACGGTCCTCACCTGCCGCCCCTCGGCCGACTCCTCAAAGGCGCGCTGGTCGGCGTCGGCGATCGCCACGCCGACCTCGCAGCGGCTGGCGTCATGATGGGTCAGCAGACCGGCCATCAGCTTGGCCAGAACCGACCCTTCCTGGGTGACGCTCGACAGCACATAAAGAACACGCGGCGTCTGGCGCGGCGCTCTCCCGCCGCCCGGCGTTTCCCCCGGGGGGCGCAGGCGCTCGGCCAGGCGGTCAAGCCCCTCGATCACGCAAGGGTCGGCATCGAAAACCTCCCGCCCCAGCACGGCGACGTGGTGATAGCGCCAGTCCAGGTAAAGCCGGCGGACCAGGGCGAAATCGCCGGCTTTGCAGGCCGAGAGACAGGCGATCTTGCGAACCTCGGTCGCCCGCGCCACCGCCCCCATCCCATCAAGAATCGATAGCAGCACCGGGGCAACGGCGGGTTGCCAGCCCGACAGGCGGAACAGCCGCTCGGCGCAGATCAGCGCCTGATCGGGCCGTCCCTCGGCGAGAAAGGCCTTGGCCGCCATAAGATTGACGGTTATCCGCCGATCAACCCCTTCGCTCGCCAGAAGCGGGCCAAGGTGGGTCAGGTCGTCGATATCCCCGGCCATGGCCTATTCCGTTTCCTTGAAGTCCTGGACCATATCGGCATAGGACCGTCCCTGCTTGGGCCAGCGCGTCGAGGCCCAGTCCGGGCATTGGCCGCAGAAGCCATGGTTGGCGTAGCTGTTGGTCAGATGGGCCTCGCGCAGCGCCCGATAGAACGGCCCTTGCCAGACCTCGCGAATGGTGGTGTCGCGGTACTCGGCGATGGCGGCGCCATGGGCCCAGTCCGCCGGGCAAAAGGATAATTGGCCGCTGGGGTTAAGCACGATGCGCTCCCAGGGATAAAGGCAGGGGCGGCGCGTCTCGCCTTGCTCGACCCGCAGCGTCGCCGCCAGATCCTGGGCGGCGCCGGCACAGGAATGCAGCCGGCGGATCACCACATAGGCCGCGCCGTTTTCCTTCCAGAAGCGTTCGAAATCGGCGGTCTCCCCCTGATTGAACGGCTGTTCGACGAAAGACACGACGATCTTGGGCGGATCGACGCGGCGGGCGGCGCCTTCCATCAGGCGCAAAACGCCGCCGCGCACCCGCTCCAGATCGCCGCCCACCCGCACCCGGGCATAGGTTTCGGGCAGGAAGGCGTCGATGCTAATGTCGATCAGATGGATCCCCGTTTCCAGCAGCCGCGCCCGCCGGCCCTCGTCCAGCAGCATGCCGTTGGTGGTCAGGGACACGGTGGTGCCCGAGCGGGCGACGGCCTTGGCGAGCATGGGGAAGATAGCCGGATGGGCCATCGGCTCGCCCGCCGCCGTATAGCGGATATAGCCAACCCGCCCCTGGCCATGATCTCGCACCTCCTCGACCATCTTGTCGTTCAAGGCGGGATCAAGCATACGTCCGGCGTAATGGACGCTTTTCTTGAACTGGGGATGGGGACAGTGAACGCAGGCCAGATTGCAGACCTCGGTCACATCCACATTGATCTGCGAGGGAAAATCTGCCGTCAGCCGGTCGCCAAACCCGTAAGCGTCGGAAGCGGCCGGCGCGGGGACGGCCTTGGGCGATAAAATGGTCACGACGACCTCCTCGCCAGGGCGTCGGCAAAAGCCGGCGCCGGGGGCAGAACCACGGTGTCGGGTTGCCGGCTGCGCAGGTGATGGCGCGCCTCGGAGCCCAGATTGAACAGCAGATCAAGAACCGTCACCGCCGGGGCGAAGGCGCCCCAAAGCTGGGGATAGGGGGCGTAATCATAGGTTTTATACTCAAGCCCGATCCCCGAGGCGCGAAAGGCCTCCAGATCCAGATAATCCGCCGCCGCCGGGCCCGACAGATAGCGCGTCGCCCCGACGGCCCGCAGAATAGACAGCAACCGCGCCGTCTTGCGCCCGGGCTCCCCCCAGGGCTCGCTGCTTTCGATGGGCGTGGTGATCGCCAGTTCATCCATCAACCAAAGCGTCAATTCGCGATTGAGAGCGCTGAGAAGACCATGGCCCTTCCTCAGAATGGCCCGGTAAGGCTCGATATAGCGGTCGTAATGGGGGGCCGAAGCATAAGCCTCTTCAAGCAGGGCAAGATGGTCGGCGATCCACGGGCGATCGGTCAGGATGGGCGTATCGCAGATCCGCTGCGGTGGGCCGGTGCGCGCGATCGGCACCGTCAGCCAGCGCCGGCCCTTTGGCGTCTTGATGGCGTTGCGGATGCGCCAGTCGTGACGGTTGGGCAGTTGCACCTCATCAAAAATCAAAAACAAATCAACGCTGGCGATGAAATCGAAATAGCCGCGCCACGGCAGATAGCACGACTGGATAATGCCTACGCGCATGACGCCCCCTCCGCCATCAGCCTGACGAACAAGGCGCCGCCGCGCACAAAGACGCAGTCCAGCGATCGCCAATGCTCCTCGACGAAGCGGTCGGCGATGATCCGCGGCCCATCGCCCCAGGCGTGGACATAGTCATCCATCACCAGCCAGCCCCCCGGCACCAGCCGGGGCAGCCACAGGCGCAGGTCTTCCTCGATCTTGGGAATGTCGTGATTGCCATCGATATGCAGCAACGCCGTCCGCCCGCGATAGAGGGTCTCGCCGAATTCCGCGCTGGTCACGCTGAAGGGCGCGGTTCCCGGAATGGCGGCGGCGGCCGAGGGCATGCGCCGATAGTTCACGAAGCCGGAACCGACCAGGGTCATGGTCGACAAGAAGACGCGAAAGATCTCGTCCATGTCGAAGGTGACCATGGCGGCGTTGATCGCCTGATTTTCCTGGATGATGTCCGCCCCATGCCAGGGATCGACACATAAAACCGCCCCGGTGGCGTAATGGCGGGCCAGGAAGGCCAGAACGAAGGCGGATTTACCGCACCACGACCCGATTTCGATCACATCCCCGGTGGGCATCCAGCGGAAGACATCGAGCAAGGCGCTGATCTTTTCGTTCGAGCACCAGCCGGGAATGCCATGGGCCTGGGCGAACACCGCGCGCAGCTTATGCTCGGGCAACAAGGCCGCCGGTGTTCCGCTGGCGGCCAGGGCGCCCGGATGATGGCTGGCCACCAGCAGATCGGCCACCCGATGGCCGGAGAAGGGGCGCTGCCAGCCATCGGTTTCGCGCAAGGCCACCCCCGGAGCGAAGCCGGGAAGGCGTTCCTTCAGGGCCCGCCAGACAACCGCATGGGGACAGACGATCTCGCCGATGCCCTCGCGGGCGATCAGGGATGTCAGATGATCCTCGAAGTCGGGATCGGAATAATAGGGCAGCCAAACTCCCCGCGTGCAGAGATCGCGGGCCGGATCGAAGGCCAGCGACGAGGCGCAGATTACCCGGCGCCCCCGCCCCGTCGCCTCGGCGTAAAGATCAAGACTGACCGAATTCCCAAAGGGAAAGATCAAGATCGCCGCCCCCCGGGTCAGCGGCCTGCCCCCCGGGCGCGGCGCCGCGCAAGGCGGCGTCATGACGGCGCCACCGCGTCGATCAGCCGCTCGCAGACCCGCTCGACATCCTCATCGCTCAGGCAGGCGCTCAAGGGAAGGCTGAGGATGCTGTCGCTCAGGCGATCGGTCACCGGCAGCGGCCGCGCCGCGTAATCCCGATAGACGGCCATATGGTGCAAGGGCGTGTAATGGATGGCGACGCCGATTCCCTGCTTTTTGAGGCCAAGGAAAACATCGTCGCGCCGGGCGTGGCCTTCCCCCACCGGCAAACGCACCACCAGAAGGTGGCGGGCATGGCGCGGATCCTCGATCATCGCCTGGAAGCCCAGAGCGAGCCCGGCCCCGCCCAGCCTTTGGCGATAGCGCGCGCAGATCTCGCGGCGGCGGGCCTGCATGGCGTCCAGCCGCGACAACTGAACCCGGCCGATGGCGGCCTGCAGATCGGTGTAGTTCATCTTGAAGCCGACCTCCGAAGGGGTCAGCCCGATGCTGGCGCGCGGATCGATATAGCGTTTCCAGCTATCGGCCCCCAGGCCATGCAGCCGCAACCGCCGGGCCCTGTCGGCCATCTCGGCCGTCGGCGCCGCCAGCAGCCCGCCCTCGCCGGTCGAGAGATTCTTATTGGCGTAAAAGCTGTAGCAGGTGGGATTGCCCGCCGATCCGACCGGCCGGCCATCCAGATAGGCCCCGCCCATGGCATGGGCGGCGTCCTCGATCAGCAGGACGCCGGGCGGCAGGATCGCCGCGATCCCCTCGATATCGACGGGATGGCCGCCCATGTGGACGACGACCACGGCGCGGGTGCGCGGCGTCAGCGCCGCCGCGACGGTTTCCGGGGTGACGCATAAGGTTTCTTCATCGACATCGCAAAAGGCCGGGCGGGCGCCCAGCCACAAGCTGGCATTGGCTGCGGAAAACCAGTTCAGACTGGGAAGCACGACCTCGTCGCCCGCGCCTATGGCGTGCATATGCAGGGAAAGGAACAAGGCCGAAGTGCAGGAATTGAGCAAGACCGTATGCGGACAGCCGATGCGCGCGCCCAGGTCGCGCTCAAAGGCCAGGGTCTGCTCGCCCATGCCGATCCACCCCGAGGCGAGGACCTTGGCGACGGCCTCGATCTCGGCGGCGCCCAAGGACGGCCGGCCAAAAGCGATCGGGGCGTCGACCACGGCGGGTGGCGACAGGGGCTTGAACTCGCTTATGCCCATCAGACGGTCTCCCTGACCAAACCCCGATTTCTATCGGGACTCCGCTCCTATCGCTCCGGGAAGCGCAGACAACGGCAGGGAGAGTGTAGCGGGAAGGATATGAAGACAGCCTTAATTCGTCGCCCTTTTAAATCACCCTCTCCTTAAGGAGAGCGAACGCGGCCGGGTCAAAAATGGGCGAGGTAGCCGCCGTCGACCGCCAACACCTGACCGGTGACATAGGACGCCGCCGGCGAGGCCAGGAAGACCACGGCTCCGGCGATTTCCGCCGGCTGGCCCCAGCGCCCGAGCGCGGTGCGCCGCTCCAGGTGGCGCTCGTTTTCGGCATCGGCGACCATCGCCGCATTGGCCGACGTGGCGAAATAGCCCGGCGCGATGGCATTCACGGTGATGCCGCGCGGCCCCAGTTCGGCGGCGAGCGCCCGGGTCAGGGCATCGAGCCCGCCCTTGGCCGTGGTATAGGCCGCATCGCCCGCCCGCGCCACTTGACCGGCGATCGAGGTGATGTTGATGATCCGCCCGCCGGCCGGCATGGCCTGGGCGGCGCGCCGCGACAGGGCGAAGGGGGCGAGCAGATCGATCTCCAGCAGTTGGCGTACGGCGGCCAGATCAAGATCGTCAAGGGGTCGGCGATCGCGGGCCCCGGCGTTATTGACCAGGATATCGATGCCGCCCCACGACTCGGTCAGCTCCTCGAGCGCGGCGGCGCCGGCCTCGGGCTCGCCCAGATCGAAAGCCACCGCCTCGGCCGCGCCCCCCGCCGCCCGAATGGCCGCCACCGCCCGTTCCAGGTCCGCGCCGCCCCGCCCGTGAACGGCCACCCAGGCGCCAGCCCGGGCCAAGGCCAAAGCCATCTCGAACCCCAGCCCCCGGCTGCTCCCGGTCACCAGGGCGGTTTTTCCGGCGAGATCGAACAGCGACGCGGCCATGGCGAGGACCTTTCTCAGGACATAAGGGAAGACCAAGGGGGCATTAGCCGCGCCCCCTTCACCCCGATCAAGCCCCAATGCCTTAAAACCGCACCACCCCGTGGCGAACGACGGTCAACGCGCTTTGTCGCCCTTTGGCCCAGATCGCTCGCAACGGCCTCCTAATCCGCCGGATCCTGGCCGACCAGACGGCCGTCGAGCAGTTCCATGCGGCGGGTGCAGCGGGCGGCGACGGCGGCGTCGTGGGTGGAGATCAGGAAGGTGGTGCCGTCTTCGGCGTTGATCTCGCCCAGCAGGTTCATCACCTGTTCGGCCGGACCGCTGTCGAGATTGCCCGTGGGTTCGTCGGCCAGGACCAGGGCCGGGCGGTTGATCAGGGCGCGGGCCAGGGCGACGCGCTGCTTCTGGCCACCCGATAATTTGCGCGCCCCGTAATCGACGCGGTCTTCCAGGCCCACGCGCACCAACAGGGCGCGGGCCCGCTCGCGCATGAGGCGGGTCTCGCGGCCCTTGCCGGCGGCGGCGGGGAACAGGACGTTTTCCAGGGCGGTGAAATCGGGCAGCAGGTGATGGAACTGGAAGACGAAGCCAAGATTACGGTTGCGAAAGCGCGCCAGCTCGGCTTCGGGCAGGCCGATCATCGGCTGGCCAAGGATGCGCAAGTCGCCCGAGGTCGCCCCCAGCAAGGTGCCAAGCACGGCCAGAAGGGTGGATTTTCCCGAGCCCGAGGGACCGACCAGGGCGACGCGCTCACCCGCATTGATATCAAAACTCAGCCTTTTGAGAACCTGACTGGCCAGTTCGCCCTCGCCGAAGCTTTTGGACAGGCTGCGCGCCTCGACCAAAGGAAGCGTCATCCGATCACCTCGACCGGATCGATGGCGGCGGCGTTGCGCGCCGGGATCACCGCGGCCAGCACGCTGCCAAGCACGGTCAAGCTGATCACCGCCAGATAGCCGCCCTGCGAGGGATCGATCGGCAGGGCCGGCGTGCCATCGGGGCGGCGGGCCACGCTGACCAGCAACTGGCAGAACCCATAGCCGGCCGAGGCGCCGAGCAGGGCGCCGATCAGTCCGACGAACAGCCCCTGGGCCAGGAAGACCAGGGCCACGAAGCGCTTGGAGACGCCAAACGAGCGCATGATGCCGATCTCGGAGCGCCGGCGATAGGTCGACAGCAGCAAGGCCGAGGAGACGCCGATGACGATGGTGATCAGGCTGAAGCCCTGGATCAAGCGGCCGGTCTGCGCCTGACTGGCCAGGGCCTGATACAGCCGGCGGTTCTTGGCGATCCAGCTGGTCGCCGTCAGCCCGGTCGCCGCCCCCAGATGGCTGGCCACGACCTCGGCGTCGTCGAGGCGGGCCAGTTTGATCTCGATCTTGCTGATGCCATAGGGCAGATCAAGCAAGGTGCGGGCGGCGCGCAGGTGCAGATAGGCGGTGCGCTCGTCCAGCGCCTCGACCCCGGTGCGGAAGATCCCCTGGATCAGAAAGCTGCGCTCCGTGCCGGTATCGGCGCGCAGAACCAGACGGCTGCCGATCCTCAAGCCCAGCTTGTCGGCCAGTTTGTCGCCGATCAGCAGACTGTCGAGATCAAGCCGCGCCTCGCCCGCCACCAATTGGCCGTCGATATCGGCGATCGCCGACAGCCGCTCGGGCAGCACACCGGTCAGGGTCAGCGCCGCGCTCGCCCGTCCCCGGGTGGCGAAGGCGTTGCCGATGATCTGCGGCGAGGCGACCCTGACCCCGGGCGTCGCCTCGACGATGCCCAGCAGCGGCGACCACGAGCGGATCTGTTCGGGCACATCCAGGGTCTTTTCAACCGCCGCCAGCACCTTCGCCGTCTCGCCCAACGCCAGGGCCTCGCGCGGCGGCAGGGCCTCGCGCGGCGGCAGGGCCTTGGCCTCCAGCGTCACATGGGGAAGATTGCCCACGGTCTGGGCGATCAATTCCACCCGCAAGCCGCCGATCAGCCCGGTGATGAAAACGAAAACGATCACCCCGAGGGCGACGCCGGCGATCAGCAGCAGGGTCTGACCGGGATTGGACAACAGATAGCGGCGGGCGACCTTGAGGGCGAACAAGGCCTTAGTCCCCAGCCGCCGCGCCGGGGGCCACCACCATCCCGGCGGTCAGGCCAAGGGGGGCCAGGGCCACGGCCTCGCCGGCGCTCAGGCCCTCTGTGACGATCACCTCGGCCGCCGGCCAGTCGATGAAGCGGATCGGCCGGCGCGCCAGAACGCCATTGACGGCCACCAGCACGGCCGGGGCGGTGCGGGCCTCGAGGATGGAGGCGCGCGGCAGGCTGAGCGCGCCCTCGCGACGCTCGACCTCGATGGTGATATCGACCGAATGGCCAACGGGAATCGCCGGCGGCTCGCCAAGGAAGCCGACACGGACCAGACGGCCGCCGGTCGCCGGATCGACGCGCGGCGAGACCCAAAGGACGCGGCCGTCGATCGCCCTTGGTTCGGGTCCGGCCGGGATCATCCGCGCCGGCTGGCCAACGGCCAAGCTGACCGCCAGGGCCTCGTCGATTTCGGTCTCCACATCCAGGGCGGAGGTCGCGACCAGGGTGTAAAGGGCGGTGTCGGTGCCCACCACCTGCCCGCCGTCGACCGGGCGTTCGGTGATGATGCCGTCAAACGGCGCGCGGATCACCGTTTCCTCCAACCGGGCCCGGGCTTCCTCGGCGGCGGCTTCGAGGCGGGCGATATCGCGGGCCAGGCGAGAGACGGCGAAGCGGGCGTCGTCGCGGGTCACCACCGATCCGGCGCCGCTGCGCTGCAGGGCGCTGGCCCGGCCAAGATCGCGTTCGGCCTGATCAAGCTCGCTGCGTCGGCTGGACAAAGCCGCTTCGGCCTGGGCCACCACCGAGGCCGGGATCGCCGGATCAAGCCGGGCGAGAACGGCGCCACGGGCCACCCGCGCGCCCTCCTCAAAAGCCAGTTCGATCAGTTGACCGGCCACCCTTGACCGCACGGTGACGCTTTCGGCCGCCCGCAGCCGACCGTTGGCCACCACGACCCGCACCACAAGGCCGGGCTCGACGGTGACCAGCGGAATGACCGGCGGCGCCCGCCAGAATGGTCCGTAAACAACGAACAGCCCGACCAGGGCGGCCAGGATCGCCAGCCCCAGGCCCGCCCGCAGCCAGCCCCGCCGGGGCGGACTCGTCTGGCGGGCGGGCGGCGGCAGGGCGCGCAAGGGGCGGACCCGTTGCGCCTCTCCGCCGGCCTCGCCCTGGGCCAGATCAACCGCATCCTTCAACCCCATCGCGCCCCCCATGGCCCCACACCCCCGGCGACGACGGCGGAGGGCGGGCGGAGGGGAAGGGATCGGGGGGCGGGGCTGCGCATGGTCATCGGAGAGTGGCGGGCTTTGGCGACAGCGTCAACCACGGCGAGAGCCGCCGCCGTCCCCGTCCCGGCCCCGATCGCGGCCGGGCCGCAGTCCTCGCCGGAGGGACTCACAGCCAGCGGCGGACCTGGGCGCGATAGGCGCGATAGACATCGCCGAATTTGGCTTCGAGATAACGCTCCTCGGCCAGGATGACGATAAGCTGAAGGCAGATCATGAAGACGAAGACCAGCAAGGCCATCCACAGCGAATTGAGCAGACAGGCCGTTCCCAGATAGATCAGCGACAGCGACAGATAAAGCGGGTTGCGGGTCAGACGGAAGGGGCCGTCGGTGACGATGGCCGTGGTCGTTCCCCGGGGATGGATGGTGGTGTCATGGCGCCGCATCGTCAGCACCGCCCAGACCATCAGCCCCCCGGCCAGAACCAGAAACACCACGCCAAGCCACAGATCGCCCCAGGCCGGCAGGAAAGGCACGGGCGACAGGGTATGGGCAAGCACCCCCGCCACCATGAACACCGAAAACAGGGCGGGAGGGGTGGCGCGCATCCGCGCCCGATCGGTCCCGGTGGGTTTGCTGTCTTGAACCATGGCCTTACCTTTTTGCTTGCGAGGGCGCAGGCGACGATAAGCCATCGGCGGCGCAAACTCCACCGAACCGAGAAAGACCGAATAGGCGCAACCGAAATCGGATCAGGATGCCGCAACCGTCGGCGGAGCGAAGGCGCCATGGGTCAGCGAAACCCGCGTTCCCCGCGGACCGCCGACGCTCTCGATCCGGGCGTCAAGCTGATGCCCCAGCGCCCGGATGATGCTGGTACCCAGCCCGGGGGTGACCTTGGCGGCGCTTTCGGTCGGCGTGCCGACGCCATTATCGGTGACCGAAAGCCGCCAAGCGCCGTCGGCGGCGCTTTCATAGGCGACCAGGATCTCGCCGGCGGTGGCATCGGCCCGGAAGGCGTGCTTCAGGGCGTTGATCACCAGTTCGGTCACGATCAAGCCCAGGCTCGCCGCCTCGTTCGACGGCGCCGAGCCCACGGCCTCGACCTTGACGACGATGGGGCGGGCATCGCCGATCAGCGTCGCGGTCAGGGTTTCGCACAACCGGCCCAGATAGGGGGCGAGGGCGATCGCCTCGCCGGGGCGCGAGGCCTGAAGCTGTTGCTGGGCGGCGGCGATCGACAGGATGCGCTGATGGGCGTCTTGCAGGTGGTGGCGGGCTTCCTCCGAGCTGACGGCGCGCGCCTTCATCATCAGGATACTGGCGATCAGCTGCAGGCTATTGCCGACCCGATGGCGCATTTCCTGAAGCAACACGTCCTTTTCGGCGAGCAGATCGCGCATCGCCGCCTCGGCGGCGCGCTGCACGGTGACATCTTCCATCGCCAGCAAAATCAACCGCTCGCCCTTGCCCTTCTCGACCACGGTGCGCGCGTTCAGCACCATGGTGCGACGGCCGCTTTCGCCGAAATCGTGATCGATCTCATAGGCGTCCATCACCGCGTGCTGGGGCAAGATGGTTTCCAGAAGCACGCGCAATTCGGGGATGTTCCACTGCCCCTCCCCCACCCGGTACAGGGGACAGCCCGCCACGTCTTCGGGGCGGAGCTTGAAGGTCTGATAAAACGCCCGGCTCGCGCAGACGACGCGGAGATCCTTGTCGAGCACCAGCAAAGGTTCGCGGATGGTATCGACGATCGCCTGGGCGAAAGCGACGCCGTCTTCAATCTGGGCAAAGGCTTGGGCGCTGGTCATCGGGGCCTTCCGAATCGGGCCTTCAGCCGCCAAGGGACAGGCGGCGGGCCATTTCAGCCGCACAATACCCCAAGAGGTCCCGACCATCTCTCCAAAATTCGTCGGTGGTCGACTGCGCACCGCCGCTTCCGGCCGGCGGCGGTGGCCTCAGATGCTACTGACCCGAACCTCGACCAAAAGACTGTCGAAGGCGTCGCCACCGCCCACGAAGCTGCCCGAAACCGGCATGGCCTGATGGATATCGCGGGCGACGGCCACCGGGATCAGATTGGAGCCGCCGACGCTGCGGTTGGTCGGATCGAAGGTGATCCACCCGGCGCCCGGAACAAAGACCTCGGCCCAGGCATGGGTCGATCCCGCCCCGGCGTCCCCCAGGCTGGCCTGATCGGGGTTGTGAAGATAGCCCGACACGATGCGCGCCCCGAAGCCCAGGCAGCGGGCAGCCTCGATGAACAGCACGGCGAAATCCCGGCAGGATCCCCAGCCGCGATCAAGGGTCTGCAACGGCGTCTGGGTGCCTTCGTCCTCCCGCCCCTGATAAGAGACCCAGGCCGAGATCCCGGCGTTGAGATCCTTGAGCAGCGACAGTGTATCGGTCCGTTCGCCGCGCACGAAGGCCCGCGCCCAGGCCCGCAAGCGGCCATCAGCGTCGTCGTAGCGCGGCTGGGTCAAGGCGCCAAGATCGATCCAATCGTCGTCGGCATAGGAAAACGGATAGGAGATCGCCGAAGCCGCGATGTCGAAGACCGGCCAGACCACCGCCTTGAGCTGGACCTCGGCAAGGCTGTCGATGACCAGGGTGTCGGCCAGCCCCTGAAAGCTCGCCGTCGCCAGCGCGTTGCCCGACACGTCATGGGCCCAGGTGATCGTCGCCGCCGGGCTGACGACGATCTCGCTCGAGATCAGCCGCAGATCCCGGCTTTCACGCGGACGCAGCATTAAGCGATGGGGGCCAAGGCCGACCGCCTGACGATAGCGATAGGTCGTTCTATGCGAGATCCGCAGCGTGATCACGGGGGAGACTCCCTGGGGGTGAGGACGGGTGATCCTCATCGTCCGGCAGGGCCGACCAATGGGGGAAAACATCGCGGGTATTTAGCCACTATATAAGATCGCCGAGCCTTGCTTTGCCCGGCAAAAGTCGTTGGTTCCCGCCGCTGCTTTTTCGACCTTTGAGTCGCTGCGACAAATAATCCGCAAACCACGCTTGCATTCGCGGCCATTGTGGACCATCTTAAGAGGGTCGATAGACGGCCTGATGACTTGGCCTCGCGCTGAAGCAATTCGCGCTAAGCTGATACTCTTCTACCTGAAAACGCGATTTCGACGGTCCGCATCCCTGCGGGCAAGCTCTCTCTATGATCTAGAAAGGGGTTTCCATGACTACGGGAACCGTTAAGTGGTTTAACGTTCAGAAGGGCTTCGGCTTCATTGCGCCCGATGACGGCGGCAGCGATGCCTTTGTTCACATCAGCGCGGTAGAGCGCTCGTCGGATCGTTCACCACCAGGATATCGGTGCCGCGAATCGCGTGATCGCAAAAGGCGATGGCCCGGGGCATCTCGTCGACATCGACGCCGCGGCGCGACTTGAACCACTGGCGGTCCCGGTCAACCAACGAGATCAGGGCGATCGGCACATCCAAAATCAAGGCCGCGAGCCGGGTCACCCGATCGAAGGCGACTTCGGGAAGGGTATCGAGCACCCGATAGGCATGAAGCGCCGCAAGGCGGGCAAGTTCGTCCGTTGCCGCGCCGCCGCCCAGCCGCTCCCCAATTGAGGAAGCCGAACAGATCATCGAGAAATCAGCCCCGTCATTCTTGTCACCCATCGGACTCATTACAGTGCCTCCAATCCATCTGGCTCGCACATCCCTTGATACGGGGAAAATTTGCTCAGAACAGTCTCTTTATATGGCTATTCTTTATTGTACTCGTTTTCTAAAAGAAAATACTTTTCACGTCTATTAATCAGAGGCCATCCACTTCCCGGGATTTTTATTAACTAGACAGTAGATTTATTTCCGGAGGTTTTCTTTTGACCGAGGAAGGTTCTGAAAAATGCCCCTCGGCAAATATGGACCTATGAATGTAGCTTTTAATATCATAATACTCTTTTGGTTGCTATTCATAAGCCATGCCTTCGCAAGCGTGCGCGGCGCGTTTCGCCCTTCCGGGCCGGGCGCCGCCCCGATCATCAGGAGCTTTCCATGCGCTTAGGCCATCTAACCATCCGTCTCAGGCTTTACGCGGGCTTTGGTGTCCTCATCCTCTTGGGAGCGGCACTGGCTGGTTACGGGTATTGGCAGCTTTCGCGACTCGAAGCGCAGAACCAGAAGATGAGCCTCATCGCCGACGGCACGGTGCGCCTGCTCAAGATCGATGCGAATCTCGAGGTCCTGCGGCGAACCAAATTGAAGTTCCAGTTGGATGGCGACATGGCGGCCGAGGCCGAGTTCAACAAAACCATCCCGCCGTCCCTGGAACTGATCGGCACATCGCTCGCCATTGTCATCAATCCAGAGCGCCGGGCGATTTATAATGACGTGAAGGACGCCATCTCCCTTCACGCCAGCCAGTTCGACGGGTTCAAGGCGGCGGTGCGGGTGGTAAACGCCGACAAGGCGGCCCTGTTCGCCGCCGGCGACGGGGTGTCGAGCGAAACCGAGACCCTGCTCACCGCCTTGCGAAGCACCGACAGCCAACCCCTGATCCTGGCGGGGGGGGGAAGCCATGCGTGCCGTGTTGTCGTTACGGGTCACCGGCTTGCGCTTCCTCGCCAGCGGCGACCGTCAATGGCTGGATCTGGCCAATGCCAATGCGGAAAAAGCCAAGGTGGCGATGGTCAACGCCGTCGCCGAGGCGCCGGACTCCCTCAAACCCCTGGCCACCCGGGCCAGCGCCGCCATCGATGGCTATCGGCAGGCGGTCAACGCCATCGCCAAGGCCCACAGGGACGTCGCCGATCAGGATTCGGCGATGAAGCTGCAGACGATCGATATGCAGAACCACCTCCACACCGCCCGCGATTCCCTGTTGGTCGAGTTCGCCCGGGCCAAGATCGATAACGATGCGACCATAGACCGGACCATGACCCTGCAGGCCGTGCTCGCCCTGCTCGCCGCCATCCTTGGCGTCGTTTTCGCCGCCGTGATCGGCCGCGGCATCACCGTGCCCATTCGGCGCATCACCGAGACCATGGAACATCTGGCGGCGGGAAGCGATACGGTGGTCGTTCCCTATCGTGAGCGTGACGACGAGATCGGCACCATGGCCGGTACCGTCGAGGTCTTCAAGCAAAACGCCGTCCAGAAGCGCCGTCTTGAAGAGCAGCAAATCAGCGAACAAGCCGCTCGCGCCCGGCGCCAGGAGGAGGTCGACCAACTGGTCGGCTTCTTCGGCCGCAGCGTCAGCAGTGTTTTCACCTCGGTCTCCAAGGCCTCCATCGGCATCGCCAAGACATCAAGTTCCCTCCAGGAATCGGCGGCCGACACCCGGACCCAGGCCCGCCACGTCATGGGCGAGATCGAGCAGACCGCCGGAACCGTCCAGACCGTCGCCGCCGCCTCGCAGGAACTATCCGCCTCGATCGAGGAAATCGGCCGCCAAGCCGGAGAATCCTCGCGCATCTCGACCGCGGCGATGGATCAGTCCGATGAGATCATCAAGCGCGTGAATGAATTGCGCAGCGCCGCCGAACAGATCGGCACCGTCGTCGAACTCATCAACACCATCGCCAGCCAGACCAACCTGCTGGCGCTCAACGCCACCATCGAAGCGGCGCGGGCCGGCGAGGCGGGCAAGGGCTTCGCCGTCGTCGCCTCCGAGGTCAAGACCCTGGCCCAGCAGACCGGCAAGGCGACCGAGGATATCGGCGGTCAGGTCTCCTCGATCCAGGCGGTGGCGGCCCGTACCGCCGACGCCATTCAGGGCATTGCCCAAACGGTGAGACAGGTCAACGAGATCGCCGTCACCATCGCCTCGGCGGTGACCCAACAAAGCGCCGCCACCCAGGAGATCGCCCGCAGTTTCGAGCAGGTCTCCGATACGACGACCAGCGTGACCCGCAGCATGGAACGGGTTAATGCCGCCGTCACCAACAATAGCCAGGGCGCGACTGCCGTCCGCTCGATCGCCGAGGAGCTATCCCAGGAAGCCGATTCCCTGGGCCTTGAGGTCAAGGATTTCCTGGGCGCCCTGGCCGATCTCAGCCGCAGCGACGAATTCCGCACCTATGCCGTCTCCCTGGCCGCCAGTGCCACCATCAATGGCCAGATCACCACCGGCCAGGTCACCAAGCTTTCTCCCGGATTCGTCGTCTTCTCCGGCCGCCTTGGCGTGCAACCCGGAACGGTGCTCGAGATGCGGATCGATACCGTCGACCGGCCGCTCAAGGTGCGTTTCGTCGAAGTCAAAGAGGATGGGTCCTACCTGCAGCTGCCTCTCGACCACGCCCATCTGACCTATATGACCCAGATCCTGGCCCACCTGGGGAAAGCCGCCGCCTAAGACAGGGGCTCGGGATTTACGCTAAACCAGAACACGAGTCGCATCCTTCGGGAGAAACCAAAGATGGCCGAAATCCTGATCATCGAAGATATGTCGGGCGTGCGCCACGCCCTCAGCGGCATGCTCAAACGGGCTGGACACAGCGTCGTCGTCGCCGAAACCGGCGACCAGGGCTTGGAGCACTTACGCCGCCGCCGCTTCGATCTGGTCATCACCGACATGCTGATGCCCGGCATGGATGGAACGGAGGTGTTGTTTCAACTGGGCGCCATGCCCAACCATCCGCCGGTGATCGCCATTTCCGGCGGCGGGGCGGGCATTTCGGCCGAAACGGCGCTAAAAGCGGCCAAGCTCAAGGCCGACGCCTTTTTGCAAAAGCCCTTCGAAAAGGCCGAACTCCTGGCCGCCGTCGACAAGGTCTTGGCGAAGTAAGGGGGGCCGAAAGACGGCCCTTGCGGGCCGTCCCGGCTTATGACCCCGGTGCCTTAGGCGGCCAACCCCATCGCCGCCAGATCCTCGGCAACCGTGCCGACGGGCATGATGCCGAAGCGATCGACCAGCACCTTGAGCACCGGCGGGGTGATGAAAGCCGGCAGGTTCGGCCCCAGGCGAATGTTCCTCACCCCAAGGGCGAGCAGCGCCAGCAGCACGGTGACCGCCTTCTGCTCGAACCATGACAGCACCAGCGACAGCGGCAGGTCGTTGACGCCGACGCCAAAGGCCTCGGCCAGGGCCTGGGCAACCTTGATCGCCGAATAGGCGTCGTTGCACTGGCCCATATCGAGCAGGCGCGGCAGGCCGGCGATGGTGCCCATATCGTGATCGATCACCCGGAACTTGCCGCAGCCCAGCGTCAACACCACCGCGTCCTGGGGCAGCGAGCCGGCGAGATCGTCGAAATAGGACCGGGCGGATTCATGGCCGTCGCAGCCGCCGATCAGCACGAAGCGGCGGATGGCGCCGGCCTTGACCGCGTCGATGATCTGCGGGGCGACGCCCAGCACCGCCTTGTGACCGAAGCCGGCCAAATGGTGACGGACCGGGCCATCCTCGGCAAAGCCGGGCGCGGCCAGGGCGCTGGCGATCAGCGGCGCGAAATTCCGCCCCGACAGCGCCGTCGCCTCCGGATGGGCGACCAGCCCACAGGTGAACAGCCGATCCCGATAGGCCGCCGTCGGGTTCTGGATGCAGTTGGTGGTCATCAGGATCGGCCCGGGGAAGGCGGCGAACTCGCTGCGCTGGCGCTGCCAAGCCCCGCCGTAATGGCCGACCAGATGGGGATACTTCTTCAGTTCGGGATAGCCATGCGCCGGCAGCATCTCGCCGTGGGTATAGATATCGACCCCCAGACCGACGGTTTGCTCGAGAAGAACGGCAAGATCCTTGAGGTCATGGCCCGAGACCAAGATCGCCTTGCCGGCGCGATGGCCCATCAGAACCGGCGTCGGCTGCGGATCGCCATAGGCGCCCGTATTGGCCCGATCAAGCAGATCAAGCACCGTCAGCGACACCGTGCCACAGCGCAGCACCAGCCCAAGCAGGGCCTCGGCATCGGCGGGAACCTCGGCCAGGGTGGTCAACACCTCGTGAACGAAGGCCGCCACGCTCTCGTCGGTCTGCCCCAGGATACGGGCGTGGCAGGCATAGGCGGCCATGCCCTTCACCCCATAGAGCAACAGGTCCTGCAAGCCGGTCAGATCGGCGCCTTGCGCCGTCAGGCGATGGGCGATCGACGCCGCCTCGCCAGTGCCGACCAAACCGGCCCGCGTCGAGGCCGGCTGCCACAGGGCGGGGCCGCTCAGGGTTTCGGGAGATGTGTGACGGGCGGCGCAGGCTGCATCGTAGCGGGCCCGGAGCTGATCGCGCAAACAGGCGGCCTCGCGCAGTTGCTCCTCCAGCCGGGCCGGATCGAAGCTGACATTGGTGACGGTGGTGAACAGCGCATCGAGCACGAAGGCGTCGATCTCGGGCAGAGCGATCCCCAGCTGGCGCAGGCGGTAGGCATATTGCGACAGGCCCTTGGCCGCCTCGATCAGCAGATCCTGCAGGGCGGCGACCTCGGCCGTCTTGCCACAGAGGCCGACGGTGACACAGGCCACACCCTGGGCCGTCTGTTCACATTGGTAGCAATACATCGTTCAGATCCTTCGCGACCGGGACGGGGCGCCAAACCCCTGCGGAAATTGTCGGTATCAGAACGACAGCAAAGTCCCCGAGCGACCTTGACGATGGTCAAGGGTGCGCAGGCTTCCGGGTAACGAAGCCCCAAACGTCGTCGACCGCCCGGCATGGCCTGGGCGGTCGATCGGATCTGCGAAAGAGATTTCAGGAGCCAACGGGCGCAAGCGCCCGGGTCTTGCGCTGTTAGCGCGGTGTGCGGGAAATCCGGTCCCCGCATACCGCGCTAAGATTTTCATGGTCAAGCCAATCGTCGTCGCACTCTGCGTCAGAGTGCTCGGGATTTGCTTTAGTTGGACGGGGCGTTCGCCACGTAGCCGCGGGCGCATTCCGGCGTTTTTTCAACGGCGGCATGGAATTCGGCCAGGGTCTTGGCGCTCACCACCACCCCTTGCCCACTGCCGCCACAGGTGGTGGACCAAACATTGGACATGCGAACGACGGTGGCATCCGAAGACGCGCAGGCCGAAAGCCCAAGCACGGCGCTGACGGACGCGAGGGCGAGAATCTTGTTCATCTGAGAATGATCCGTTCGGCTGGAAAAAACGGTGAGCCCAAGTCTACAGCGGCGACTGTGGCGAAATTAAAGCGGGAAGCGGGGTGGCAAGGCACCAGAGGGACCGGCTTTTGAAAGCGATGAAGATCAGCGATCCCTTTTTTTAAAAAAAGGATGCGACCGGAACAAAACTCAAGAAATCAAAAAAATAAAAAAGACCTTCTTGCTTTCTATTTACGATTTCCAAAAAGACGAGACACAGAAATAATCATGGTCTTTCCTGGCTTTTCTACAAAATGGAACATTAACATAGAGCAAACAAACACAGAGATAAGCGCCAAAATTAAAGCGAAAAAATCGTTGAGATACCCAAGTGCCGGCAGATCATCAAACATTTTTATAATCACAAGATGAAGAAGGTAAATTGAGAAAGAAACCTCTCCCATGTAAACAAAAAATCTTGTTGATAAAACAGAAGAGAGGAAACCTTCACTTTTTGCCATTACAAAAATAAAAACAGCCGCAGCCAGAGCCGGAAATAAGCTCATAACTTTCCAGTACAAACCAGGAAATCCAAAATCAAAACTAAAAACAGAAAAAATTTTAGACAGAAAACTCACATTAAAAATAAGAAACAAAACCGAAAACACTTCTAGTACAGTCCAGAGCACTCTATTCATAACTATACGATTATGAAATTTTATCCACAAAAATGCGGAACACATTCCAGCAACAAACTCAAATAGCCTTGCAAGCGGATTGACATAAATCAACCCCTCCATAACAATCTTATTATCTGGATACTGAAAACTTGGAATGCTCATATAATAAGCCAACAACACAAAAACAAAACCGACAGAAAAAGAAATGAAAACTTTCAACAACCATGTTTTTTGAAAACAAAATATCAAAAACGGAAACAGCAAATAAAATCCCATTTCCGTAGATATGCTCCAACTTACGCTATTATATCCAAAAAAATACCCAGCATATGGAAACCAAGACTGAACTAAAAACACATTCGCCAGAATATTTTTTAGACTTGTACTTTCAATATCAGGCATAGAATCGTAATTTACGAGCAAAAGAACAAACAAAATAAAGGCATGCGCCGGCCATATTCTTGCCACGCGCGCAACCCAAAACCGCACTATGGCGGCCCGATCAGTCAAAGCAGGATATCGGTAAGTCAAAATAAAACCGGACAACACAAAGAAAACCGAAACCCCCTGACCTAAGCTCCACCCCTCTGTCAGCTCGTGGGAGATTCCAAAGTGTCCCGGCACGTGATGAAGCACGATCGCCAAAGCCGCAAACAACCTAATTCCAGTCAAAGATTTTAAAAAAACTCCGGATTTATCACCAGTAGCACTCACTGAATAAGTCAAAGCGCGTTCCCCAGGGAAGATGTGTTTTTTCTAAAAACTCGGCGAACATTTTAATCTAAGACAAAATGATAAGCTTCACGACTTTCACAGAAAGGGATCGATGAGGGCGAAAAACAGCCCGATGCGACACCTCCGGCGATATGCGGAAAACCCGGTTCACGCAGGCCGTTCTAGGATCCTGATAGCGGAGCATATCGTCGTCGCCATCGGTTCGGAACGCGTCACCGTTTCCCCTTTTGCAAGACAGGGCCACCCTCGCCGAGAACGCCACGCGAGCCGTCGCGATGCCGGAACACGCCGGGAGTCGTTAGGATCTATAAGAAAATAGCCAAGGGAATTTCGAATGCGCCTATCGGCGCCACACTTACTCATCAGCGGCTTTATCCGCTTCGCAAAGACGGATCTGAAGATCAACGCCTTGATGAGAAAGTGGTGCCCGGGGGCGGAGTCGAACCACCGACACCGTGATTTTCAGTCACGTGCTCTACCAGCTGAGCTACCCGGGCACCGATCGCTGTCGCCAGCGAGGAGGGGTGTGTACACGATCCTTTCGGGGGCTGCAAGAGGAACTCTTCAAAAAAACGCACATCGCCCCCCGCAGGGCGGAAATCAGCGAAAACCGAACCAATTCCGCCAGCTAGGCTCCCGGCTTTCGACCAAGGGTAGAACCTCATGCAGACGCCCCTCAAGGGCGCGCCAATGGCTTTCCACCTCCGCTCGCGGGGCGCCCCGCATCGCCGCGCCGATCAGGGTGCTGAAATGGGCTTCGAGATCGACCTTCAACGCCTCGTCGCGGCGGGCCAGCGCCATTTCCATGCCGCTGCCTTCGAAGACATCGAAATAAAGATCGGAAAACACCGTGCCGGTGGCGATGCCTTGGCTTGCCTGATAGCCCGCGACCGCCGCCTCGCCCCGCTGATGAATGGTCTCCACCGCCACCGCGAAAGCCGGCTCGTCGGCCTTGAGCGAGGCGGTCAACGGCGCCCCCGCCAGCCACCCGATCAAGATCCCTCCGGCAAGGACCAGCGCCGTTCTCCGCCACGCGAGCGCCCCAAAGGGGCGTACTCCTTTCATCGCCCCAAAGGGGCGTACTCCTGTCATCGCCCCAAAGGGGCGTACCCCTCTCACCGTCCCTCCGGGGCGACGAGAGCCAGACGCGGCCGGCCGATACCTTTGGGGATCGGGTTGGGAACGATCCACGGCCCCAGCGGCGCCGGTCGGCCAAACAGGAAGCCCTGGGCGCAGTCGACACCGCTTTGGCGCAGAACCTCCAGACCCGACGCCTCCTCGACGCATTCGGCGATCGTGCGCATGCCCATGGCATGGGCAACCGTATTGATCGCCTGGACCATCGCCGCCTTGACCGGGTCGTGGTGGATATCGCGCACATAGCGGCCATCGATCTTAAGGAAATCCACCGGCAGCTCCCGCAGATAGGTGAACGAGGAATACCCCGAGCCGAAATCATCAAGGGCGGTCTTGCAGCCGAGATCGGTCAAGGCCTTGAGGAAAGTCCGCGCCGCCGCCAGACTGGCGATCGCCGCCGTTTCGGTGATCTCGAAGATCAGCGCCTGTGGCGGCAAGCGGCGGGTGGCGATCAGCCGGCGGACGGCGCTGAAAATCCGTCCATCGCCGACGGATTGCGCCGAAAGATTGAAGCTCAGGAAGCCGCCCTCCAGCCAGCCGGCATCCTCGGCCAGGGCCTCGGTCACCGCCAGGATGATCTGGCGATCGATCTCCACGGCCAGACCGAAGCGTTCGGCGACGGGAATCAACACATCCATGGTCAGGCCGATCGCCGCCGGATCATGGAGCCGGGCCAGGGTTTCATGGCCGACCACTGCCCCGCTCGTCACATCAATGATCGGCTGAAAAACCGGACGGAACAGATTGTTGCGCAACCCGCGATCGATCAGCTTGGAATAGCCGGCATCGGCCACCACCCGGGCGCGGACTTCCAGGTCGCCCTCCTCGAACAGATGAACGCGGTTGCGCCCGGCGCGTTTGGCCAGCCGCATCGCCATATCGGCCCGCGCCAGCAGGTCCTCGGGATCGTCCACATCGGCGGCCCAAGTGGCGACGCCCAGCGAACAGCCGATCTCCACCGATTTGCCGTCATAGGAAAAGGCGTAATCGGCCAAACACAGCCGCAGGGCCTCGGCGACATGCAGGGCGCCTTCGCGGTTGACGCCGTGGAGCAGCACGGCGAATTCGTCGCCCCCCAGGCGGGCCAGCAGATCGGTTTCGCGCAGGCGGCCGAAAAGCACCTCGGCCACCTCCTTCAGCAGGCAATCGCCGGCCTGATGACCAAGGGAATCGTTCACGTATTTGAAGCGATCGAGATCGATGCTGATTACCGCCACCCCGGCCGCCGGGAATCGGCCGGCCCGCGCCACCGCCTTTTCCAGATCATCGAAAAAGCTGCGACGATTGATCAGCCCGGTCAGCGGATCGCGCTGGGCCAGGAAGGTCAGGCGGTCGATCATCGCCTTGCGGTCGGTCACATCGGCGATCAGGGCATTGAAATAGCGCCGCTCGCCCAACATGAAATCGCTGAGCTTGAGCGACAGATGAAAGGCCGCGCCATCGGCCCGCCGCGCCGGCAGATCGATTTCACGGCCGCGCAAGGCCAAAAGCCGCCGGGAAAGCGCCCCCTCCTCGCCCCCGTCTTCGGCCAACCGGTCCAGGGGAATAAGATCGCCGAGCGGCCGCCCCACCGCCTCGTCCCTGGTCAGCCCCAGCACCCGCTCGGCCGCGCCATTGATCGATTCGATGCTGCCCTTGTCATCGACGGTGATGATGCCGTCGCTGGTGCTTTCCAAAACCGATTGCAGCCGCAACTGCCGGGAATGGACCTGCAGGCGCATGCCATTGAAGGCATCGACCAGCAGCCAGGTTTCAATGGTGCGCGGCATCGGCACATCGGTCTCTCCAACCGCCCCGCGGCCTTCGGCGCGCAGGGCCTCGGCCACCCGCAACACCGGTCGGCGGATCGACAGTTCGAAAACGCCATAAGCCGCCAGCACGATCAGGAAGATAACCCCGGTCAGCCCCCAGATGATGATGCTCAGCGTGTCCGAGGTGCCCAAAGCGAGATAGGTCTTATCGACCATGGCGTCATAAACCCGCCTTTCGCACAGGTGCAAAACGTCGCGCAAGCCATCGACAAGGCCAACGGGGGCCGCAGCCTCGCCGCGGCTCCATCGCCCCAGGTCGCGGTCCAGGCGGGTGCTCATCTCGTCAACGGCGGCCGGCAGGCCGGAAAAGATCGGCTGTCCGGCCAAGGTCGGATCGCTGGTCAGCCGACCGACAGCCGCCCTCAGCCCGGCCACCGCCGCCCGCACCGAACCGATGGCATCGGGGTGGATCATCGCCTCGTGCAGCGCCCGTTCCACCTGACCAAGGGCGGTTTTGGTCTCTTGAAGCAGCCGGTGGGAGCCGTAATAGGTTTGGATCTGCCGGTGGCTTTCCGCGCCGATGGCCTTGACCAGCGACTGGCCATAGGCCGAGATTCCCAGCAAGACGATGGCCAGAACCAGGGCGGTCAGCAAAAAACGCCCGCGCAAACTCTGTGAAATCGATCGCACGGTTCCCCCTTTTCGACGTCTGGGCGACCTCGGCCGCAAGCGGCCCCGCCTTGAACGCCGGTCCTTCAGTTAGTCCGACATGAGAATCACTCTCATTTTCAATATCAGCCTAACCTGAAGTCCTGGGGGGTTGTCAAGATTTAGCCGTATGGTTCTTGTGGAGCCCCGCGTTAATACATCAAAAAGGTGTGGTTATCCCTGACCGATAGATGACTCTCGCCCCGCGCCTCTTCGAGACTCTAGCTCCGCGCCTCTTCGAGATTCTAACTCCGCGCCTCTTCGAGGCGACTAACTCCGCGCCTCTTCGAGGCGACGCACGAACTCGCCGATCAGCGTGTCGTACAAGGCGCCCTTAAGCACCTGATCCTCGATGCCGGTATCGATATTGGGGTTGTCGTTGACCTCGATCACCAGACAGCCCTTTTCGGTTTGTTTGATATCGACGCCATAAAGCCCGTTGCCCATCAGATTGGCCGCGCGCAGGGCAAGGGCGATGACCTCGTGGGGGGCTTGATCGATATCCAGGGTCTTACAGCTTCCCAGTTCGGTCTTGCCATTGGCGTTGTGATTAACGATCTGCCAATGCTTGCGGCTCATCAGATACTGGCAGACGAACAGCGGCTGGCCGTTGAGCACGCCAACCCGCCAATCAAAGGCGGTGGGTACGAATTCCTGGGCGAGGATCAGATCCGACGAGCCCAGCAGCTTATGGCCGACATCAAGCAGCGCGGCCCGGTCTTCGACCTTGACCACCCCACGCGAAAAACTGCCGTCGGGGATCTTGAGGACGATCGGGTAGCTCAGATAGCGTTCAACCGTTTTCAGCCGCTGGCGATCGATCACCCGGGTTTCCGGGGTCGGCAGATTATTGGCCGCCAGCAGCTCGGCCAGATAGACCTTGTTGGTACAGCGCAGGATCGACAGCGAATCATCGATCACCGGCATGCCGTTTTCCTCGGCGGTGCGGGCGAAGGTGAAGGTGTGGTGGTTGACGTTGGTCGTCTCGCGGATGAACAGGGCGTCGAATTCCGCCAGACGCGGCAGATCCTTCTTGCCGATCACCTCCACCTCGACCCCGGCCCTGGCCGCCGCCCGGCTCAGCTTGCGTAGCGTCGGCGCCGTCGAGGGCGGCAGGGGATCCTCGCGGTTATACAGCACCGCCAGCGACCATTTCGGCGCCTTGCGCGGCTTGGGCGGTTTCCATTCGTCCTTCAGCGCCTTGGCCAGTTGCTCTTGGAAAAAGCTCTCGCGGTCTTCGGGAAGATCCTTGGCCGAGCGCGGCTCGATATCCTGGATCTGCCAGCCCGACCCGCCCGCCACCGGAGCGATGGTCATCACCATCAGCGGAAACTGAAATGCCTCCCACACCTGACGGGCCAACTTGCCAAAGCGCGCATCGGGGGTGGCGCCAAAGGCGATGAACACCTCGAATGGCTGGGCTTCGGTTTCGCCCAGGTCTCCCATGCGGATATCAAGCGCGTCGTTCAGACCGCGCATCAGGATCTGGCGCAGGGATTTGCGGTTCAGATTGACGATGGCGGCAACGGCGGGCAGCACCTTCAGGCCGCGCGCCGCCGCCAGCAGCGAGGCGTAATAGCCCAGCCCCAGATAGGAGCAATCGCTGGCCAGATTGATGATGCGGGTCCCCGGGGCCGAAAACAGCGCCGGGCGGGAAATGAACTCGCGGGGGGCGACAATCAGATCGGCCACGTCCGCCGGGAAGGTCTCGGGCTTGCGTTCGGACAAAATGAAAAGCATTTGTGGGTCCGTCAGAAGGTGGCGCGGCGTATCACCACGGCGGCGCGCAGCCGGGAACGGCCATAGCGAGCCATCGCCTGAAAATCGCGCCGGGGAATGGGCAGTCTCAGGCATTCGAGCGAGGAGGAGGTCTCCTCCGCCAAATCAACGTCGGGGTCGTTCACATGGATGCAGTGGTCGTCGACGGCGGCCACCACCACCCAATGGGGAACTTTCTCGCGCCAGATCCGGTATTGACTGATCAGAACGATGGGAATGGCGCCCGAGGCGACGAAGCGGCTGACATCGTCGGCGCCGAGCGAGCGCTTGTGCACGGGAATATCGGCTTCCAGGCAGGCGATCTGGAAATCCTGATGGACAACGCGCAGGACCTCTTTTTTCGCCGGATCGCGCACCCCTTCAACAAACAACGGGCCATCGTCGGAGACATAGATCTCGGCCTCGAAGCCCCGGCGATGGGCGGCAAGCGCCAGCCCATGGGGTCCGCAGCCGCCATGCCCGCTGGCCATGAAAATGGTCGTGGCCTCGCGCCACAGCCGGATCTCGTGGCTGCGCGTCATCGGCTGGCGCGAATCCAAGGCGTGCATCGCCATCATCAGGCAGGCCGAGCCGCAGGTGAACTCCAAGGTCTGATGATACAGCGGCACCCGCGACGAGACCCGATTGGTATCGACCAGCAGCGGCTTGGACAGCCGCAGGGCATCGGACAAATCCTCGTAATAGCCCTGGTAAACGGCGAATTCGCTATAACCCGACGACTTGTAAAGGGTGATCGCCGCGGCGTTGTCGGGGCGAACCTCCAGGCGCATGGCCGAAGCCCCCTGGTCCACCGCCGCCGCCTCGGCCGCCGCCAGCAGGGCCCGCCCCGCCCCCCGTCCGCGCGCCGTGGGGCCGACGGCCAGGGAATAAAGCCGGGCCAGCGAGGTGCCGGTGCGCAGCAGCACCAAGGCGTAGCCGAGCAGGCCTTGCCCCGCGCCCTCCTCCTCGACCCCGACGAACAG
Source organism: Rhodospirillum rubrum ATCC 11170 (assembly GCF_000013085.1). NCBI lineage: Bacteria > Pseudomonadati > Pseudomonadota > Alphaproteobacteria > Rhodospirillales > Rhodospirillaceae > Rhodospirillum > Rhodospirillum rubrum. The sequence goes on from NC_007643.1 coordinate 3,200,854, forward strand.
GGCGTTGGGGCGCTTGAGCAAACGCTGCAGGCTGCGCCGCGACAGCTGATCGCCGGTAAAACTGGCCGTTTCCAGGGAAACCAGATCCGACAGATCGTCAGATCCCAGCAGACGCGTTCGCAGGGTCATCATCCGGCCTCCTGGCCGGTTTCAGGTTTTTCGAGGAAAGCGGGCGATCACATTTCGTCGGGGTCGGGGGCCTCGTTGGTCTCGATCCGATAGGTGCCAAGCACCCAGCGTCCCAGATCGATATCGGCGCAGCGCTTGGAGCAGAACGGCCGATAGCGGGCCTCGACCGGATGACCGCAAATCGGGCAGGCCCGGGCGGTGACCCGCACCAAATCCGGACTGGCGGATTTTTCGCCGGGGGGATCCTTGGGGAAATCGTCGTCCCCTCCGGAGGGTACTGTCATAGCGCCGCCTCACAAATGCTCGCCCGCCCCAAAAAAGTCGCCAACGCCACCCGGGGGCGCTTCGAGGGATGGACCTTTATCCCGGCCAGCTCACCGTCCTACGCGAACAACAAACGGCAGGGGGGGCTACTGTACGCGAGTGTACGCGAGGAGCGACCCACTGAGTTGATAAGCCACCCTTGGTGGGACGGGTGACCGGCCAGTGGAGGTTATGCGCCCAGCCCGCACCTCCACCTTTCAAGAGGCAATCTAGGACGCCCCGCGCGAAAAATCCACTCTCCAGCCCCGGGGAAAGCCGGGAGGCAGCCATGCCAAGACGGCGGGCTCCGCCCCAACGGCCCGTCCCGGCCCTAGAAAAACGTCGCCTCGGGCCGGTCTTCCGGGTGATCGGCAAAGCAATCGATCGCCACCGCCTGCCCCAGGGCCGCTTCCACCTCGGCCAGGGCCTGGGCCAGATCGGTGGCGAGCAGCCCGCCCGATCGCGGCCCGACCCGCAGATGCGGACGGGCGCCGGGCGCCCGCGTCGCCCCGGCCACCAGCTCGCGCAAGGCGGCCAGCAGCGCGGTCTCGGCCGTCAGTTTCGGCGGGCCGCCGGGAACGGTCAGCAGCGAGGACAAGGGCGGGCGCCGCCGCGGCCGCACCACCTCGACCAGTCCGCCCCGCGTCACCCCCAACACGCGCGGACCGGCCGGATCGGCGGCCAGGGCCTCGATCAGGGCGACCAGACCGCTTTCCTCCGGACCGCGGGCACCACGCGGGAAATCGATCAGGATCTGGCCGGCCAGGGCGCGCAGGCGGATCTGGCGGGCGATCTCGCGCGCCGCCACCGGCGCTACCAGCCGGCGATCGGCGCCGCCGGCATCGACATCGATGGCGGTCAGGGCGGCGGTTTCCTCGATCGCGATCGCTCCGCCGCCGGGCAGCGCCAAGCGCACCGCCAGGGCGGCCTCCAGCGCCTCCTCGACCCCCCAGCGCTCGAACAAGGGCTGGTCGGCGCGTTCGATGACCACCCGGGCCGGCCAGTCCGGGCCCCGGGCGGCCAGGGCGCGGCGCAGGGCCTGGGCACGCTCGCCCTGATCGGCGACCACCGAGCGCAGGGCGTCGCCCAGGCTGTCAAGCCAGCCGCCCAGCGGACCGGGGGCGGCCTCCAGCAGGCCCGGGCGGGTGCTGGCAGCCAGCGCCCGGCCGATGGCGCGCCAGCGGGCGCGGTGATGATCAAGCTCGGCGCGCAGGGCCGCCTCGCTGGCCTCGCCGGCGATGGTGCGGGCGACGACGCCTTCGCCGGGATCGAGCAAAGCGGTGATGCGGGCGCGCAGCGCCTTGCGCGCCGCGGTCGATCCGGCGCGCGGCGACAGCCCGACACCGGGCACATAAGGGGTATAGACCAGCAAACGCCCGGCCAGGGTCGGCGCAGCCGTCACCGTTGGCCCCTTGCCGGCCACCGCCTCGCGCAACACCTGAAAGGCCAGCAGGGCGCCTTCGCCGGGCAGGCCGCGCGGCGTGTCCTCGGCCCCCAGGAACCCCGCCGGCCCCCGCCCCAGATCGACGAACAGCGCCTGATGGCCGGGAACGGCGGCGGTCACCCGACCGGCGACGATGGCGCCGGTTTCCACCGCATGGGCGCGCTGGAAGACCACCTCGACCGGCGTATCCCCGGCCAGCAGGGCCCAGCGGGTTTCGCCCGGCCCATCGGACACCAGAACGTGATAGGTCTGGCGGCCGGGGTCAGCCATCGCGTCCGGGCCGGTAGCCCGTTCCGGCGAGCAGGGCGTTGGTCTCAAACAGCGGCAGGCCGACGACGTTGGAATGACTGCCTTCCAGCCAGCGCACAAAAGCCGCCGCCCGGCCCTGGATGGCATAGCCGCCGGCCTTGCCCCGCCATTCGTCACCGGCCAGATACTCGGCGATCTCCGCCGCCGACAGCCGCTTGAAGGCCACTTGGCTAACAACGCTGCGCTCGATCAGCCGCCCCTCGGGCGTGACCAGGGCGATGGCGCCGATCACCCGGTGGCGGGCGCCCGACAGCATCTCCAGGCAGGTCTTGGCGGTTTTGGCGTCTTCGGCCTTGGGCAGGATGCGCCGCCCGCGCGCGACAACCGTATCCCCCGCCAGAACCCAGGCGCCCGGGTGGCGTGGCGCCACCGCCAGGGCCTTGGCCCGGGCGACGCGCTCGGCATAGGGGCGCGGCAGTTCATCGGCCGCCGGCGTCTCGTCAAGATCGGCGGGATCGATGGCATCGGGAACCAGACCGATCTGGGCAAGCAGATCCACCCGCCGGGGCGAAGCCGATGCCAGCACGAGGGGTCCAGAGGAACGGGTTTCCCGGCCGGGTCCGTCCCGGTTATCGCCGTGCGTCATCGGTGGCGGGTGACCAATCTGCTGATTGAAAGAAAAGGAAGGCCAGATCCATAAGGAGCCTCAGGCTCCTAAATGTTTCGGCGACATTAAAACGTCAAGAAGAATCGGCTCACGCCCGCCGGCGCCGGAGGGCCCGGCGCGGCTTGCTACCCCGAGGGCGCCCGGGCAACGGGAAATCGGGCCAGGATCTTGCGCATCAGATCGTCCCTTACCGCCCGATAGGCGTTGAGCCGAACCTCGCGGTTGCCATCGATCAGGCTGGCATCGAAGGTATTCCAGAACAGCACCTCGCAAGACATGAAGCGGGTCATTTCCACGGCCCGGTGCTGGGCCTTGGGCGATAGCGACACGATGACGTCGAAGCTGTCATCTTCCAACTCGTCAAAGACCTTGCAGCGATGGCCGCTCAGATCGATGCCGATCTCCTCCATCACCTCGACGACGAAGCCATCGATATAGCCCCCCGCCCGCACCCCGGCCGAATCGACATAGATGCGATTGCCGTGAAAGCGCTTGAGGATCCCTTCGGCCATCGGCGAGCGGATCGAATTCATGGTGCAGCAAAACAGCACCGCCGAGGGAAGGGAATCGACCAAGCCCCTCAGCCCCGGGCATGCAGAACGCAGATCAGCGTGAACAGCCGGCGGGCGGTATCATGATCGACGACGACCTTGCCCGCCAGCCGCTCCTTCAGCACCGCTCCCCCTTCGTTGTGAAGGCCGCGCCGCCCCATGTCGATGGCCTCGATCTGGGCCGGAGTCATCGAGCGGATGGCGCTGAAATAGCTTTCGCAAATCATGAAATAGTCTTTGACGATCATGCGGAAGGGCCGCAGCGACAAGATCACCTTGCGCAAGGGCTTGTCTTCGCCGTCGCGGATGTCAAACAACAGGCGGTTTTCGGCCAAACTCAGCACCAGCCGGAAGGGCCCCTGGAAGCCCTTGATGCCGAAATGGTTGTCTTCAAGCAGATCGAAGATCGCCACGGCCCGTTCGTGCTCCACCTCGGGCCGCCGGCGCACGAAGGTCACTTCGTCGAGCTGAATATCGATCAGATGATCCGTATCCTTCAGCTCGCCCTCCTCCATGTCTACTCCCAGCCCCGGTTCATGCGGGCCGCCACCGACAGCCCGTGGGCCTCAAGCCCTTCGGCCCGGGCCAGACGGACGGCGCTTGGTCCGATCGCCCCCAGCGACTCGGCTCCGCAGCCGACCAGCGTCGTCCGCTTCATGAAGTCGAGCACCCCAAGCCCCGACGAGAAACGCGCCGTGCGCGAGGTTGGCAGCACATGGTTGGGCCCGGCGATGTAATCGCCGATGGCTTCGGGGGTATAGCGCCCAAGGAAGATCGCGCCGGCGTGGCGCACGCGCGCCGCCAGGGCGTCGGGATCGGCCACCGCCAGTTCCAGATGCTCGGGCGCCACCTTGTCGACCAGGGCCGGGGCGTCGCGCAACAGATCGCCCACCAGGATGATCGCCCCGTGGTCGCGCCAGGAGGCGCTGGCGATCTCGGTGCGCGACAGCGTCCGCAGGCGGTCGGTCACCGCGCGCTCCACCCGATCGGCGAAGGCCCGATCATCGGTGATCAGGATCGATTGGGCGGCGGCGTCGTGCTCGGCCTGGGACAGCAGGTCAAGGGCGATCCAGTCGGGATCATTGGCGCCATCGGCGACCACCAGGATCTCCGAGGGACCGGCGATCATATCGATGCCGACGGTGCCGAAAACCTGACGTTTGGCGGCGGCGACATAGGCGTTGCCGGGGCCGACGATCTTGTCGACGGGGGCGATGGTCCGCGTGCCATAGGCCAGGGCCGCCACCGCCTGGGCGCCGCCGACGCGATAGATCTCATCGACGCCGGCCAGCTTGGCCGCCGCCAGCACCAGCGGATTGATCCGCCCGGCCGGCGTCGGCACCACCATGACCAGCCGTTCGACGCCCGCCACCTTGGCCGGCAGGGCGTTCATCAGCACCGAGGACGGATAGGCCGCGAGACCGCCCGGCACGTAAAGCCCGGCGGCGGAAACCGCCGTCCAGCGCTGGCCCAGCCGCACGCCGTCCTCGTCGGTGAACGAGATCGCCGTGGGCATCTGGCGTTCATGGAAGCGGGTGATGCGCTTGGCCGCCAGGGCCAGGGCATCGCGCAAGGCCGGCTCGATCAGGGCGACGGCGGTGTCCACCTCGTCGTCGCTAAAGCGCAGGCCCTCGGCCGAAACGGTCATCTTGTCAAAGCGCGCCGTGTAATCGATCAGGGCATCGTCGCCGCGCAGGCGCACATCGGCCAGGATCGCGCTCACCACGTCGTTGACGTCCTGGGCGCTCTCGCGCTTGCCCGCCAGCAGCGCGGCGAAGGCCGGGGCGAAATCGGCGCTGGAGGCCTCAAGCCGCAACGGCATCGCAAGCCTCCCGGAAGCGTTCGATCCAGGCGGTCATCTCGCGCGAGCGGACCTTCATGGCGGTGCGGTTGACGACAAGACGCGAGGTGACATCAAGGATGCGCTCGACCTCGACTAGGCCATTGGCCTTCAAGGTGGCGCCGCTCGACACCAGATCGACGATGCGCCGGCAAAGCCCCAGGGCCGGGGCCAGTTCCATGGCGCCATTGAGCTTGATGCATTCGGCCTGAACCCCGCGCGCGGCGAAATGGCGGCGGGTGATCTCGGGATATTTGGTCGCCACGCGAATATGCGACCAGCGCCCCGGATCATCCTCGGCCGAAAACCGCTCGGCCTCGGCCACCGACAGCCGGCAGGCGCCGATGCCCAGGTCAAGCGGGGCGTAAAGCTCGGGATAATTGAACTCAAGGATCACGTCATTGCCCGCCACCCCGATATGGGCGGCCCCGAAGGCGACGAAGGTCGCCACGTCGAAGCTGCGCACCCGGATGATATCCACCCGGGGATCGCTGGTGGAAAAGCGCAATTGCCGGCTGTCGGGATCATCGAACGAGGGTTCGGGAGAGAGCCCGGCCGCCTCGATCAGCGGCATAGCCTCTTTGAGAATGCGCCCCTTGGGCAGGGCGATCACCAGTTTGTCCGCGCCATCGCGCGCGTCGAACACCATGGAACCTATGCCTTCCGTCGTGGTGGCCGTGGGTCCGGCCGTCGGATAACCGTCACGCCGCCAACCTCGTCCGAGGCGCCGCAGCCACAGGCTCGGCCCAGCGTAGCGTTCTTCTTCCTGTCCGTTCTACCTTATCTTTCCCAAACCGCGCACCCCCTGTCTTTCGGACCCCTGCCTTTCGGTGGATTCTCAGACCCCGTCTGAAATGCTACATCCTTTCCATCGAAGCGCGCCGAGCGCCAAGCCGGCGCCGACAGGAACGAAAGCGGACAGCCATGAAAAAAGCCATCGCCCTGGCCACCCTTCTCTCGGGAACACCGCTCGCTCTCGCCGGCCTGCTGGCGGTCACCACCCCTCTTCACGTCGCCAATGCCGCCGAACCGGTGAGCGCCGCCACCGCCGAGGTGAGCGAGGCGATGCTGGGTGAAATCCGCAATCAGTTGAGCACGCCGCTGGTGCGCACGATCCTTGAAGCCCGTCGGGCCAATACGCGGAGCATGAGCCAGTCCGATATCGATGGCCTGGACAAGGCCTGGATCGCCCAGCGCACCGCCAAGGAGCAACCTCTGGTCGCCTCGGTGATGGCCAGCCCGCTGTCGGCCGACCTGATCCGCATCCAGGCGCAATCCAACGGCCTGATCACCGAGATCATCGTCATGGACGCCAGGGGATTGAACGCCGGGCTCAGCGCCATCAGCTCCGATTACTGGCAGGGCGACGAAGCCAAATATCAGAAGACCTTCCTGGTCGGCGGCGACGCCGTGTTCATCGATGACCCCGAAGTCGACAAGGCGACCGCCACCGAACGGCTGCAGGTCAACATGACCCTGACCGACGAGATGGGCAAGCCTTTGGGCGCCGCCGCCGTCGAGTTCAACCTGACCGAGCTGCGCCGACGCCGCCTTGCCGGAATCATGTAAGTAAGGCGGTTCGGCCCGCCAAGGACCTTAGGCGCGAATGCCACTCAGGAAGGAATCGATCTCGCCGGTGATGACGCCAACCTGACCGCGCATGGCCTGTGACGCCGCCAGAACCTCGGCGGCCGCCTTGCCCGAGCGTTCGGAGACATCCGAGACCAGGGTGACGCTTGAAGAAATATGGCGCACGCCTTCGGCCACCATCTGCACATTGCGGCTGATTTCGCGGGTGGCGGCGCTTTGCTGTTCCACCGAACTGGCGATGCCGGCGACGATCTCGTCGTTGCGCCGGATGATATCGGTCAGCCGGCCGGTCGCCGAAACGGCGTTTTCCACATCGGCGCGGATCTTGGCGATCTGCTTGCGGATATCATCGGCCGACTGGCTGGACTGGTGGGCAAGGTTCTTGACCTCGCTCGCCACCACGGCGAATCCCTTGCCGGCGTTGCCGGCATGGGCGGCTTCGATGGTGGCGTTCATCGCCAGAAGATTGGTCTGGGCCGCCACCTGTTCGATCAGGCCGATGATCTCGCCAATCCGTCCCGAACCGTCGTTGAGCGAGTCCATGACGGCGCGCATCGCTTCGGCCTCGCGCACCGCGCTGCCCGACACTTCCGATGATCCGGTGGTCTGGCGCAAAATCTCCTCGATCGCCGAATCCAGCTCCTCGACCGCCGCCGCCACCGCCTGGGTCTGGCCCGACATCTCCTCCGAGGTCTGGGCGACGCCGCGGTTCTCGTCCATCACGGCGCGCGCCAGTTGGTCCATGGTATCGGCGCGTTCGGCCGCCGTCTGCGCCGCCCCGCCCAGATCCTGCACGGTCTGCCCCACCGATTGATCGAAGGCGTCGGCCAGCGACAATTCACCCTCGCGCTTCAACCGGGCCGCCCGCTCGCGTTCCTCGGCCACCCGCCGCTCGGCCTCGCGGGCCTCGCGGGCGGTATCGCGGAATACGGCGACCGTGCGCGCCATCTGGCTGATCTCGTCGTTGCCCTGATCGGGAATCGCCGTATCAAGATCACCGCCGGCGATGCGATCCATCGCCGTGGCCAGCCGCAGCAAACGGCCGATGATCCGCTTGCCCACATACCACCAGCCGATCAACACGGTGATCAACACGGCAAGGCCGGCGACCGACCACTGGATGATGACGGTGGTTTTGGCCCGGGCCTCGCTGATTTCGACAGTGGTCGCGATATCGCCATCGACGGCGCCAACCAAGTTATTGACCAGGATGCCCAGGCGCTCGGCGATCGCCCGGCTCTCCTCGACCAGATCGTTGGCCATGCCAACCTGGGTCAGGGCGCTGGCCCGACGGTCGAACAGGCTGGGCATTTCGTCGCCCAGCATCATCGTATCGTCGAACAGCCTTTGCAGCTGGGCGAGCTGATCGGCATCGACATTGGCCGATTTCAGCCGGCTTAGCTGCGACGAGACCGAGGCCATGCCCGATTTGAAGGCGCTTTCCAGGCTCGACAGGGTTTCCAGATCGGGGGCGCGCTGGGCCTGGGCCAGAATGCTGAGCGAGCGCACGGCATCGGCACTGATGCGCAAGCTGGCCTCAAAGGCCTGGGTCGCCTGTTCGCCGGCCTTGGCCACCTCGGCCGCCCCGGTCACCGTTTGATCGGCCTGGAGCAATTCGATCATATTGGCCAGTTTGCGGGCGCCCAGAACCACCTCGATCTTGGCGCTGCCGGCCAGTTTGCGCGCCGCGGCGGCGAAGCCGGTTTCAAGGCCGCGAATGGTTTTCGTATCCTCGATCATCACCGCCTCGGTCCCCAGCATCGATTGGGCGATGCCGTTCAGGCGATCAAGGGTGGTTCGCATCTCCTCGGCGGTCTTGCGCAGGCCGGCGATGATCTCGGGACGATCGACGCGGGCGGCCAGATCGGTGATGCGCTGATCAAGGGCCTGATGGGAGCCGCGGAGGTCATCGAAAATCCTCTTGCGCTCGTCGTCGCTGCGCACGGCCTGGAGCATCGGCGCCATGCTGGTCAGCACGACGCTGCTGCGCGCCAGTTCCAGGGCGTCCTTGACCGCGGGAAGGCTGTCGTCGACCAGGGCGCCGTAATCCTTGCGCGACTGATCCAGGCTGGTCCAGGCGAGCACCGACAGACCGACGGTGATCGCCGCCACCGCCAGAAAAGACGTCAGGATCCGCTTGCCGATACCAAAGCGGATCCCGCCGGCCGTCGCCGACCGCTTGCCTGTCTGTGTCATGCCAATCCCCACGCCCCCGGTGGCATGCGCCGTCCCGGTTGAAAAACCCGATCACGCCCGATACGCCATCGTCTGGAACCCGTCAACCGGCAGGTGAACCAGCCCCCGGGCAAGAGGGGGGGCGACGGCGGAAACCCCAGGCTTCACCTATACCAGGGTCCGATCGCGCAGGGGAGAATGTTTCGCAATAGGTTCATTCACAGCTTTTCGTCAAAGAAGGCGCGCATCAGGGCGAAAGCCCGCTTGGCGGTCGTCTCGTCATACTGGGATTTGCCGGGATCATTGGCCTCGGGATCGGTGAAGGAATGCACCGCATTGCCAAACGACACCAGTTGCCAGTCGAGTTTGGTCGCCTTCATTTCGGCCAGGAAGCCATCGACCTGGGCCGGCGGCACGAAGGGATCGGCCGCCCCATGCAGAACCAGCACGCCCTTGACCTGGGCCTTGGTCATGTCTTCGGGCCTTGGGGTATCGAGATTGCCGTGGAAGGACACCACCGCATCAAGCGGCCGGCCGCTGCGCGCCAGTTCCAGAACGGTGCCCCCGCCGAAACAAAAACCGATGGCGGCGACCTTGCCCGTCGCCATCGGCGCGCCGCCGGCCTGGGCGAGCAGGGCGTCAAGCGCCGCGTTGGCCCGGGCGCGCAGGCGCGGACGATCGGCGCGCAAGGCCCCGGCGGCCGCCCCGGCCTGTTCGGCGGTGGTCGGGCGCAGGGTCTTGCCATAGACATCGGCGACCAGCACCACATAGTCGCGCCCGGCGATTTCGCCAGCCTGGGCGATGGCGGCGGCCGACACGCCAAACCAGTTGGGCACCATCAGCACCGGCGGGCGCGGTGTGGCGACGGCGTCGTCGTAAACCAGCACCCCTTCAAACGCGGTGCCGTCCACGCTATAGGCGACGGGCTTTTCGACGATGGCGGCTTGCGCCGGGGCGCTAGCGCCCGCCCCCAGACCGGCGGGGGCCAACAGCGCGGCGAACAGGACGGCGGAGCGGCGGACGGACATGGCGATCCTCCAGAGCGGGGCGTGAAACGCCGAAAGGGACGCCGACAAGACCGCACGCCCCGGGGCTCTCTGTCAGGTGGGCGCCTGCGCCGGGGTTTCAACCGGCGGCGGAGCCAAAGCCTCGGCCTGCAACAGGCGGACGTGGCGGGCGATGCGGTGAAGACCGACATCGATGATGCCCTCGGCATCCAGGGCGCGCAGGGTGTTGAACAGGTAATCCGAGGCCGCGCCGAATTCGCCGCGGGCCACCGCCAGCCGGGCGGCGACCGTCGCGTCGTCAAGGCCCGGCGCGTAATGGGGATCGGCGCGATTGATGGTGAAAACGATCGCCGGCACCCGCGTTCCCCCCAGGCTGACCCGGGCCCAGCGCGGCGTGTAGGACGCCGTCAGCATTTCCCGGCACCAGACCACGGCCAGTTCGGCGCGCACCAAGGCCGCCGGGATGCGAAAGGCCACGCCGCGACAGGCGCCGCCGCGATCAAGCCCCAGAACCAGCCCGGGGCAATCGGGGGTGCCGCGCCCCAGGGTCGAGGACAGGCAGAAGCGACGGTGCCAGCCGCGCACCGTTCCCACCTGGCGCTCGGCGAAATGAAAGGCCGGATTCCAGATCAGCGAGCCATAAGCGAACAGCCAGACATCGCCGCCACCGGGGCGGTGCGCCAGGGTTTCCTCCAGCGAGGCGTCCAACTCGGCCGGGCTCATCACCCGCACCCGGGCGCCATGGCGCAGCGCCATATCCTGCAAACCGCCGGCGGCGATGGTGGTGCGATCAAGGGTGAACGGAATCAACGCTTGGCCTCCTGCTATCGGCTCTGGCGCCCTTGCCATAACGGATCTAAGCCTTGCCACGCCCGGTCCTGGCCTTCAGTATGAATATTGGATCCCAAAGTGAGCAAGTCCCCCAGCATGGCTTCCCAGCCCTTCGCCGGTTCGCCGGCCGCTCCCCTTCCCATGCCTCCGGCGGAAAATCTTCCCCCCGCCGCGCCCCCGCCCGGCCGCGCCCCCCAGCTGCGCCTGGGGGTGGCCTGTCTGGTCGGCGCCACGGTCATCTTCGCCTTCCAAGACGGGATCACCAAGTATCTTGCCAGCCATTACCCGATTCCGTTCATCGTCATGGTTCGCTATTGGGCTTTTGCCCTGTTCGCCATCGCCCTGGTCGCCCGCAAGCCGGGCGGCGTAAGGGCGGCGACGCGCAGCAAGCGGCCGATTCTGCAATCCTTGCGCGCCTTGCTGCTGGTCAGCGAAATCGGTCTGGTCGCCCTCGCCTTCCGTCATATGGGGCTGGCCGAGGTGCAATCGATCTTCGCCGTCTATCCGCTGCTGGTGATGGCCATGGCCATCGTTTTGCTGGGCGAGCGGGTCGGCTGGCGGCGCTGGGTGGCGACGGGGGTCGGCTTCATCGGCCTGTTGATCATCGTTCGCCCGGGCGTCGGCACCTTCGAGCCCGCCGCCCTGTACAGTCTGGCCTCGGCCACGATGTACGCCCTTTACACGGTGCTCACCCGCATGGTCAGCGCTGATGACAGCGCCGGCACCACGTTTTTGTATACGGGAGTGGTCGGAGCCATCCTGGTCACCCTGTTCGGCGGCGCCCATTGGACGGCGATGAGCGGCATCGATTGGGGCTGGATGGCCCTGCTCGCCCTCTTCGGCATGAGCTCGCACTTCCTGCTGATCAAGGCCCTGGAATACGCCCCGGCCTCGGTCCTCCAGCCCTATAATTACCTCAGCCTCGTCTGGTCGGGGATCGTCGGCTATCTGGTCTTCAACAACATCCCCGATCTCGCCACCTTCATCGGCGGCGCGGTGATCGTCGCCTCGGGTCTGTATGTTCTCTACCGCGACCGCAAGGTCAAAGGCCTGCGCTGACGTGCCGTGGACCATAACGCGGCACATCTGTATAGCGTAGCTTGACACTATACGGTTTGCCTGCCAGTCTCGGCATATGAGACTCCGAAACGTGGTTCATAAGGGGTTGCGCCGGTTCATCGAAGATGATGACGCCACCGGCTTGCAGACGGCCGTAGTGCCAAAAGTCCGTCGCATCGTCTCCTTTCTCCAAGATATGGAGCGGGAAGAGGAGTTGCGCACGGTTCCGAGCTGGAAGGCCCATCAACTCACCGGCGATCGGAAAGGCACCTGGAGCCTGTTCGTAACCAAAAACTGGCGGATCACCTTCCGGATCGACCAAAGCGAAATCGAGATCATCGACCTCGACTATGAAGATTATCACTAGGAGATGTCCATGAGCGAGGCACTAGGCCTCCGTGTGAAGAACCCCGCTCATCCCGGCGGTTTCGTCAAAAGCGAGATCATCGAGGCGCTCGGCCTATCGGTGACGAGCGCGGCGCAGGTTCTTGGTGTTACGCGGGCGGCGTTGTCGGCCGTGCTGAACGAGCGCGCGCATCTTTCACCGGAAATGGCGCTGCGGATCGAGAAGGCGTTCGGTGTGTCGATGGATACGCTTATGCGGATGCAGAACAGCTACGACATCGCCCAGGCCCGCAAGCGGGAGGGGGAGATCACCGTCGCGCCCTTCCAGGGAAAGCCGCAGGATCGGCAAGCGACGCCGATCTGAGCCGGGAACACGCGGCGACCGATCGCCAAGGGGTCGCTTTAAAAACGGCAAGCCGCGAGCGGAGGGACCGCAACGGCCGTCCGCTCGCGACATCCCATCCCGCAAGGATTAGCGGGAAATCGCCTTGAAGCGTTTCGTCTGCTCGGTCAGGGCGATTTCCGTGGGCAGGCGCTCCATGCTGCTTGCCCCATAGAAGCCGTGACATTGCGGGCAGGTTTCCAGGATGAACTGGGCGTCCTCGGGCGTGGCGATCGGCCCGCCATGGCAGAGCACGATCACATCCGGGCGCACGGCGATTGCCGCCTGGGCGATCGCCGAAACCCGCTCGGCCGCGCCGTGCAGCGACAGGGCGGTTTCCGCCCCGATCGCTCCGCCGGTGGTCAGCCCCATATGGGCGACGACGATATCGGCTCCGGCCTCGGTCATCGCCCGGGCGTCGTCTTCGCTGAAGACATAGGGCGTGGTCAGCAGATCCTTGGCCCGGGCCAGCCGCACCAGATCGACTTCCAGCCCAAAGCCCATGCCGGTCTCTTCAAGATTGGCGCGGAAGGTGCCATCGATCAGCCCGACGGTGGGGAAGTTCTGGATCCCGGAAAAGCCGACGGCCTTCACCTGATCAAGGAAATGATCGAAATTGCAGAAGGGATCGGTGCCGTTGACCCCGGCCAGCACCGGGGTATGGCGGACCACCGGCAACACCTCGCGCGCCATGTCCATCACGATCTCATTGGCGTTGCCATAGGCCAGCAACCCGGCCAAAGAGCCGCGGCCGGCCATGCGGTAGCGGCCGGAATTATAGATGACGATCAGATCGATGCCGCCCTGCTCCTCGCATTTGGCCGACAATCCGGTGCCGGCGCCCCCGCCAACGATCGGCCGGCCCTGCCTGACCATCTCGTGAAAGGTTTCCAGAAGCGCCGTTCTCTCGATACGAGCCATAAAACAGAATCCTTATGCGTCGTGGTTGGAAGAGGACATCAGTCCCTTGAAGGTCGTCAGCACCGCCTCGGCGAAAGCCGGGTCGTTGATGGCGGCGGGCACGCGGATCAACTGGCGCCGCCCCGTCGGCCGCACGGTGGCCTCCAGGCTGGCGAACAGCGCCGCGTCGGCCTCGGGATCGTGGAAGGCCATCCCCGGGACATCAAGGGCCGAGACGCCGCCCTCGGGCAGCAAAAAGCGCACCTCGCCCTCGCAGGCATTGAGCTTTTCGCCGATCCACCGCCCCATCCGCACGTTTTCCTCGACGGTCGTGCGCATCAGCGTCACCTGGGGATTATGGGCGTAGAAGGTGCGCCCGGCATAGCGTTCGGGAATGGTGTCGGGCGCCCCGAAGTTGACCATGTCCAGGGCGCCGCAGGACCCGACATAGGGAACGCCAGTGCGGGCGATGGCGCCCAGGCGATCCTCGGTGCAGGCCAGCACCCCGCCCATCAGCAGGTCGCAGACCTCGGTGGTCGTGATGTCGATCACCCCGGCGATCAGCCCGGATTCGACAAGCTTTTCCATCGACTGGCCGCCGGTCCCCGTCGCGTGGAACACCAAAGGATCGTAGGCATCGCCCAAGGCCGCGGTCAGGGCGTTGACGCAAGGGGTGGTGACGCCGAACATCGTCAACCCGATCACCGGCTTGTCCGAGGCCGACAGGGGTACGGGCGGCGCCTTGGCCATGCCGGCGATGGCATGGGCGGCATTGGCCAGGATCAGCCGCGAGATGCGGTTGAGGCCGGCCAGATCGGTAACGGAATACATCATGGCGATATCGCTGGGCCCGACATAGGGCGCGACATTGCCCGAGGCGACGGTCGAAACGATCAGCTTGGGCACGCCGACCGCCAGCCCCCGCAGGGCCGGGGCGATCAGCGCCGTCCCCCCCGATCCGCCCAGACCGATCACCCCGGCGATATCGTCGCGGCCGGTCAGATAGCTTTCAAAGGCGACGGCCATGGCGGCGATCGAGCGGCCGCGGTCGCCGGTGAACACCGCCTTGGCGCCTTCGGGATGGGCGGCCGCGACCTCGGCGGCGGCGACACCATCGGCGAAGGTTTCCGGCCCCGAGGTCGACAGATCGACGATGACCGCCCGGGCGCCGGTTTGGGTGATCTGATCGCGCACATAAACCAATTCGTCATTCTTGGTATCGCGGGTTCCCACGATATAGAGACGTTTCCCCATGGATCCCTCCTGAAGGTCGTCCCACCTCACCGCCAGGGCGAGGAATAATCGTCTTGGCGGTTAGATGAATTAATCTAAGAGAGCCCGATTAACCCATGGGAAACAAGGCAATTTGCGGGAAGCCGATTTCCTCACGGAACCGCGAGACTGGCCGGCAACCGGGCCAGGATAAAGGCGCCGAATTCGCGAAATTCGGCTACGCGCGCCGAGGTTTTGCGCCATGCCAAACCGACTCGGCGGACCGGCGGCGCGCTGAAGGGAATCATCCGGATATTGGGATCCTGGGCGGCCTCGGCGGCGACATACAGATCGGGCAGCAGGGCCAGACCGATGCGGCTGGCCACCATCTGACGCAGGGTGTCAAGGCTGGTCGCCTGGAAGCCGCCATGTTCGCGCGCCCCCACCCGCCGGCAGAGGTCAAGCACCTCGTCGCGCAGGCAATGGCCCTCTTCGAGCAGCAAAAGGTCGCGCCCGGCGAGATCCTCGACGCTCACCCGCGTCCTGTCGGCCAGGGCGTGATCGGGGGGCGCGGCCAGCCATAGGGGCTCGAAAAACAGATCCATGATGTCGAGGCCGGCATCGTCGATGGGCATATCGACCAGGATCAGATCAAGCTCACCGGCCCGCAGCCGACGCTCTAGGCGCAGCGATGGGTCCTCGCGCAGGTAAAGGCGCAAGGAGGGATGCTTTTCGCGGAAGGCCGACAACACATAGGGCAGCAGATAGGGGCCGAGGGTGGCGATGACGCCCAGACGCAGCGGCCCCGACAGGGGAGCGCGCAGCGAGCGCGCCAGATCGACGATCTCATTGGCCTCGCGCAGAACGCCGCGCGCCCGTTCGGCGATTTCGCGGCCGATCGGCGTCAGCACCACGCTGCGGCGAGTGCGCTCGAACAGCGTCAGCCCAAGGAAGGCTTCGACCTCGGCGATCTGCACGCTGAGCGTGGGTTGCGACACCAGACAAACCTCGGCGGCACGGCGGAAATTCAGGGTATCGGCTACGGCGACGATGTAGCGGAGTTGGCGCAACGTGAACATCGACGGCTCCGAAAGCGGCTTTAATGATAATTTCACCCTATCACAGGATGCCTTGGTATCAATTGGAACCTATCTTTCAAGGGGGCTATATCAAGGGTCACCCCGGCGGGATATCCCAAAAAACGCCCGCCGGTTCATCAGGAGATCGAAGGCTATGAACCAAACCGAACGCGACATGATCGAAGGGTTGTTCGGCAAATTGCGCACCGTGGAATCCCAGGCCCCCCAGCGCGATAGCGATGCCGAGCGCTTCATCGCCCAGCGCATCGCCGCCAGCCCCAATGCCGCCTATTACATGGCCCAGACCATTCTCGTGCAGGAACAGGCCTTGAAGGCGGCCAATGAGCGCCTGACCGAGATGGAGCGCGAGCGCGAGACCCGTCCGGCCGCCTCGGGCGGCTTTCTGTCGGGTCTGTTCGGCGGCGGCAGCCAGCCCCAGCCGCCGCGCCGCGCCGCGCCGATGGGCGCGTCCTATGGCGGCCATTCCCCCCACCCCGGCGCCGCCTTCGCCAACGCCCCCCAGGGCGGCTTCCTGGCCGGCGCGATGCAGACGGCGATGGGCGTCGCCGGCGGCGTGCTGATGGGCAACGCCATCATGTCGCTGTTCTCGGGTGACGAGGCCCAGGCCGCCGAGCCGGCGCCCGAACCCGCCCCCGAAGAAGACTACGCCGCCGATGACGCCGGCTTCGACGACGGCGGCTTCGAGGAACTGTAAGCCTCCCGCCGCCGGTCCGGCCCGGCGGCCCGCCTAAAAAGCGGTCACCTCGCCCTGAAAACAGCCACAGCGGACGGAGCCGGTTCCCCCCGGACCCGTCCGCTTGGCGCTGGCCCTCGCCCTGGCCCTCGGGGTAGAGTGGCACCGGACTTGCGTTGGTCGGGCGCCGCCCCCCATCCGGGACCGGGCCTTGTTCCCCCCGACCGTGGTTTTGGGGGAAGCAAAGGCTTATCGCGCGCCCCCGCGCCAAATAGCTTGAGGGATCACCCATCCATGCTGCGTTCTTTCGTCAAAGCGGCCGTGTTGGCTGCCGCAACCGCGTTCTGCCTGCCCGGCGCGGCCACCGCCGCCGATCCCCTGAAGGTCGCGGCGGTCTATACCGTGCCGATCGAACAGCAATGGGTCAGCCGCATCCACAAGGCGCTGACGGCGGCGAAAGAGCGTGGCGAGATCGACTACGCCTATTCGGAATCGGTGGCCAACGCCGATTACGAGCGCGTGATGCGCGAATACGCCGAAAAGGGCAACGCCCTGGTCATCGGCGAGGTTTTCGGCGTGGAACAGGCCGCCCGCCGGGTGGCCAAGGATTACCCCGACACCGCCTTCCTGATGGGCTCGTCGTTCAAGCCCCAGGCGCCGAACTTCTCGGTGTTTGACAACTACATCCACGAGCCCAGCTATCTGACCGGCATGATCGCCGGCGGCATGACCAAAACGGCCAAGATCGGTCTGGTCGGCGGCTATCCGATCCCCGAGGTCAATCGCCTGATGAACGCCTTCATCGCCGGCGCCCGCGAGGTCAACCCGCAGGCCAGCTTCACCGTGTCGTTCATCGGCTCGTGGTTCGATCCGCCCAAGGCCAAGGAAGCCGCCTTCGCCATGATCGAACGCGGCGTCGACGTGCTCTATGCCGAGCGCTTCGGCGTCTCCGACGCCGCCAAGGAAAAGGGCGTGCTGGCCATCGGCAATGTCATCGACACCCAGGCCGATTATCCGCAGACCGTGGTCGCCAGCGCCCTGTGGTCGATGGAGCCGACGATCGCCAAGGCCCTGGAGATGGTCAAGGCCAAGACCTTCAAGGCCGAGGATTACAGCGTCTATTCCTACATGAAGCACCAGGGCGGCGCGCTGGCCCCTTACGGCACCTTCGACGACAAGATCCCGGCCGATCTGAAGGCCAAGGTCGAAGCCAAGAAGCAGGCGATCCTTGATGGATCCTTCGTCGTCACCGTCGATGACGCCGAGCCCAAATCCTCCAAGTAAGCCAGCAGGGTCTCTCCCCTTTGTCCTCCTCCCCCCCGACGATGACGCAGCCGGAGCCCGCGCTCCGGCTGCGCGCCATCACCAAGCGCTTCGGCGCCCTGTTGGCCAATGACGCCATCAGCCTGGATCTGGCCAAGGGCGAGATCCTGGCGCTGCTGGGCGAAAACGGCGCGGGCAAGACCACTTTGATGAATATCCTGTTTGGCCATTATCTGGCCGATTCAGGGTCGATCGAGGTCTTTGGCAAGCCTTTGACCGCCGCCTCGCCGCGCGCGGCCATCGCCGCCGGCCTAGGCATGGTCCACCAGCATTTCACCCTGGCCGAGAACCTCAGCGTTCTTGAAAACGTGCTGATCGGCACCGAGCCGCTGTGGCTTCCCCGCCTGGGGCGGGCCAAGGCGCGGGCCCGTTTGCTGGCGCTTGGCCGGCGCTTCGGCCTGGAGGTCAATCCCGACGCCGCCGTGGCCGCCTTGTCGGTGGGCGAACGCCAGCGCGTGGAAATCCTCAAGGCCCTCTACCGCGACGCCCGCATCCTGATCCTTGACGAACCGACCGCCGTGCTGACCCCGCAGGAAAGCGAAGCGCTGTTTTCCACCCTGCGCACCATGGTCGGCGACGGGCTGTCGGTCATTTTCATCAGCCATAAGTTAAACGAGGTCGCCGCCGTCAGCAGCCGGGTCGCCGTGTTGCGCGGCGGCAAGCTGGTGGCCGAGCGCCCGACCGCCGGCATGAACCGCGCCGCCTTGGCCGAGTTGATGGTCGGCCGCCCGGTGGCCGATCCGGTGCGCCGCCCCCTGCCGCCCGGCCCGCCGGCCCTGGCGCTGCGCGCCATCACGGTCAACGGTCCCGGGATCCGCGCCCCCTTGCGCGATGTCAGCCTGACCGTCCATCGCCACGAGATTGTCGGCATCGCCGGGGTGTCGGGCAATGGGCAAGCCACCCTGGCGGCGCTGATTTCCGGGCTGGTCGCCCCGACGTCGGGCCAGTTTCGCCTGTTTGGTCAGGAACCCGCCCGCCACCGCCCAACCCAGATGATTACCCTAGGGGTGGGGCGCATTCCCGAGGATCGCCACGCCGAAGGGCTGGTCGGCGATCTGGCGATCTGGGAAAACCTGATCGCCGAACAGTATCGCGACAAGGCCTTCCAGCGCGCCGGCTTCGTGAAACGCAAGGCCGCCCGCGCCCATGCCCGGGCGCTAATCGCCGATTTCGACGTACGCTGCTCCTCGCCCGACGCCACGACGCGTCTGCTGTCGGGGGGCAATATGCAAAAGCTCATCCTCGGGCGGACGTTGACGCGCGATCCCGGCTTGATCCTGGCCAATCAGCCCAATCGCGGCCTGGATATCGGCGCCGTCGCCTTTGTTCACGACCGGTTGTTGCGGGCCCGCGAGAAAGGGGCGGCGATCGTGCTGATTTCCGAAGACCTTGATGAAATCCTGGCGCTGTCTGATCGCATCGCCGTTATCCATGCTGGCCGCCTGTCGCCGCCGGTCGCCCGCGAAAGCGTGACCATCGGCCAATTGGGCGTGATGATGGCCGGTGACGGCCCACAGGAGGCCGGTCATGCGGCTTGAACGACGCGAAAGCGTTCCGGCCTGGGCCTCGGTCGCAGCCCCCTTGGCCGCCGTCGCCGCCGCCCTCATCCTGTGCGCCCTGCTGGTCGCGGCCAGCGGCGCCCCGGTGCTCAAGGCCTTCGCCACGCTGTTCACAGGCGGCTTCGGCTCGCGGTTCGCCATCGGCGAAACCCTGACCCGGGCGACGCCGCTGATCCTCACCGGTCTGGCCGCCGCCGTCGCCTTCCGCGCCAAGTTGTGGAACATCGGGGCCGAGGGCCAGCTTTACCTGGGCGCCCTGGCCGCCGTCGCCCTGGGCTCGGGGCCGCTCGCCCTGCCCGCCTGGGCCCTGCTGCCCGTGGTGATGTTGGGCGCAGCCCTGGCCGGCGGTCTGGCCCTGCTCGGCCCCGCCCTGCTCAAAACCCGCTTCGGCGTGGACGAGGTGGTGACCACCTTGCTTCTGAACTTCATCGTCTTGCTGTTCGTCTCGATGATGCTTGAGGGGCCGATGAAGGACCCGATGGCGATGGGCTGGCCGCAAAGTGCGGCCATGCTGCCCGAGGCCGAATTGCCCCGGCTGGTGGCGCGCAGCCGCATTCACGCCGGGCTGCTCATCGCCGTGGCGCTGGCCGGGCTGGTCTGGCTGCTCAAAAGCCGGACGATCTGGGGCTTCGAGATGCGGGCCCTGGGCGCCAATCCCCGCGCCGCCGCCTTCGCCGGGGTGCCGGTGGGCAAGGTCGTGCTGCGGGTCGCCCTGCTCTCGGGTGGGCTGGCCGGGCTGGCCGGGGCCTGCGAGGTCGCCGGGCGGGCGGGCTATCTGACCCTCGACATGTCGCCGGGCTATGGTTATTCGGGCATCGTCATCGCCATGCTGGCCCAATTGAACCCGCTGGGCGTCATCGCCGCGGCGGTGATGGTGGCCGGTGTTTTCGTCGGCGCCGACGCCATGAGCCGGGCGGTCGGCGTGCCCAATTACATCGCCGATGTTCTGGTGGCCGTCTCCTTGCTGTGCATGTTGACGGCCATGCTGTTCACCCGCTACCGGCTGCGCCGCGGCTGAACCGGGAAAAGAAGACCATGGACCTCCTTGATCTGCTGCTCAGCGCTGGCCTATGGGCCACGGTTCTGCGCATCGCCACGCCTTTGATCTTCGGCACGCTCGGCGAATTGCTCTGCGAGCGGGCCGGGGTTCTCAATCTCGGGATCGAAGGCATCATGACGCTGGGCGCCCTCGTCGGTTGGCTCAGCGTCTACCAGGGCTGCGACCTGTGGACCGGGGTGATGCTGGCCGCTTGCGCCGGCATGGCCGCCGGGCTGCTTCAGGGGCTGCTGACCGTGCCGCTCGGCCTGTCGCAGCATGTGACGGGCATCGGCGTCACCTTGCTGTGCACCAGCCTCAGTTATTACGTCTACCGCCTCGCCCTGCCGCAAACGACGACGCCGCCCAGCATTGCCCCCTTCGCCCCGTTTGGCGACGGAGCGCTGGCCGACCTGCCGGTCATCGGCGGGGTCCTCGCCCAGCAAACGCCGCTGACCATGGTCGCCCTCTGCGCCGTCGTGGCGATCGCTTGGCTGCTGTACCGCACGCCGCTGGGGCTGGCGATCCGCATGGTCGGCGAAAACCCGGCCGCCGCCGACGCCCAGGGCATCAGCGTCACCGCCGTCCGCATGGGCGCGGTGATGGCCGGATCGGCCCTGATGGCCGTGGGCGGCGCCTTTCTGACGCTGTCGGCCTTCAACGCCTTCTTCTTCAACATGATCGGCGGACGCGGCTGGATCTGCATCGCCCTGGTCGTCTTCGCCTCGTGGCGACCGGGCAAGGCGCTGTTTGGCGCGCTGCTCTTCGCCCTGTTCGACGCCTTGCAAACCCGCCTGCAACAGGGCGGTGACAGCGGCATTCCCTATCAGGTCTATCTGATGGCCCCCTATGTGCTGAGCATCGTCGCCCTGGTCGTCATGTCGCGCCGCGCCGCCTATCCCCAGGCCCTGATGATCCCCTTCCGCAAGGGAGAACGCTAAGATGACCACTTTTCCCCCCGCCCAGGACTTGATCGTCCGCAACGCCAGCCTGCCCGATGGCCGCCGCGCTCAGGACATCCTGATCCTGGCGGGCACGATCAAAGCCATCGGCCCGGCCCTGGACGCGCCCGAGGCCACCCCGGTTCTTGACGCCAAAGGCGATCTGGTCGCCCCGCCCTTCGTCGATGCCCATTTCCATATGGACTCGGCACTGTCTTACGGCCTGCCGCGGATCAACGCCTCGGGCACCTTGCTCGAAGGCATCGCCCTGTGGGGGGAACTCAAGCCCGAGTTGACCCATCAGGCGATTGTTGATCGGGCGCTTGCCTATTGCGACTGGGCGATCGGTCGCGGCCTGCTGGCCATCCGCAGCCATGTCGATATCTGCGATCCCCGCCTGCTCGCCGTCGACGCCCTGCTCGAAGTCCGCGAAAAAGTCGCCCCCTGGCTGACCTTGCAGCTTGTCGCCTTCCCCCAGGATGGCTTCTTGCGCGCCCAAGGCAGCCGCGAGCGCCTGATCGCCGCCCTGGATCGCGGCGTCGATGTGGTCGGCGGCATCCCGCATTTCGAACGCACGATGGCTCAAGGCGCCGAAAGCGTGCGCGCGCTGTGCGAGATCGCCGCCGAGCGCGGCTTGCGCGTGGATATGCATTGCGATGAAAGCGACGACCCGATGAGCCGCCACGTCGAGACCCTGGCGGCGGAAACCACCCGCCTCGGTCTGGAAGGACGGGTCACCGGCTCGCACCTGACCTCGATGCATTCGATGGACAGCTACTACGTCTCGAAACTGATCGCCCTGATGGCCGAGGCCGAGCTGGGGGTGATCGCCAATCCGCTGATCAACATCACCCTTCAGGGCCGCCACGACGGCTATCCCAAGCGCCGGGGGATGACCCGGGTGCCCGAATTGCTCGCCGCCGGTCTGACCGTGGCCTTCGGCCATGACTGCGTGATGGACCCCTGGTATG
Source organism: Rhodospirillum rubrum ATCC 11170 (assembly GCF_000013085.1). Taxonomy (NCBI): domain Bacteria; kingdom Pseudomonadati; phylum Pseudomonadota; class Alphaproteobacteria; order Rhodospirillales; family Rhodospirillaceae; genus Rhodospirillum; species Rhodospirillum rubrum. The sequence goes on from NC_007643.1 coordinate 3,223,141, forward strand.
GCCTGGGCAGCGCCGACATGCTTGAAGTCGCCGCCATGGGCCTTCACGTCGCCCAGATGACCGGCCAGTCGGCGATGGCCGAGTGCTTCGCCGCCGTCACCACGGCGCCGGCCAAGCTGATGGGGCTCGACGATTACGGCCTGATGCCCGGCTGTCGGGGCGATCTGGTGCTGCTGCAGGCCGGCGATCCGGTGGAGGCCCTGCGTCTGCGCGCGACCCGGCTGGCCGTGGTGCGCGGCGGCCGGATCATCGCCCGCACCCCGGCGGCCACCGCCACCTTGGATCTGGGCGACGGCGACCGCCCCACCCTAAACCCGGTGTCCTGGCGTGGCGGCGAGCGCCCGGGGTTCTAAGGCAGTCTCCCCGGCCTCGCCTTCCCCCGCCGAACTCGGAACCAGTTCGACCAGCCGTCCGGCCTCGCGGCCGACGATATCGGCCACCGAGCCGTGCAACAGATTGCCAAGATCGCCGGGATGGCGGGTGCCCAGCACGATCACCCGGGCGGCCAGGGCCCGGGCGCGGGCGATGACCCGCTGGGGGACCAGGGTGGACGATTCCTCGAGCACCTCGCCCATGGCGGTGATCCCCTGGGCGCCGAGGCTTGCCACGGCGTTCTCGACAACCGCCCGGCCGGCGGCGCGGTCTTCCAGGGCGGCGGCGAATTCGCCAAACACCTCGATCGGGCGAATGTGCAGCACGAACACCGCCCCGCCGCCCTGGCGCGCCAGGGTAACCGCCCGCGCCAGCACCGCCCGATCGGCGGCCGAACCATCAAGCCCGACCAGAATCGGCCCGATCGACGGGACGGTCGGCGGGATTGCGTCCTGGCGCGTCTGGCCGTAGCGGCCCAAATTGCGCCGCAGCGCCACCAGGATCGCCCCACCGATCAGCGCGGCGCCCGCCGCCGTCAGGAAGGCGCTGGCCGGACCGGAGCTCTCGCCCAGGCGCGAGGCGGCATAAGGGGCGATGACGCCGGCGAACCAGCGCAGGAAATTATAGGCCGCCGAAGCCACCGGGCGCGGCTGCTCGGAAACCTCCAGCGCCATTTCCGTATAGACGGTGTTATTGACGCCCATCAGCGCCCCCGAGGCGACGACGGCGGTCACGATCATCGGGATCGTGCCGAAGGCCATGACGCAGAGCAGCAGGGCGAAGCCGACCAGACTGACGGCAAGCAGGGCGAAGGCGCCAAAGCGCGCCTGCAAACGGGGGGCGACCAGCACCGAGAACAGGGCCAGCGCCACCCCCCAGCCAAAGAAGATCAGGCCGATGGCATGGGCCGACAGTCGCAGCACGAAGGGCGCGAAGGCCAGCACGGTGAAGAAGGCGTAGTAATAGAAAAAGGCGCTGACCGAGGTCGTCAGCAAGCCGGGATGGCGCAAGGCCTTCACAGGCCCCGACAAGCCGATCTTGCGCGCCGGCTTGGGCTGGGGATCAAGGAACACGGCGATGGCCAGGAAGCCGATGGTCATCAGCGCCGCCGTGCCGAAGAACGGATAGCGCCAGGAATGGGCGCCGAGCGCCGCGCCGATCAACGGTCCGGCCGAGATGCCCAAGCCCAAGGCGGCCTCATAAAGCAAGATCGCCCCGGCCGTGCCGCCCGAAGCGGCGCCGACGATCACCGACAGCGCGGTGACGACGAAAAAGGCGTTGCCCAAGCCCCATCCCGCCCGATAAGCGACCAGTTCGGCCACCGAGTCGGAGGTGCCGGCCAGGGCGGCGAAGACGGCGATTAGCAGGGCGCCAAGCAATAAGGTGTTGCGCCCGCCGATGCGGCTGGAGACGAAGCCGGTGACCAGCATCATCACGGCGGTGACGAAGAAATAGCTGGTGAACAACAGCGAGACCTGACTGGGCGTGGCGCTCAGCCCCTCGGCGATCGAGGTCAGGATCGGGTCGACCAGTCCGATGCTGGTGAAACCGATCACCGCGGCGAAGGCGGTCGCCCACACCGCCTTGGGCTGGCGAAACAGCGAGGGGGCGCCGGCGGCGGCACCGGCGGAAGACGACGACATGGCAAGCGACCTTGCGGAAGGAGAGAGGGAGGGAGGACGTTTATATGCTTGTAGCATACAGACATCAAATCAAGATAATTCCGCGACCGTCCTTTTGAAGGAGGTATTCTGCGAAAAAACACGCCAGCCAACCGACGTTCCCGGGGGAGACCGATGACCGCCATGCCCATGCCGCCGCCGTCCGCCGATCGCTCGCCCGCCGAGCCCCTGCCTGCGGATACCCTGCCCGCCGATACCTTAGACGACCTGGAACGCGCCCTGGCCTTCCTTGGCCGCATCCAGGAAGCCAGCCAGCGCAAGCGCGGCTATCCCTTGGAGCGGGCGCTTTACCTGCTGCTTGGCCGGATCGTCGAGGGCGAAGGCCTGACCATCTCGCACCTCGCCCAGGCCCTGCTGCTCGACGAATCGACGGTGACCCGGCAAGTGGCGACGCTGGGGCAGGCCGGTTTGGTTGAAAAGCGCCCCAATCCCGCCGATCGCCGCAGCCTTCTGGTCGCCGCCACCGCCACGGGCCGCGACCAGCACACGGCCATGCGCGCCCTGCGCCTGGAACGCATCGGTCTGCTGTTCGCCCCGTGGTCGGAAAGCGACCGCGAGGTCTTCCGCCACCTGCTGGGCCGCTACATCGACGACGCCACGGCTCGGATCAACGATCCGACGATCTAGCCAAGGGTTGCCACCCACGACCGTGCCACCGATACTGCGCCCCATGTCGGCGCCCGCCGCCTTCCCCCTGACTTAACGGACCTTTGATGCTTCAGATCACCTATCTTCCCCATTACGACCGCGCCACCTTTGGTCCGGTGGCCTATGCCAAGCCCGGCGACGCCGGCTTCGACCTGCGCGCCGCCATCGCCGCGCCGATCACCATCGAGCCCGGCGACATCACCCTGGTGCCCGCCGGCATCGCCATGGCCGTGCCCGAGGGCTATGAGATCCAGGTGCGCTCGCGCTCCGGGCTGTCGCTGAAGGGGCTGATCGTCGCCAATGCGCCGGGAACGGTCGATTCGGGCTATCGCGGCGAGTTCAAGGTGATCTTGACCAATATCGGTCGCGTCGCCCATACCGTCGCCCCCGGCGACCGCATCGCCCAGGCGGTGCTGGCCGCCGTCGCCCATATGCCCTTCGTCGAAGTCGCCGAATTGCCCCCGTCCGAGCGCGGCAGCGGCGGTTTTGGCTCGACCGGCGTGTCGGTGGCCGAAACGCCGCGCGGCTAATCGTCGCCGCCGCACGATGACCCGATATCAGATCACCCGACCAACGAGGACGGCATGACCGAACTGCTTTTCGCCCCCACCGCCACGGTGGTGGCCCACTCATCGATGGACCCCGCCGGCCTTGCCGGGTGGGCGGCCGAAATGGGCTATGGCGCCCTGATCGACGACGCGACGACGCCGCTGGGCGATATCGCCCAGGCGTCGACCGGCGCCGGATCGGCCGATGTCCTGCCCGAATTCGCCGGGCGCTTCTGCTACCGCTCGTTCAAGAAGGGCCGGCCGGCCGACGAATACGTCGCCCATATCCTCGACTCGGGCCATGGCTCGGTGCTCGAACATGTCAGCGTGTCCTTCGCCGTCACCGGCGTCTCGCGCGCCCTGACCCACGAGTTGATCCGCCACCGCGCCGGCACGGCGGTCAGCCAGGAAAGCCAGCGCTACGTCGATGCCAAATCGGTGAATTTCGTCGTGCCGCCGTTGCTGGTGGCCGAGATCGACCGCCTGAAAGCCAGCGGCGCGGCCGGCGAAGCCGACGCCCTGTGCGCCGAATTCCTGACCGATTGCGAAAGCGCCCTTGGCCGTTACAAGCGCTGGCAGGAGTCGTTCCGCGCCCAGGTCGAGGCTTTGGGCGTCAGCGAACCGACCCTGATCAAGAAGCGCGCCAATGAGGCCGCCCGCTGCATCCTGCCCAACGCCACCGAAACCCGGCTGGTGTGGACGATGAACCTGCGCTCGGCCCGCCATGTGGTGGAACTGCGCGGCCATCGCGACGCCGATCTGGAGATCCGCCGCCTGTCGTGCCTGCTGGCGCGCAAGATGAAAGAGGTCGCGCCGCTGGTCTTCGCCGATGTCGGGGTGTTCACCGACAGCGACGGCTTCGAAAGCGTCGGCGTCGGCCACCACAAGGTTTAAGCGCCGATGGGGCCGCGCGCGCTCTCGGCCCTGGAAGCCCGCCGCATCGCCTTGCGGGCCCAGGGCTTCGGCCGCGCCCGGCCCCCTACGCCAAGCCCCCGCCATCTCGACGCCGTGACCCGCCGTCTCGGCTTGGTGCAGATGGACTCGATCAATGTTCTGGCCCGCGCCCATGCCATGCCGGCCTTCTCGCGGCTTGGCCCCTATGACAAGGCCCTGCTGGAAACCGCCAGCTACGATCCGCGCCGGCGCACCTTGTTCGAATATTGGGGCCATGAGGCCTCGCTGATCCGCCTCGAGTTGCAGCCGGCCCTGCGCTGGCGGATGGAGGATGCCCGGGCCGGCCTCGGCCTTTACAGTGGTTTGGCGCGCTTTGCCGTCGAGCGCCGGGCGGTGATCGACGGCGTTCTGGCGGCGCTGGCCGCCCATGGCCCGGCCTCGGCCCGCGACCTTGATCCCGGACAAAAGCGCAATGGCGCCTGGTGGGGCTGGGGCGAGACCAAGGCCGCCCTGGAATGGTTGTTCTGGGGCGGGCTGGTCACCACCCTGAGGCGCCGGGGGTTCGAGCGCGTCTATGATCTGACCGAGCGCGCCCTGCCCGCCAGCGTGCTCGCCCGCCCCACCCCGCCACGCGCCGAGGCGCTGCGGATCCTTGTCACCCAGGCGGCCTCGGCCCTGGGGGTGGCGACGGCGAGCGACCTGCGGCTTTACTTCCGCCTGCCGGCGACTGACGCCAATCGCGCCATCGCCGAACTGGTCGAAGAGGGCACCCTTCAGCCCGTTGCCGTCGCCGGCTGGGGCCAGCCGGCCTATCTAAGCGCCGATCCGCCGTCGAGCGGGCCTTTGCGGGCCCAAGCCATCGTCTCGCCCTTTGATCCCTTGCTGTTCGAGCGCGCCCGCGTCGAACGCCTGTTCGGCTTCACCTACCGCATCGAGATCTATGTTCCCGCCGCCAAGCGCCAATACGGCTATTACACCCTGCCCCTGCTGCTAGGCGACACCCTGGTCGGCCGCGTCGATCTGCGAGCCGAGCGCAAAGCGCGAAGGCTGGTGGTGGCCAGCGCGCACCTGGAGAAAACCGCCAACCGCGAGGCCGTGACCGCCGCCCTTTGCCTGGAGCTGGCCGAGATTGCCCGCTGGCAAAACCTTGATCCCCCGGCGGAAATCGCCTTTGACCCGCCAAAGTGACGGGGAATCGGCGCAACCGGTGGACCTTTCGCCCAATTCATGGAATCTTCGCCGCCATTCTTCACGCTTTTTGTCGCCCCCGGAGCACCCGCCCCATGAAACTGTCCGACACCGATATCCGGCGCTATATGGCCGAGGGACGTATCGCCATTGATCCGGTTCCCGGAGAAGACGCGATCGGGGCGATGTCGGTTGATCTGCAGTTGGGGGATTCGTTCCGGGTTTTCGTTCCGGGCAAGGTCAGCCATGTCGATTTGGCGCCGCCCGGCGGCATCAAGGGCCGCGATATCGAAGCCCTGATGGGCCATGTCGAAGTCGGCGAGAACGAGGCGTTCTATCTGCATCCGGGCGAATTCGCCCTCGGCATCACCATCCAGCGCGTGCGCCTGCCCGCCGATGTCGCCGGCCGCCTGGATGGCCGCAGCAGCCTCGCCCGCCTGGGGCTGATGGTCCATGCCACCGCCCATACCATCGATCCCGGCTGGGACGGCCGCATCACCCTGGAGTTCTTCAACTGCGGCCCGCTGCCGCTGGCCATGCGCCCGGGCATGCGGATCTGCGCCATCAGCTTCGAAGCCCTGATGTCGCCGACCTCCAAGCCCTATGCCGCCAGCCCGACCGCCAAATACAAGGACCAACTCGCCCCCCTGCCCAGCCGACTGGCCAGCGACCAATCGGCATAAGGGCGGCGAGACAGCATCGCTCTAACGGATGGCGGCGCTCACCAAGCTGGCGACGCCGCGTTCCAGGCTGGATTTGAGCACCGCGCCGAACACCGCCCGCCCGAAAGCCCCGCCAAAAGCCGCCGCTGCCCCCGAAACCACCGCCACCGAAACCGGCCGGCCGCGTCGCGCCGGGCTTTGGCCAACGGTCGGAGTCGGCTGGCAGGCCACCCCGCGATCGCGCAAGAGGCGCAAAAGGCGGTCGGCCCCGACCACGGCCGGATCGTAAACAACGATCAGGCTATGGGCGCGGGCATTGACGCTGACATCGGCCACCCCGTCGATCGCCGCCAGTTCCTGGCGTAGGGCCAGACAGCGGCCCTCGTCGCGCTTGAAGGAATTGCACTTCACCCGCATCCGACCGGGCACGCTGTGAATATAGGCCATGAGGTCATCCCCGCAGAGTTGTGAGCTTTGGGTGCGGATGATAATAACTCGCGCCTTCACGGCGTAGGGGAAAGACCCCCGCCCATCACCTTTGATAACCCGTTTCCACCCAGGGACAGCCGTTTACAGCGGCCGCTCCCCCTCGTCGCGCGGCGGTGCCAGGGCGGCCTTGCGCAGGTCGGCCAGGGCGGCGGTGATGCCCTGGCGCGAGAAATCGCCGCCGAGGAAGGCGTTGGCCAGAACGCCGATGGTGGTGCCGTTGTGCAAAAGCGCCGTCGCCACCGGCGACAGCCAGCCGGCCACGGCGCCGAACATCACCGCCGTATTGATGCCGGCGGCCACGGTGAAGTTGCGGTCGATCAAATCGATGGTGCGGGTCGCCAGCAGGCGGGTTTCGGCCACGCCGCGCAGATCGTCCTCCAGCAGCACGACATCGGCGGTCGCCCGGGCGACATCGGCGCCGCGCGGCATGGCGATGCCGACATCGGCGACCATCAGGGCCGGGCCATCGTTCACCCCATCGCCGACGAAGGCCACCTTGCGCCCCTCGGCCTGCAGGGCCTTGATGATCTCGGCCTTCTCTTCGGGGGCGATCTGGCCGTGAACGGCGTCCAGCCCCAGGGTGGCGCCCAAGGCCTGGGCCTTGTCGCGGTGATCGCCGGTGATCATCACCAAACGGGTGATCCCGCCGGCGCGCAGTTGCGCCAGCACCTGGGCGGCATCGGGTCGCAGGCGGTCGCGCAGGCCGATCACCCCATGGGGACGGCCATCGGAGCCGACGTACAGCAGGGTTTCGCCCTGGGCGGTCAGGCCGGTCAGAATATCTTCATAGGGCGTGAAATCGATGCCCTCGTGCTCTTCCAGGTAATGGCGGCTGCCGATGCGCAGGGTGTGATCGCCCACCGCCGTCGCCAGACCATGACCCACGAAGAAATCCACCTCCTCATGGCCCATATGGGCGAGGTTGCGGCGCTTGGCGATATCGACGACGGCGGCGGAAACCGGGTGGCGCGAATGCTCGGCCACCGAGGCGACCATGGCCAGCAGATCGTCCTGGCTGGTGCACAGCGGCCCCAGGCAGACGATATCGGTTACCTCGAGCTCGTTATGGGTCAGGGTGCCGGTCTTGTCGAAGACCACCGTATCGACCTCGGCCAGGCGTTCAAGCGCCCGGCCGCCCTTGACCAGGGCGCCATGGCGGGCGGCCTTGAACATCGCCGATTTGACCGCGACCGAGGTGCCGAGTTTGACGGCGCAGGAGAAATCGACCAGGAACACCGCCTCGACCCGGCGGATATCGCGGGTCAGGGCGAAGATCGCCGCCCCCGAGGCCAGGGTGATATAAACGCGGCGATCGGCGAGCAGGCTGGCCTTGGACTGGGTATCGGCCTCTTCGGCCAGGGCCTGCTGGATGAAGCGGGCGATGCGCGCCGTGGTCGTCGAACCGCCGACCCGCTCGGCGACGATGGTCAGACGGCCTTCCTCGACCACCGAGCCCGACAGCACGGCGTCGCCGGCCTCGCGCGGGATCGGCAGGCTTTCGCCGGTCACCGTCGACTGGTTGACATAGGCCGAGCCGCTGGCGACCACGCCGTCGATCGGGATCAACTCGCCGGCGCCGACCACCACCTTGGTCCCCGGAACCACCGAGGAGAACGGCTGGGCGACCACCGCCCCGTCGTCGGTCTCCACCCACACCTCTTCGGCGTCGGGCTGAAGCAGGCGCAAGATCAGATCATCAGACGCCCGCTGGGTGGTGCTTTGCACATAATCGGAAAAATTAAGCAGAAGCTGGGTGATATTGGCGGTGACGTATTCGCCGCGCACCGCCGACAGGCCGACAGCGATGGAATCAAGCACCTCCACCTTCATGCCCCGCGTCACCAGGGTGGTCAGTCCGGTCTTGAGGTTGCCCGCGATGTTGATCGCCGTCAGCACGGCGCGCAACGGCCGGGGCAACAGCGGCAGGGCGAGGATCAAGGCACCGCCCGCCAGCAGGCGGCTGCCATCGGGCGGCGCCCCCCCCTGATCGGCCCGCGCCGTGCGCGGCAGATCGGCCTTGGCCAGGGCGGAAACCGCCTCGGCGACGGCGGCGCGCACGGCCTTGGAGGTCTCGTGCTCGATGACCAGCGACAGCGCCCCGGGGTTGACCCGCACGCCACGGACTCCGGGCACGGCTTCCAGATAGCTGCGCACATAGCGCAAATCGAGATGCCGGTCACGCAGCCGCGCCAGCTTATAGCGCGACCGCCCGGGCAGTCCGTGGACGAGGCTGATCATCGTTTCCCCGTTGTTTTCGTAATGGAATTAAGCTGACGGCCGGGCGGTCAGTCCTGCTTGGCCGGGGCTTCGTCCTCGGGCGCCGTCGCGGCGGCGGCCTGCATTTCGGCCTCGGCGTCGCGCAGGCGCTCCTTCATCTCCTCGATGCCGCCCTGGAACAGGCCCCAAAGCGAGACCAGCGACTGCAGGGTCTTTTTCTGGATCGACGGATTGGTCAGCAGCACCGCCGCCGCCGCCCCGACCAGGGCGCCGCGCACGAAAGCCTCGTTGCGGAAATCGAACCACCCGCCCAGCGGGCCCAGCGGGCCGGCCGCGCCCTGGGGACCATTGGGACCCCAGCCCGGAGTGGGGCCATTGGGACCCCAGCCCGGGGCATAGCCCGGCGGCGGCGCCCAGCCGGCGTAGGGGTGGCCATGGTGGGGCGGATGGGGAAAATGGGGAGCCGCCGACGGATAGCCATAGCCATAAGCCGGGCCATATCCCGGCGGGGCGTACCCGGGATAGGGGCAAGGATAGCCGGGCGCGGCGCCTTGCGGGGCCGGACCCTGACCCTGCTGCGGCGCGGCCGCCCCCTGGCCCTGGGCGGCGGCCCAGGCAGCCCAGGCCGTCCACGGGTCATTGGCCGGACCTTGGGCGCCCGGCGCCGAAGCGGCGCCAGCGGTGTTCTGTTCGTGCGACATCAGGCCTTCCTTTGCGTCTTCGGGGCGGCTTTGCTCAGCTCGGCCCCATCCATCACGTAGAGTACGGCGGCGCCGGTGGCGACCATGGCGGTGGCCGACAACAGCGGGTTGCCGCGCAATGACGAGGCGACCAGCGCCCCCAGTCCGGTGGCGACGCCCGAGCGGGCGGCGCCGATCAGCACCTTGCGCAGGGCCTCGTCGCGGGTGATCTCCTGGTCCTTGAGCTTGCGGGCGGCGATCGCCAGGGCGGCCGTTCCGCCCACCAGGGCGCCGACCGCCCCGGCCCGCACCAGCAAATCGGCCGGCGCCGTTGGTCCGCCGACCCGCAGGCCGACGGCCCGCCCTTTTGTCCAGTCCTCAGACATCGCGCTCTCCTCAACCCGGAACGGCCCGGGACCTTGATCTGGCCAAGGCCCCGAACCTTGAAGTCTTACAAAGGCCGCAGGACCCGCGCGACCATCTCGCGCAGATCCGCGTCGGCAAGGGTCAAACACTGCCGCCAAAAGTCGTTAGGGACGATGGAGGGATCATAGGACACCACGGCCGACAGGGCCGCCATGTTCACCCGCACCTCGCCGATGCCCTGAAAAGCCCGGAGATCGGCAAGCCGCAGATCCAGCGGCATGCCCTTGAGCGCGCCAAGCACACCCAGGCCGATCTTCAGGCGAACCCGGCCGGGAAGATGGTGGGCGATGGAGGCGTAAGGGCGGATCCGCAACAACAGATCGACCAAATCGGACAAATTCGCGGACATACCCATGACCGTTAAAGAGGTATTTGTCCCACCCTAACGCTCGCCCGCCACAGCCGACAAGGGCGTTTATATCCTTTAGTCACCCATTTTTCCAATTCCGCTCAAGCCCGCCCGCCACCCCACCGGCGGGCGTTCATATCCTCTCGGCACCGTCGGAGATTGAAATCCGCGCGAAAAGTGGATTGCGAATGACTTTCATTTCCAATACCATCGCGAAAATCCGGTCATTCGTCTTTGTACCTGGAGCAGGACAGCATGCAAATGGACGGCTCTTCGATGATTTTCCCCAGCTCTGAGGCTCTGCCCCAAAGCCCCCTTCCCGCCCGGCCAAAAGAACCCCACAGCCCGGAGCGCGAGCTTGAACAACTGCGCTGGGCGCGCTCGCGGCCGGTCTGCCCCCATTGCGGCTTTCGCCATGCCTATCGCCTGGAAGGCAGCCAAAGGGTCCGCTTCAAATGCGCCCGCTGCCGCAAGCAGTATTCGGCCCGTCGCGGCACGGTGATGGAACGCTCCAACGTTCCCACCGCCGGCTGGCTGACGGCGCTGCGCCTGTTCATCAGCGCCCCGGGCGCCGGCCTGCCCGCCCGCATCGAGCGCGCCACCGGCGTTAGCTACAAAACCGCCTGGAGCATGGTCCAGCGCATGCGCGCCGCCCCCGAAGATCCGCTGATCCTCGGCCTGCGCCAGACCACCCCGCCCCCGGGTTGAGCGGACTTCTCCCCTGGCCCGCCCTCGCCAGGGCGGCTTCCCCAGCGGAGGCCGCCCTTTTCCATGCCCGGGCCTTACAGCAGCGGCAGCACCGCCTGGGCCAGGACTTGGTCCTTCATTTCGCCGGCGAAGCGGGCGCGGACGATGCCCTGGCGGTCGATGACCAAAGTGGTCGGGAAAACGGCGACCTCGTAGCGGCTGGCGGTCAGCGACAACTCGTCGACCAGGAAGGGGAAGGTGGCGTCGACGTCGGTGATCGCCTTGCGCACGATCTGGGCATTGCCGCCGACATTGATCGCCATCAGATCGACGCCCTTGTCCGCCCATCCGCGATGGAAGGCCTCCAAAGCCGGCATCTCGGTCAGGCAGGGGGCGCAGCCGCCCAGCCAGAAATTCACCACCACCACCCGCCCGGCATGATCCCTAAGGCTGGTCGGGGTGCCCTCCAGGGTCAGGGCGGCAAGATCGGGAGCCTTGGCGCCGGCGCGGCCGGCTTCTTCCGGCTTGCAGGCCGCGAGGCCCAGGACCAGCGCCAAACCCAGGGCGGCGGTCTTGGCGCTGGCCTTGACGCCCCAAGCCGGCTTAGTGTGTCGCATTCTCAACCCCTCGTCCTTTTCCACCGGTAGCCGCCCCATGATGACCCGCCTTTCCCTCCCGCGCCCCTTGCTCGCCACCGCCGCCTTCGCCACCCTGATCGCTAGCGCCGCGCCGGCCCTGGCGGGCGATGACGCGTTGATCAGCGAAGGAGCGGCGCTGTTTAGCCTGTCGTGCCGCGACTGCCACGGCCGCGCCGGCGAAAAGGCCGCTTTGGGCCTGTCGCGACCGGTCGCTGCCCTGTCGGCCGCCGAGATCACCGCCGCCCTTGACGAGCGCCGCCGCCGGCCGCCGCGCTCGATGCAAGACCGCATCAAAAGCGGCCTGACCGATGACGATGTCGAGGCTTTGGCCGCCTACATCGCCTCGATCAAGACGCACCCTTAAAGCAGCGGCCCAACCGCCTTTTCCAGGGCCGCCCGGTTGAGCGGACTGTTGAAGCGCGCCACCAGCCTGCCCTCGCGGTCGATCAGGAACGACGTGGGGGCGGCGACCACCTCATAGCGCTTGGTGGTGATGCCCAGGGCATCGGTCAGCAGCGGAAACGACACCTGAAGCCGCCGGGCGACATCGCCCACCACCTTGTCCTCCTGGCCCATGTTGATCGCCAGGATCTCGAAGCCGCGCCCGCGGGTTTCCCGGTAGAAGCCGTCGAAATCGGGCATCTCGGCCAGACAGGGACCGCATTCGGCCAGCCAGAAATTGATCAGAACCACCTTGCCGCGCTGGTCGGCCAGACGCACCACGGCGTCTTGCCGGTCGGTCGCCACCAGTTCGGGCGCCCCCTGATCGGTGCGCGCCGTTTTGGGCGCCTCGTCGCAGCCCGCCGCCAGCAGGGCGCCGATCAGGCCGACCGCCGCCCACAAGCCCCTGGCCCTGGCCCTAGTCAACGCAACGACCATGCTGCAAGCGGATGGTGCGATCGGTCAAACGCCCGAGATCGGGGTTATGGGTGACCAGCACGATGGTCCGCCCCTCGCCATGCAGGGCGCGGAACAGATCCATCACCAGGGTTTCGTTCGCCGCGTCCAGATTGCCCGTCGGCTCGTCGGCCAGAATCAGCGAGGGGCCGTTGATCAGCGCCCGGGCGATACAGACGCGCTGTTGCTCGCCGCCCGAAAGCTGCGAGGGCAGATGGCTCGCCCGGTGATCGAGCCCGACCCGCCCCAGGGCGGTCAGGGCTTCGCCGCGATCGGCGACGCTGTGATAGTGCTGGGCGAGCATGACGTTTTCCACCGCGCTCAGGTAAGGGATCAGGTGGAACTGCTGAAAGACCAACCCGATGCGCTCGCGGCGGATGACGGCGCGCTCGCGCTCGCTGACCACCGAGGTGTTGATGCCATCGAGCAGATAATCGCCCTCGGTCGGCTGATCGAGCAGCGACAAGATATTGAGCAGCGTCGTCTTGCCCGAGCCCGAGGGGCCCATGATCGAGACGAACTCGCCGGCTTCGACCCCCATATCGACCCCATCAAGGGCCGAGACCGCGCCAAAGCGCTTGGCGAGATGACGGATGCGGATGACCTCCGGCGCTCCGTTGGGTCGTGGATCGGCGGACGCTGGGGATTGGGCGGTGGAAACGACGCCGTCGGGGCGGGGCGGCATGGTGGTCATGGGCTTATTCTCCTCTCAGCACGCGGGCCGGGGCCACGCGCACGGCGCCGCGCACCGGCAAAACGGCGGCGATCAGGGCGGCGACCAGCGACACCCCCAGGGTCAGCGGAATGACGACGGGCCGGAAGGTCACCCAGGCATTGAACACCGCCTGGCCGAGAACTTGGGCTAGGCCATAGCCGATGACTAACCCCAGCACGACGCCGACAAGGCAGATCAGCGTCGTCTCGGCCAGCACCTGGGCGACGATGGCCCGGTTATCGGCGCCCAGCGCCTTTTGCAGGCCGATCTCGGGGGTGCGCCGCGCCACCATCGCCGTCAAGGTCGCGTTCACGCAGAGCGTGGTGATGACCAGAATGGTGGCGGCGACCAGGGCCATCAGCCCGTCGATCTTGCCGAGGATCTGGCCATCGGATTGGGAAATCTTGCGGATCGGCCGGGCGCTGACATCGGGGAACTCCCGGGTCATCGTCGCCGCCAGGGCATCGGCCTCGGGTCCCTGGGCGACCACGCTGAGCATGGCGAAATCGGCACGCCCGGCCAAACCAAGCAGGCGTTGGGCCAAAGGCAGGGCGACGAAGATCTGATCGTCCTCCTGATCGCCGGCATCGATGATGCCCTTGATCGTCACCCGCGTCTGTTGCCCCTCGGCCCGGTTCAAGAGTGTCACGCCGTCGCCGACCTTGAGGGCCATGCTCTCGGCCAGACGGCGGCCGATCATGGCGTTGCGGTCATCGAAGGCGACGCCGATCCACGATCCCTCGACCTGCCAATAGGGCGACAGGCGGCGCAGGCCGGGGAAATCGACGCCGACCATCACCGCGTTGCCCAGATCAAGGCGCACCAGCCCGTAAAGATAGGGGCTGGCGCCGACCAGCCGGTCGGCGGGCACCGAGGCGATCGCCGCCTCCAGACGTTCGGTGGCCATGCCACGCACCGTGGGGGGGGCGCCGGCCTCGGCCTCGCCGGCCAGCGGCGCCACCATGAAATTGGCGCCGAAGGCGCGCAATTCCTCGCTCATCTTGATCGAGATATCGAGATAGAGGCTGGTCAGGGCCGAAACCACCGCCGCGCCCACCGCCAGCGAGGCCAGGGCGACGCCGATCTTGCTAGTCGGGCCGAGCAACGATTTGACCAGCAGGCGTAGCGTCATCGCCCAACGTCCCTTTTGCTTAACGACGACCATGAAGCACCTCGACGGGCATCAGGGCGGTGATGGCGCGGGCCGGCAGGGCCGATCCGGCCAGGGCCATGGCGATGGAAACCAGCACCACCAGCGGGCCGCTGACCCAGGCGATGGTAACGGTCGAGCCGAAGACCATCAGGCCGACGCCCTGGGCCAAACCCAGCCCCAGCCCCCAGCCGACCAGCCCGCCGATCCCGCCAACGATCACCGCCTCGCCCAAAAACAGCAGATAAATCTCGCCACCCGCCGCCCCCAGGGCCTTCATCAGGCCGATCTCGCGGGCGCGCTCGGTGATCGTCGTGTTCATCATCGACGACACCCCCATCGCCGCCGAAACGAAGGCGGCAAGGCCGACGACCAGCAGCAGGGCCTGGATCTTGCCGATCACCGCCCCCTCGCCCGCCGCCACCTGCCAGATCGGCCGGGCCGAGGCGTTGACCACCGCCTCTTCGATCTGATGGGCGATCGAACTGACATAGGCGGTGCAGTACCAAGTGTCGTATTCGGCGGTCGACAGCTTCTCGGTATCGCGCCGCGCCTTGGTCGAAAGCTCGTTTTCCGGGATGGTCAGGGCGCTGATCTCGACCTCGGCCACCTTGCCGGCCAAGCCGGCCATCTCCTGAACCACGGCCAACGGCACGACGACGGCGTCGTCCTCGACCCCGCCGGTGGTCAGCAGGCCACTGACCGTGAAGCTCCGGCTTGTGCCGGTGGCCTCGTCGACCACGCTCACCGTGGCGCCCTTGGTCAGCCCCAGGCGGCCGGCCAGGGTGACGCCGACCAAGGCCTGATCAGAGGCGTCATCTTGGGGCCACGCGCCATCGACGCTCCAGAAGCCGCTGGTCTGGCGCACGCCGGTGCGGTAATCGGGATCATCGGGCAGGGGCATCGGCTTGTCGAAATAGGTGCCGATCAGCGACACCGCCTTTTCCTCGCCAAGGCGTACCGGGGTGCGCAACGTCGGCGCCAAACCAACGATATTATTGCGCCAGAAGATGTCCTTCATCTTGGGCAGATCGGCCTCGTCAAGATAGTCGCGGCCCTTCAGCGGGTTGTAATCGACCCCGCCGATGCGCAGCGGCACCGCCTCGCTTTTGGGCACAACCCGGATGTTGGAGCCATAGGACTTCATCTCGCGGGCCATCTTGTCGCCGACATCAAGCGAGATGGTGAACAGCGTGGTGATCAAGGTGGCGGCCAAGGCCACCGTCACCGCCGCCAAAATCTTGCGTTTGCGTCCTTCAAGGAAGGACTGGCGCAGCATGTGAAAGAACATCTCACCCCTCGACCGGCTGGAAGCCCTGGACGCGCAGGGAACGACTTTCAACGTTGCCCACGTACTTCTCGGGATCGGCGCGGAACAGATCGTAGGACTCGCGGGATTCGAAGAAGAACATGTGGCCCTTGTATTCGTATTGGAACGGCGCCTTGGTGTTGATCAACCGACCCTTGGTCACCGGATCGCCGACTTCTATATCGACCACTTCCGAAAAATAGCGGGCGCCGCGTTCCAATTCGGATTGGGTGATGACGATCTCGCCGTTTTCCACGGTGTGGCGCATCGGAATCGGGTTGCAGCCGCCGGCCTTGCCGATGGAGGGGCGGAAAATCCGCACATTGCAGGCGATGCAAATGATCTCATTGCCCTTCTGGATATAGCCCTCGTCGCCGCAGATCATGCAGGCGTCGAAAACCACGCCCATCTTCACATGCTCGCCGTCATAACGGTTGATCAGGAAAAACCGCACCCGGTGGCCGTCGCCGGCGATATAGGCGAAGCGGTGCAAAGCGCCGTCCTTCAGCGGATCGATGGCCAGGCGCACCTGCCCCTTGGCATCGGGCGTCACCGGGGCGGCCGGCGACAGGCTGGGGGGCAGAGAGGCGTAAAGATCGTGATAGAGCAGCGCCGCGCCCAGGAAAGCCGCCGAGCCGACGGCGGTGCGCAGCCAGCGCCGTCGGGTCAGAAGGCGGGCGCGGTCCTTGCGCCGCTCCGGCGCCGCGTGTGCAGCGGTGGACGGGTCCTGGCTCATCGCGCTGGGCGGCGGACCGCCGATCCACAGGCCAAGGGCGGCGAGGACCACCAGGACGATCACGCCATAGGCGGCGAAGCCGGAAGCCGAGGTGATCTTAGCGACGAAGGAGATGCGCCCGGAGGTCACGCCCAGGGTGCCGACCTGCAGGCCGCCCAGCATGGCGTCGCCCAGCCAGAACACGGCTTCCAGAAGAACCACCCCGGCCAGCAGCCCGACCGCCCACCGCCGGCGCAGCCGGGCGGCGATCTGGGCGCTGGCAAGGCCGAAGGTCGCGCAAAGACCCGAGCCGAGCACCAGGGCGAAGGCGTTGAGCAGCAGTTCGGTATTGATCACCGAGGTGGCGGTGAAGCTTTGATTGGCGGTGCGGGCGAGCAGGTCGAAGACCCCCTGCCCGCCCAGAACGCCGACGAAGGGCGCGGCGACGAGCGCCAGGGCGCGGCGCGCGGTCCGCCCGCCGCCCAGGGCGGCGGCCACGACCGCCAGACCCAGGGCCAGGGCGGTCAGCCGCAGGATCGACCGCGCCTCGACCACGGCGCCGCCGCTCGCCAGGGCCAGCCACAGCACCGCCCCGCCGGCCAGCCCGGCGGCGAAGACCCAGCCCGCCCCCCGCGCGACGCGCCGCCGCGCCTCGGCGGGGGCGAGGGCGATCAGCAGCCCCAGCAAAACGGCCGGGGCGGCGAAGGCATGGATCAGGCTGGTCAAATAGGCTGTCATGGTATCGATCCCGAAGGCCGCGCCAATCCTTGAAAAAGCGATGCGACCGGATCGGGCCTTGCCTGATCCGGTCGCGTCACCCCAGGTGAAGTCCGCCGTCCTACTTCAGCGGGACGTACTTGAATTCGTAGTCAACGGCGAAAGACTGGAACCACGGACCGACGCCGCTCGCCTTATCGGTATGACGGCCGAAGCCCTGACGCGACGGCGGGTCGATGTTGTAGCTCAACTTGTAATTGCCGGTGCCGGGCATCTTGATGTTGGCGCCGTAATGGGGCCCGTCGACGGCGACCATCGGCATCAGATTGCCGGTCAGAACCTTGCCGGTATCCTGGTTTTCCAGGCGATAGGAAACGGTGAGGTAAGGCACCCATTCGCCGGCGCCAAAGCCGTTGGGATTGGCTTCGGCGGCGTGAATGTCGGCTTCGAGATGGATATCGGCCTGGGAGGCGGGCAGATCGATGCCGCGCGGCTCCATGTCGATCGGCTTCAGATAAACCGCGGCGACTTCCAAGGTGTTGATCGTCTTGGCTTCGCCGATGGGGAATTCCTGGAATTCCTCGGCATTGGCCGAAGCCGCGACACCAAGCGTAAGGGCGGCGGCGGCCGCTAGGCTAACAAGGGTCTTCATCGATCCTCCTTCGGTCCCGGATCCGCTCCGGGAGCATCGGTATGGTGATTAAGTCGCATTATCGTTTTAAAGTCTTTTTTTAACGGGCTCCTCCGACCCGTGGTCTTTTTTTGCCCGACGCCCGCCGGTCCGGCGGCACCCGCCGCTCTGGCGGCGCCGGGATCAGGGGGTGGCCGGCGACGGACCCCGCCGCCGCGTCGCCACCAGCAAGCCGATCACCGCCGCCACCACCAGGGCGATTTGCGGAACAAGGGATTCGACATAGGGGAACATCCCGATCATCGGCAGGTCGGGGGCCCAGGAGACCAGCGTCGGCTCGATGATCTTGCCTTCCACCAGCTCCATGATGCCCTTGCCGGCGAAGATAAAGGCCATGGCATAGAGCAGCCCCCCGGTGATCATGAAGAACGGCCGGATCGCCAGCTTCATCGCCCCGGCGCGCATCACCAGATAGATGACGCCCAGCCCTACACAGCCGACGGCGAAGCCGCCGGCGATGGCGAACAGCCCGGTGGTATCGGCATCCAGGGTCAGGGCCTGATAGAACAGAACGGTTTCCGCGCCTTCGCGGTAGACGGCCAGGAAGCTGGTGAACCACAGGGCCTTCAGCGATCCCGACGACAGCGATCCCTCGACCTTGCCCTTGATATAGGCCATCCACTTCTGGGCCTCGGCCTTGGAGACCAGCCAGTAGCTCATGGTGAACAAGATCACGGCGGCGACCAGCATGGTGGCGCCTTCCAGAACCTCCTGGCTGGCCGCCGAGGCGCGGAAGACCAGCTTGAGCAGCACCGCCGTCACCACCGAGCAGGCCAAGGCGACCAGAACGCTGTTGACGATGGTGCCCTGGCGGTCGCGATTTCCGGTTTTCACCAGATAGGTCAGGATGGCGGTGACGATCAGCATCGCCTCCACCCCCTCGCGCAGGATGATCAGCAGGGCATAGAAGAACAGCGCCGTCGGCGACGACGACCCGCCGCCCAGCATCTCGATGGCCTTCTTCATATCGACGGCCATCGCCTCGGCGGCGGCCTTCAGCGTCGCCTGATCGGCCCCCTGGTTGATTAGGGCGGCGATCTTGCTGAAATGCGCCTCAAGCCGCGCCTTGAAGGCGGTGTCGCGGGCGCCGATGCGGCTTTCCATGCCGCTGGCCTCGAACACGTCGAAATAGGTGTCTTGGATCGATCCGGCGGCGGCGCCGGTCTTGCCTTCGCCGGCCATCGCGATGGCGCCATCGATGCGGGTGGCGACGTCGCGGGCGACTTGGGCCCAATCGGCCTCGGGCTCGGCGGCCGGGGCGGCCTGATCCTTGGCGATGCCGACCAGCGGCAGGCCGGGCAGCAGGGCGGTCAGTTCCTCGACCAGAACATCGGCCGAGGCGCGGATCATCCTTGGCGGCTTGCCGGCGTCGACCAAACCCAGGATGCGCTGGAATTCGGCGTTGAAGGCGATGTCCTGGCGTTGGGAGAGCGTGCGCCGGACCGCGGTTTCCAGCAGCGAGTTCTTATAGCCGCTAAACTGGGCGCGGGTGATCAGCGCCTTGGCCTCATCGGGCTTTCCCGCCTCGAGGGCGCTGGCGGCGGCGTAAAGATCGGTGCCGATCGCCTCGACGGCGCGCTGCCAATAGGGTTCGATGGTTTGCGGCAGGGCCGGAGTCGGATTGGGGGCGGCCTCGTCCTCGGCGCCGGCGGCCGGGTGCGCCTTGATCTTGAAGCCGGCCTCGAGCACCGGCACCACGGCGCGAATCGCCGCGATCTGGGCGGTGGTCCGGGCGGCGACCTCCTCGGGCGGGGCGCCGGCCATCACCAGCTTGCGAATGGCGCCGAATTCGGCCTCCAGGGCATAGCTGGCCTTGGCCGAGATATTGACGCGAATAGGACCTTCAAGGTTCTCGAAAACCTCGAAATAGGCGCGCTGGACGTTGGTCTTGGCGGTTTCGGCGTCGCCCGCCCGGTAGCTTTCCGCCGCGCCGCTCAAGAAAGCGTCGATGCGATCGACCATTCCCTTGTAGTCGGGATCGGCCAAGGCCGGACCGAGGCCAGCGGCCCAGACGAACACCACCACCGCCACCCGCGCGGTCCACAGCGACACACCCTTGAGAACACCCAAACCCCATACTCCAACGGCACGGTTATCCATAAACATGCAATGGGCATGGTAATGAGAGGAGTTATCAGGTCAAGCGCGAAAGCCATGCATTTTCATTCTTATCGGCCATGTCCTACCATCACCCAAGCCCGGCTGGCCCCAGGCACCGACGAAACCACCCATGAAACCGACGGTTCGTCGGAAAAACCGCCGGTCTGGCGACGTTCCATGGCGTTCCGTCCGACACGAAGGGGTGCTTCCCTAAAGAAATAGTCGATCACCACGGAGGGTCTTGACCATGACGCGCATCCTTCTTCTCGGCGGCGGTAAGATCGGCGAGGCCATCGCCACCCTTTTGGGCGAAAGCGGCGATTATCAAATCGTCGTCGGCGATCGCAGCGCGCAGGCTTTGGCCGGGGTCGCGGCCTTGCCCGGGGTCACCCCCCTGGTGATCGACGCCAGCGACGAGGACGCGGTGGCGGCGGCGGCCGGCGGCGCCTTCGCTATCCTCAGCGCCTGTCCGTTTTTTTTAACCGTCGGCATCGCCCGGGCGGCGCGCCGCGCCGGCGCCCATTATCTCGATCTGACCGAGGACGTGGCCTCGACCGCCGAGGTCAGGGCCCTGGCCGAGGGGGCGACCAGCGCCTTCATTCCCCAATGCGGTCTGGCGCCCGGCTTCATTTCGATCGCCGCCAACGATCTGGCGCAGAGTTTCGATAGCCTCGACTCCTTGCGTCTGCGCGTCGGCGCCCTGCCGCGTTTTCCCACCAACGGGCTCAAGTACAACCTTTCCTGGAGCACCCAGGGGCTGGTCAATGAATATCTCCGCCCCTGCGAGGCCATCGTCGATGGCCGGCTGACGACGGTGCAGCCGATGGACGGCCTGGAGAGCTTCTCGCTTGATGGCGTGGCCTATGAGGCCTTCAATACCTCGGGCGGTCTGGGCAGCCTGTGCGAGACCTATGCCGGGCGGCTGCGCGCCCTTGATTACCGCTCGGTGCGCTATCCCGGCCATTGCGCGCTGATGAAGGTGCTGCTTGATGATCTGGGGCTGTCGCGCCGCCCGGAGCTGCTGTGCGAGCTGCTCGACGCCGGCCTGCCGATCACCGCCCAGGACATGGTGCTGGTGCTGGTCACGGCGCGCGGCCAGCGCCAGGGGCGCTTCATCGAGGAAAGCCTGATCAGCCGCATTTTCGGCAAGCCGGTGGCCGGGCGCCAACTGAGCGCCATCGGCCTCACCACCGCCTCGGGCATCACCGCCGTTCTCGACCTGCTGGTCGAAGGCGCCCTGCCCGATCGCGGCCTGATCCGCCAAGAAGACATCCCCTTGCCGCTGTTTCGCGCCAACCGCTTCGGCCGCAATTATTGGCCCGACGAGGCCGAGGCGGCCCAAGGCGCGCAGGCGCCGGCGCGCCCCAGCCCCGACCTCTGTCCCGCCTGATCGTCTTTAACCGCGTCGGGGCGGCGAGCGGTCTGGCTTTTTGGAAGGAGTCTGGCCTATATGGGGGCTTAAAACTTTCCCCCGCGCGCGAGAGAGCATGAACAAAGACCTTCAGAAGGTGGGCATCGTCAGCCTGGGCTGCCCCAAAGCCCTGGTCGATTCCGAACGCATCCTCACCCGCCTGCGGGCGGAAGGCTATGAGGTGTCGCCCACCTATGACGACGCCAATGTGGTGATCGTCAATACCTGCGGCTTCCTCGATTCGGCCAAGGCCGAAAGCCTGGAGGCGATTGGCGAGGCCATGGCCCAGAACGGCCGGGTGATCGTGACCGGCTGCATGGGCGGCGACGAGGCCGCCATCCGCAGCGCCCATCCCGGCGTTCTGGCGGTCACCGGACCCCAGCAATACGAGCGCGTGGTCGCCGCCGTCCACGAGGCGGCGCCGCCGGCCCATGACCCCTATCTTGATCTGGTGCCGGCCGAGGGCATCCGCTTGACGCCCCGCCATTACGCCTATCTGAAGATCTCGGAAGGCTGCAATCACGGCTGCACCTTCTGCATCATCCCCGATCTGCGCGGCAAACTGGTCAGCCGCCCAGCCTCCAAGGTGCTGATGGAGGCCGAGAAGCTGGCCGAGGCCGGGGTGCGCGAGTTGCTGGTGATCAGCCAGGACACCAGCGCCTATGGCGTCGATCTGCGCCACGGCGAAAGCCCCTGGCACGGCGCGCCGGTCAAGGCCCGCATGACCGAGCTGTGTAGCGCCCTGGGCGAACTGGGGATCTGGGTGCGTCTGCACTATGTCTATCCCTATCCCTTCGTCGACGAGATCATCCCGCTGATGGCCGAGGGCAAGATCCTGCCCTATCTGGATATCCCCTTCCAGCACGCCAGCCCGAAGATCCTTGAGGCGATGAAGCGCCCGGCCGCCCAGGACCGCACGCTCGAGCGCATCCGCCGCTGGCGGACGATCTGCCCCGATATCGCGCTGCGCTCGACCTTCATCGTCGGCTTCCCCGGCGAAACCGAGGACGATTTCCAGCAGTTGCTCGACTGGATGGGCGAAGCCGAACTCGACCGCGTCGGCTGCTTCAAATACGAGGCGGTGGCCGGGGCCAAGGCCAATGCCCTGGCCGATGCCGTTCCCGAAGAGGTCAAGGAGGAGCGCTGGCACCGCTTCATGGCCGCCCAGCAGGAGATCAGCGAGCGCCGTCTGGCCCAAAAGGTCGGAACGGTGATCGAGGCGATCATCGACGAAGTCGACGAGGAAGGCGCCATCGGCCGGACCAAGGGCGACGCCCCCGAGATCGACGGCAGCCTGTTCCTCAACGGCGAAACCAGCCTCGCCCCGGGCGATATCGTGCCCGTGCTCATCGAGCATGCCGATGAATACGACCTGTGGGGCTCCCTTGCCGGCAAGGACTGACATCGCCTGCGGCCTGCTGGCCGGGGGCGAGGGCAAACGCCTGGGCGGCGTCAGCAAGGCCCTGGTGCCGATCGCCGGTCAGCCGATGGCCGCCTGGGCCCTTGATTCGGTGCGGCGGAGCGTGGACGTGGTGGCGCTGTCGGTTCACGCCCCCGATCCGGCGCTCGCCGTGCTCGGCCTGCCCCAGGTCGGCGACGGGCCGGGCCCGCGCCTGGGCCCGCTGGCCGCCGTCGCCGCCCTGCTCGACTGGGCCGAGACTCGGGGGGCCAAGCGCCTGCTGACCCTGCCCGTCGATACCCCCTTCCCCCCCGCCGATTTGGCCGAACGCCTGACCCGGGCCCTTGATCAGGCCGCCGCCACCGCCGATCCCCGGGACCCGCCCGTCGCCGTCGCCAGCTTCGCCGGCCGCCGCCACAACGCCGTGGCGCTGTGGCCGGTGGGCGGACGGGTGGCGGCGATCGCCGCCCGGCTGTGCCGCGACGGCGGCGGCGCCTTGCGCGCCCTGCTCGAAGAAGCCGGCTCGATCGCCGTCGCCTTCGACGACCTGGGGCCCGAGGATCCCTTCCTCAACGTCAATACGCCCGAGGATCTGGCCCAGATCCGCGGCCTTGCCACCACCCGCCTCGCCCGCCGGATGGCGCGGACACATCCCTGAGCCGCCCCGCCGGTGCTGGAGTTTCGACCACAGGAGTTTCCCCGATGACGGACCCCGCCCCCGCCACTGCCGACGGGCTGACCCATTTCGATACGGCGGGCAACGCCGTGATGGTCGATGTCTCGGCCAAGGATGAGACCGAACGGGTGGCCGTGGCCGGCGGCTGCGTGGAAATGGCGCCGGCCACCCTGCGCGCCATCATCGAGCGCGGCCTGAAAAAGGGCGACGTGCTGAGCGTGGCCCAGTTGGCCGGCATCATGGGCGCCAAGCGCACCCCCGATCTGATCCCGCTGTGCCATCCTTTGGCCCTGACCAAGGTCGCCGTCGAGCTGACCCCCGACCCCGACCATGACCGGGTGGTGATCACCGCCACCTGCGCCCTGCGCGGGCGGACCGGCGTCGAGATGGAGGCGCTGACCGCCGTCGCCGTCGCCGGACTCACGGTTTATGACATGTGCAAGGCCGTCGATAAGGGCATGCGCCTGACCGATATCCGGCTGCTGTCCAAAACCGGCGGCAAGTCGGGGACCTGGACCGCCTCCTAATCGTGACGCGGTGAGCGGGGACCAGATCTCGCGCTCGCCGCTCCAGGGGATTTTCTCTGGGCTTCGCGCTCGCCGGGGCGGGCCCCATGACCAAAGGACACACCTCCCATGAAACTGCTCTATTTCGCCTGGGTGCGCGAGACCGTCGGCCTGGACGAGGAAACCCTATCCCTGCCGCCCGGCGTCACCACCTTGGGCGACCTCGCCCTGTGGCAGGCCGGGCGCGGCGCCGGCTATGCGGAAGCGTTTTCCGACCCCCGCCGCCTGCGCGCCGCGGTCAATCAAGACCTCGCCACCCCCGAGACGCCTTTGACCGCCAGCGATGAAGTGGCGTTCTTCCCGCCGCTGACCGGGGGCTGAGGCGATGGCCGTTCACGTCCAAAGCGCCGATTTCGACAGCGCCGCCGAGATCGCCCGCTTCGAGCGCCAAGCCGCCCTCAAGGGCGCCGGGGCGGTGGCCAGCTTCTGCGGGCTGGTGCGCGGCCGCGAGGGGGAGGATGGTCCGCTGATCGGGGCGATGACCCTGGAACACTACCCCGGCATGACCGAGCGCGCCCTGGCCGCCATCGAGGCCGAGGCGCTGGCCCGCTGGCCGCTGACCGATAGCCTGATCATCCACCGCTTCGGCCGGCTGGAGCCGGGCGCGCGCATCGTGCTGGTCTGCACCGCGTCCTCGCACCGCGAAGCCGCCTTCGCCGCCTGCGCCTTTCTGATGGACTGGCTCAAGACCAAGGCGCCCTTCTGGAAAAAAGAGGAAACCGCCGAGGGACCGCGGTGGGTCGACGCCAAGGCCGAAGACGACGCCCGCGCCGCGGCCTGGAACGAGGCAAGCGCGCCGCGCAACCCCGACTAAGCCGCGACCATTTTGCCGACGAAACAAGACAGATGCAAAAGGCTCTAGTCATAGCGGAAGGGATGTATTAGCTTTAAGACTGTAGACCGCCCAAGGTACGGGCGGGCATCCTTTTCAGACGGAGGCGGCATTGCAGGTGAAACCGCGCGAGCGTCTGATCGAGACCGCCATCACCCTCTTCGCCTCCGAAGGGTTTCATGCGACTGGTATCGATCGGATCCTAGCCGAGGCCGGGGTGGCCAAGATGACCCTCTACCGCCACTTCCGCTCCAAGGACGACCTGATCCTCGCCGCGCTCGACCGTCATTGGCTGGTGTTCCGCCACTGGCTGGAAGAGCGTCTGGCCGCCTGCCCCGCCACCCCCGGGCCGACCATCGAAACCCTCTTCGACGGTCTGGCCGCTTGGCAAAGGGGCCAAACCCTTCAGGAAATCCGCTTCCAGGGGTTCTTGCCCATTCATGCGGCGGGCGAATTCGGCGCGAGCGATCATCCGATCCACCGCGCCGCCGCCGCCCAGATCCAATCGCTGACCACCTTGCTTGATGCCGCCAGCCAACGCGTCGGCATCGACGCGGTCGCCGCGGCGCAGATGGGCCTGCTGGTGGTTGGCGCCCTGACCATCGCCCATATTCAAAGCGACGGCCGGGCCTTCGAGATCGCCCGCCACAGCGCCCTGACGCTCGCCCAAAGCCACCCCGCGCCCCTGCCCGCTTAAAGCGTACCCGCGATCGCCCGCTTATCCTTGGCACAGAGCGGCCTTGGCTTTATCGCCGGCAGCGCCTCCCCCCTCCATGCCGCCAAAAGCGATCGGGCCGCCCTTCTTGCGAAAGGCGGCCCGAAGCGGACGGTTCGATGAGAAGAAAAAATCAGGCGGCCTTGGCGACCGTATTGAGTGCGGCCTTGGCCCGGGTGGTGACGGGCTCGAAGGCGCCCTTGAGCAGCACGGTCGACATCTCGGAAACCTTGCGCGACTGGACCAAGGCGGCTTCCCAGTTGTCGCGGATCAGCTTGGTCTGCAAAGCGGCGGCTTCGGCCGGCGACTTGACGCTGGCCAGGGCCTTGCCGGCTTCCAGCACGCTGTCGAACGACTTGGCGGCGAAGCCGAAATACTCACGGGACAGTTCTTCCACACCCTTGGCGAAGGTGGAGCCGGCGGTGACCGCGGCGTCAAGATTATCCTTATTGAACTTCACGATGTCTTCGTAGCCATTGACCATCACAGGATCCTCCGTTTCTTGGAACGCGCCTTATCCCGGCGAAGCCGGGGCTTCCAGAGCGGCGCGTCTCGGTTTATTGTGCGCCGCAACATGAGACTAATGTAGCGCGTCCCAGCGCCCTGTCAAGCCACTTTTGTGCAGTGCACAAAAAGTCCAAAGGGGGGCGCAAAAAGTCCGGGCGGGGAAGGTCCCGCGACCCTCCCCGCCCGTTTTCAAGCTTTCTTTTCGACCGCTAAGGCGGCGCGATCAGCCGGCCAAAGCCGCCTCGATCGCCGCCAGGGCCGCGCCGGCCTGGGCGCCATCGGGGCCCCCGGCCTGGGCCATGTCGGGGCGGCCGCCGCCGCCCTTGCCGCCGATCGCCCCGGCCCCGGCGCGCACCAGGGCGACGGCATCGAAGCGCCCGACCAGATCCTCGGTGACGCCGACCACCAGCGAGGCCTTGCCGTCGGCCACGGCGATCAGGGCGACGACGCCCGAGCCAAGTTGCTTCTTCACCTCGTCGACCATGCCCTTCAGGTCCTTGGCCGGAACGTCTTCCAGCAGGCGGCCGACCCATTTGACGCCGTTGATCTCGACCACGGCCGGGGCGGCGGCGCCACCGCCGCCGGTGGCCAGCTTGCGCCGGGCGTCGGCCAAGTCGCGCTCCAGCCTGCGCCGGTCATCGAGCAGGGCCTGGATGCGGCCCGGCAGATCGGCGGGAGTCACCTTCAAAAGCTGCGCCGCGCCACTGACCAGATCATCCTGGGCCTCGATATGCTCGAAAGCCGCCTGACCGGTGACCGCCTCGATCCGGCGCACGCCCGAAGCCACGGCGCCCTCGCCGATGATCTTGAAAAAGCCGATGTCGCCGGTGCGCCGGGCATGGGTGCCGCCGCACAGCTCGACCGAGAACGGCCGGTTGGCGCCGGGCTCGCGCCGGCCCATCGACACCACGCGCACCTCCTCGCCGTATTTCTCGCCAAACAGCGCCATCGCCCCGGCTTCGATCGCCGAATCGGGGTCCATGATCTGGGTGGTGATTTCGGCGTTGGCGCGGATCTCGCGGTTGACGTCGTCCTCGACCACGCGGATCTCGGCCGCCGACAGCGGCTTGGGATGGCTGATATCAAAGCGCAGGCGATCGGGGGCGACCAGCGAGCCCTTCTGGGTCACATGCTCGCCCAAACGCCGGCGCAGGGCCTCGTGCAGCAGATGGGTGGCCGAATGGTGGCTGCGCAGGGCGTCGCGGCGCTCGGTATCGACAACGAAGCGGGCGGCCTGACCGACGCGGATCGTCGCCCCCTCGACGCGGCCGATATGGACATGCAGCGCGCCCAGCTTCTTAGCGGTGTCGCGGACAACGACCTTGCCGCCCTCGGCCAGACGGATCTCGCCGGCATCGCCCATCTGGCCGCCGGATTCGCCATAGAACGGCGTCTGATTGGCGATCACCGCCACCTCGGTATCGGCGGGCGCGCTTTCCACCACCTTGCCGTCAACGACCAGGGCGACGATCGCGCCTTCGGCGTCGGTGCTGGTATAGCCGAGGAATTCGCTGGCGCCGACCCGGTCGCGGATATCGAACCACACCGCCTCGGTCGCATGGTCGCCCGAGCCGGTCCAGCTTTTGCGCGCATCCTCGCGCTGGCGGGCCATCGCCGCGTCGAAGCCGGCGGTATCAACGCCGATGCCGCGCGGCCGCAGGGCGTCCTGGGTCAGATCGAGCGGGAAGCCATAGGTGTCATACAACTTGAAGGCGACCGGGCCGGGCAGGCTGTCGCCGCTCGCCAGATCGCCGGTTTCCTCGGCCAGCAGCTTCAGCCCGCGATCGAGCATCTGCTTGAAGCGGGTTTCCTCGAGCTTCAGGGTTTCGGTGATCAGGGCGTTGGCCCGATTGAGCTCGGGGAACTGGTCGGCCATCTCGCGGTTGAGCGCCGGCACCAGCTTGAACATCAACGGATCGACGCAGCCCATCATATGGGCGTGACGCATCGCCCGGCGCATGATCCGGCGCAGCACATAGCCGCGACCCTCGTTGCTGGGCAGCACGCCATCGGCGATCAGGAAGCAAGCCGAGCGCAGGTGATCGGCGATCACCCGGTGGGAAACCTTGTGCGGACCATCGGGATCGGTGCCCGCCGCGCTGGCGATCGCCTCGATCAGGGCGCGCATCAGGTCGATGTCGTAGTTGTCGTGCTTGCCTTGCAGAACGGCGGCCACCCGTTCCAACCCCATGCCCGTATCGATCGACGGCCGGGGCAGCGCGACCCGCTGATCCACCGTCAGCTGCTCGAACTGCATGAACACCAGATTCCAGATCTCGATGAAGCGGTCGCCGTTCTCATCGGCGCTGCCCGGCGGGCCGCCGGCGACCTTGGGGCCATGGTCGAAGAAGATCTCCGAACAGGGGCCGCAGGGGCCGGTATCGCCCATCGCCCAGAAGTTATCATTGGTCGGAATGCGGATGATGCGCTCGTCGGGCAGACCGGCGACCTTGCGCCACAGCCCGGCGGCGTCCTCGTCGGAGGTATGGACGGTGACCAGCAAGCGGTCCTTGGGCAGGGCGTATTCCTCGGTGATCAGCCGCCAAGCGAAATCGATCGCCTGTTCCTTGAAATAATCGCCGAACGAGAAATTGCCCAGCATTTCAAAGAAGGTATGGTGGCGCGCCGTATAGCCGACGTTATCGAGGTCATTGTGCTTGCCGCCGGCGCGCACGCATTTCTGCGAGGTCGTCGCCCGGTGATAGGGCCGGGTTTCGGCGCCGGTGAAGACGTTCTTGAACTGGACCATGCCGGCGTTGGTGAACATCAATGTCGGGTCGTTGAGCGGCACCAGCGGGCTTGAGGCCACCTCTTGATGTCCGTTCTTGACGAAGAAATCGAGGAACGTCCTGCGGATTTCCGACGTGGTGCTCATGGGCGATCCATCCAAGCCAAAGTTTAAGTCCCGGGTCCCATCGTGGACCGGGTCAAAATCGGGGCCGAAATCAGGGCCCGAATCGGGGGAAGGCCGTTGACCGCGCCAACCGCGCCGGGCGCACCGCCCCCTCCAGGGCGATGATGTAACGGCGCAAAGCCCCCTCCGACAAGGGGAAAAGGCGAAAGAAAGGCCTGGATGGGGGACGTTTCGCCTCCCCCCGGTTCACCACCGGGGGGAAGAACACGAAAAGCGGGCGTCAGGCTTCGTCGCCGACTCCGGCGGCGCCACCGGCGTCGTCATCCTCGCCGCCCGGACCGCCGATCATCTCCTCGGCGATCAGCCCGGCATTGGCGCGCACGGCGTTTTCGATTTCCTCGGCCATCGCCGGATTGTCGCGCAGGAACTGCTTGGCGTTCTCGCGGCCCTGGCCGATGCGGGTGGAATTATACGAGAACCACGCCCCCGACTTCTCGATGATATTGGCCTTCACCCCCAGGTCGAGCATCTCGCCTAGCTTGGAGATGCCCTCGCCATACATGATGTCGAATTCGACCACCTTGAACGGCGGGGCGACCTTGTTCTTGACCACCTTGACCCGCGTCTGGTTGCCGACGACCTCCTCCTTGTCCTTCACCGCGCCGATGCGGCGGATGTCGAGACGGACCGAGGCGTAGAACTTCAGCGCATTGCCGCCGGTGGTGGTTTCGGGGTTGCCGAACATCACGCCGATCTTCATGCGGATCTGGTTGATGAAGATAATCAAGGTGTTGGAGCGCGAGACCGTGCCGGTCAGCTTGCGCAGGGCTTGGCTCATCAACCGCGCCTGCAGGCCGACATGGGAATCGCCCATATCGCCTTCCAGTTCGGCCTTGGGCACCAGCGCCGCCACCGAGTCAATCACCAGCACATCGATGGCGCCCGACCGCACCAGGGTATCGGCGATTTCCAGGGCCTGTTCGCCGGTGTCGGGCTGGGACACCAGCAGGTCATCAAGGCTGACGCCAAGCTTGCGGGCATAGAGCGGATCGAAGGCGTGCTCGGCGTCGACGAAGGCGCATTGACCGCCCTTCTTCTGCGCCTCGGCCACCACATGCAGGGCGAGCGTGGTCTTGCCCGAGCTTTCGGGCCCGTAGATCTCGACGATGCGCCCGCGCGGCAGACCGCCGATGCCCAGGGCGATATCCAGGCCCAGGGATCCGGTGCTGATCGACTCGATGTCGACGACACTGCCGCGCTGGCCGAGTTTCATGATCGAGCCCTTGCCAAAGGCGCGCTCGATCTGGCCCACAGCCGCTTCCAAAGCCTTTTGCTTGTCCATCGTATCCTTATCCACCAGACGCAAGACGCTCTGCGACATTTCGGGCCTCCGTTATCCCATGGCCGCGCCCGCACGCGCAACCATGCTCAAACGTACTCTTTTTGTTCTCGCATTCAAGGGGCAAAATAGAACAGAACAAGATCACCGTTCACGCCAGAACCTCGCGGACCTTTTCGGCCAGGGCTTTCAGGCTGAACGGCTTGGGCAGGAAGTGGGTATCGGGCTGGTTGACGATATCGCCGCGAATGACATCCTCGGAATAGCCCGAAATCAGGATGATCTTCAGATCGGGCCGCGCCTCGCGCACCCGGCCGGCCAGGGTGGCCCCATCCATGCCCGGCATCACCATATCGGTGATCAGCAGGTCGATCTCGGCACCGTCCTCGAGCACATCCAGCGCGCCTTCGCCCGAGCGGGCTTCGAGCACCGTATAGCCCTTGTTGCGCAGGGCCCGCGATCCGAACACCCGCACGGCGTCCTCGTCCTCGACCAGCAAGATGGTCTCCTTGCCCGTCAGGTCGCGGGCCTCGCCCCCTTCCTCGCCGCCCCCGCCCGGCGCGCCGTCGCCCGGCCCCACTCCGCCCTCGGCCCCGCCGGCGCCCGCTCCGGCGACCTCGACGGGCGGCTCGTGGCGCGGCAGATAGATGGTGAAGGTCGCCCCCTCGCCCAGGGTCGATTCGACGAAGATGAAGCCCTCGGTCTGGCGGACGATGCCGTAAACGGTTGACAGCCCAAGCCCGGTCCCCGCTCCCGCCGTTCCTTCCGATTTGGTGGTGAAGAACGGCTCGAACAGCCGACCAAGGTTCTCGCGGGTGATGCCGGTGCCGGTATCGACGACATCAATGACCACGTAATCCCCGGGCGGCACCGCCTCGGTCCCCTGGTTCATCTCGGTCTCGACCGCCTCGCGCCGGGTCGAGATGGTCAGTTGCCCGCCGCCGGGCATGGCGTCGCGGGCATTGACCGCCAGATTGATGATGACCTGATCGAACTGGCCGGGATCGACGCGGATATGGACGGGTTCGCGGCCGTGGGCGAGCTTCAGGACCACCCTCTCGCCAAGCAGGCGGCGCAGCAGATGCGACAGCTCCGACAGCGCGTCGGTCACATTGAGCAAGCGCGGCCGCAAGGGCTGGCGGCGCGAGAAGGCGAGAAGCTGGCGCACCAGATTGGCGGCGCGATTGGCGTTTTGCTTGATCTGCATGATATCGGCGAAACTGGGATCGCCGATGCCGTGGCGTTGCAACAGCAAATCGGAAAAGCCGATCATCGCCGTCAGCAGATTGTTGAAATCATGGGCGACGCCCCCGGCGAGCTGGCCCATCGCCTGCATCTTCTGGGCCTGGGCGAACTGCTGCTCCAGGTTCTTTTGCTCGGTGGTGTCGATCAGATGGGCGACCGCGCCATCGGGCGGATCGCCGGGGCGGCCGCTCAGGCTGGTCATCGGCGACAAGAACACGCCGACGGCCACCTCGCGTTCGCCGCGCACCAGGCGGATATCGGCCTGGGCGGTGCCGCCGCCCACCACCTTGTCGACCAGCGCCCGCAGGTCCTCGCGGTCGTTGCGCGCCGCCAGATCGGCCAGCGGCCGGTCAAAGACATCGGCCGCCTCCAGCCCGACCATCGCCAGGAACGAGGCGTTGCAATCGGTGATCGCCCCTTCCGGGTCGGTCAGCACGATCCCCACCGGGGCGCCGTCGAACAGCCAGGGCCGCCGACGCAGCCAGCCGCCCTCGCCCGCCGTCGGCGCGGCCTCGCCGGCGGGCAGACGCACCACCACCGATCGGGTGCGTAGCTGGCCGGCGTCATCAAAGGTCGATTGGCGCACCTCGGCGTCAAAAGCCGGCTCGTCGACGGGAAGAAAGCGCAGGCGGCCCTCCCAGGCCCCATCGGGTTCGGGGGCCGGGCCTTCCATCACCGCGTCGATATCCAGGCCGACCATGGCGTCGGTATCGCGGCCCAGCCATTGGGCGAAAACCTGATTGGCGTAGCGCAACCGGCCATCCGTATCGGCCGAATAAAGGCCAACGGGCAGGAAATAAAGGAAATCGGCCAGTTCCTCGCGCTCACGCAGCAAAACCTCGTCGATGGCGCGGCGCGCCGTGACATCGCGGCACGACCACAAGCGACTGCCCGGTTCGCGGCCGGGCGCCACCATCACCCGCACCCATTCGGGCTCGCCGCTATAGCCTTCGGGATCGCGCAACGGCAGGTCGACCTCCTCGCGCAGACCGATGCGCGCCGCCTCCTCCAAGCGCCCCAGGGCATCGGCGGCCATCATGTCGCCATGCAGACGCTGGCGCAGATGGGCCAGCGGCGGGTGGCCGCCCCACAGGGTTCTGGCCTGGGAATTGGCGTAGCGCGCCCCGCCATCGGCGCCGATCAGCAGGCGCGGGCCGTCTTCGATATCAAGCAAGGCGGCGGCGGCCCCGCCGCGGGCGGCGGCCTCGCCCCATTGGGCGAAGCGGCGCAGCAGGGCGGCCAGCGATCCCAGGGCGATGGTGGCACCGATCGCCGCCACCCAGCCGGCCACCGGCAATTCGCCCAGGGCCGACCACAAGCCGCCCGCCAGCGCCCCGCCCAGGCCCGCCCCCAGCCCCCACAGGGCCGGCTCGCGAATCAGCACCGCGTCACTCATGCTATCTCTTCGTCGCCTTCTTCAGGCGCATGACATAGCCGATCACCTCGGCCACCGCCTTGTAGTGGTCGGGGGGAATTTCATGATCGATCTCGACGGCGGCGAACAAGGCCCGGGCAAGCGGCGGGTTTTCAACGATGGGCACCTCGTTCTCCTCGGCGACTTCGCGGATCTTGAGCGCGATGAAGTCCTGGCCTTTGGCGACCAGCACCGGCGCCGACATCATGTCCATATCGTATTTCAAGGCCACGGCGAAGTGGGTCGGGTTGGTGATGACAACGCTGGCCTCGGGCACGCGGGCCATCATCCTTTCGCGGGCGCGGCGCATGCGCAGCTGGCGGATCTTGCTTTTGATCTGCGGATCGCCTTCGGCGTTCTTATGCTCGTCCTTGACCTCCTGCTTGGTCATCTTCAGTTCTTCGATGTGCTTGTACTTCTGAAAGGCGAAATCGGCGGCGGCGATGGCGCCGACGATGGTGACCACCGAGATCAGCAAAACCACCAGAAGCCGGTGGATTTGCCCCAGGGTGACCAGGATATCCTGGTCCATGAACAGCTCGGGCGTGCGCAGCCGGGGCAGCATCAAGGCGGCGACGATGGCGCTGACCACCACCACCTTGACGATGCCCTTGACGCCTTCGACCAGGGCGCGCACCGAAAACAGCCGCTTGAAGCCGGCGAGCGGGCTGATCTTCTGCAATTCCGGGGTTATCTTCTTGGCCGAAAAGATCAGGCCGAACTGCCCAACGCCCCCCAAAATCGCCAGCACGATGAACATGGCGATCGGCATCGCCAGCACCAGCCCGATATCAAGCAGCAGCCGGGCCAGCAGATCGCGCAGGCCCACGGCATCCAGATGGAAGGTGTCGGGTTGCTCAAGAAAAACGCGGACCCGCAGCGCCACCTTGTCGGCGATCCAGCCGCCCATCACGGCGACCATGAACAAGGCGCCGCCCAGCATCAGAAAGCTTTTGACCTCCTGGGACTGCGCGACCTGACCGTCTTCGCGAGCTTTGCCAAGCTTGCGCGAACTGGGGTCCTCGGTCTTGGAGTCCTTGTCGTCGTCGGCCATGACGCCCTTTCGTGGCTGGTCTCAGGAAACGCGGCTCCCCTTCAAGACGCCTTAAGGCGTCTCAAGGCATCGCCAGATTGATCAGCCCGCGCTCGAAATGCCCCAGGAAAGAATAGATCAGGAAGGGCACGGTGGTCATCAACAGGGCCAAACCGAACAGGATCTGGGCGGGCATGGCCACGAACAGCACATTGAGCTGGGGCATCAGCCGGGCGATCACCCCCAGCGTGGCATTGAAGATGATGGCATAGATGATGAAGGGGGCGGCCAGCTGCAGCCCCAGGCGAAAGCCCGAGGACAAGATGGTGACCAGCAGCTGCACCATATCCCCAGTATCGGGCATCTGGCCCGGGGGAAAGGCGTCGTAGCTGTTGACCACCGCCTCGATCATCAAATGGTGCATGCCGGTGACGAAGACCATCACCATCGCCACCTCGCCCAGAAAGCCGGCGATCAGGGCGCTTTGCTGGGCGGTGGTCGGATCGAAGGCCTGGGCCATCATCAGGCCGGTGGAAAAGCCCATGATATTGCCGGCGAAACTGACCGGCACCAGCAGGAACTGCGCCATCATGCCCAAAAACACCCCGATCGTCGCCTCGACGGCGATCAGCAGCACCAGGAAAGCCGTGTTATCGGGAGCGGGCGGCAGGGCCGCTCCCACCGTTGGCAGGGCGACCAGGGTAATGGTCACGGCCAGCAGGATGCGGATATTGACCGAAACATAGGTGGACGACAGCCCGGGCAGAACCAGCATGGCCGTGCCCAGCCGCACGAAGACCAGCAGAAAATGAAAAAGGTTCTGGTTTAAAAAAGCGTCGAGCACGGCGTCCCCGCGACTAGATCACACTGCGTTAACCGAGATCCTCTTAAAGGGGGAATCGTTTAACCCAGACTCTTTGATCTAGATTCAATAGATTAGAGCGGCAATCATGCGGAAAATTCCCATTCTTTTTCCGCATGATTGCCGCTCTGTGGTCGGCCCCGGCCGCGCCCCGCCCCCTAATCAAGGGTGGTGACGATATCCATCAGCCGCTCCATGAACTCCGAGGCCTGACGCACCATCCATGGCAGGGTCAGCAGCAACGAGGCGAAGACGACGACGATCTTGGGAACGAAGACCAGGGTCATTTCCTGGATCTGCGTCAGCGTCTGAAACAGCGCGATGATCAGGCCGATGACCATCCCGGCAAGCAAGGGCGGCGCCGAGATGATGAGCATGGTCAAGATGGCGTCGCGCGCCACATCCATGATCATGCCTTCGTTCACCGGCCGTCTCCCCGCTTTGCCATGCCCGCCTTCCCCGGCCCGGACCCGCCCGGGAAAAGCCCCGGCCGCCGCGCCTCAGATCGGCATGCGCAGAATGGTCTCATAGGCGTTGACCACTTTGTCGCGCACGGCGACCACGGTCTGCAAGGTGCTTTCGGCGTTATTGACCGCCATCACCACATCGCGCAGATCGGCCTTGCCCTCGATGGCCAAGCGGCTTTGCGCCTCGCCCTGGCGGCCGGCGGTGATGGTGTCATCGATCGCGCCCTTGACCATGCTGGCGAAGCTCGGGCCCTCGGGCTGGCCGGACGGAAGAAGCCCCCCGGTCATCTCCGCGCCGCCGATGCGCGACGCGGACTTATAGGCGGAAACGGCACTGGCGAAATCGACGGCCATGGGACTCTCCGAGGGGTACGGGGGAGGACGGACGAAACCGCCCCTAATTACGAGCGCAGCAATTCAAGGGTGTTGCGGGTCATCTCGCGGGTGGCGGTAATGACGTTGAGATTGGCTTCGTAAGACCGCTGGGCCTCGCGCATATCCATCATCTCGACCATCGGGTTGACGTTGGGGGCCAGCACATAGCCCTCGGCGTCGGCGCCGGGATGGCTTGGATCGTATTTGCGCGTGAAGGCGCTCATATCTTCGCGGACCCGGCCGGTGCGGACCATTTCGGCCCCGACTTCGCGGTCCATCACCGATTTGAAGGTGACGACGCGGCGACGATAGGGATCCTCGCCCTGGCGTTCGGCCATGGAATCGGCGTTGGCCATGTTCTGGGCAATGGTGCGCAAGCGTTCGGTCTGGGCCTTGAGACCCGAGGTGGCGATCGCGGCTGTTTGTTTCAACTCGTCCATGGACATGCCTCCTCAGGCGCCTCGCTCTCGGGCTTAACGGCCGGCGCGGGTGGCGATCTTGATCATGTTGAGGTGCTTTTTAACCAGCTCGATCGACAGGTTGTACTGGTTCTTGGTGTCGCTGAGCGCGCTCATCTGCTCCTCCAGCACCACCTCGTTGCCATCGGCGGCGCTTTCATAGGGGAAGCGCTCGGTGACCTCGCGGTAGGGGCCGGGTTCGGGAATGCCGGGGGCTAGGTGACCGGCGTCGGTGCGCACCATCGCCACCTTCGACGCCTCGCTCATCGCCAGATTCTTGAAGTTCAGGCTTTTGAGGTCATGGGAGCGGTAATTAGGCGTGTCGGCATTGGCGATATTCTCCGACAGCACCTTCTGGCGCTGGGCGGACCAGTCCAGGCGCATCTTCGCCATCTTGAATATCGCGAGCTTGCTGATGTCCATTGCGATCCGTCCGCTCCGCGGGTTCCATCCACCCGGGCCAAGCCTTGCCATCAAGCCCAGCCAAGTGACCAAGACTATCTGCCATATGCACTTAACAAAGCGTAAAGTCCGCCCCGCGACCTCCGGCAGGACGCCTCTCCCGCGGCCCCTCTTAATGCCTTGTTAATGGCCGGAGATCATAGTAGAGGCGAAGGCACCGGACGGCGGGAGAGTCCGTTGGCGACCAGCGATCAGACAA
This sequence comes from Rhodospirillum rubrum ATCC 11170, assembly GCF_000013085.1. Classification (NCBI taxonomy): domain Bacteria; kingdom Pseudomonadati; phylum Pseudomonadota; class Alphaproteobacteria; order Rhodospirillales; family Rhodospirillaceae; genus Rhodospirillum; species Rhodospirillum rubrum. Next base: position 3,259,729 of record NC_007643.1, read on the forward strand.
AAGGGGGCGGCCGGCCCGCGGGCGGAAGCGACCGCGAGAGGGGCAAACCCGACGAATCGCTGGCCATCGCCCTGGCCTATGAGCCCGTTGATGGCGCGCCTCCCCCCCGGGTGATCGCGACGGGACGGGGAGCGGTGGCCGACCAGATCATCGCCCTGGCCTTCGCCCATGGGGTCAAGGTCCGCCAGGACGCCGATCTCGCCCGTGTTCTGTCCGCCGTCGATCTGGACTCGGAAATTCCCGTCGAGGCCTTCGTCGCCGTCGCCGAAATCCTCGCCTATGTCTATCGCGCCAACCGACAGGCCGCCGAAAGCCAGCCCGAGGCGCCCCTGGCGGCGGAGCAGCCTTGATAACCGCAGCGGAGCAGCCTTGATGACCACCGACCTCCGGGGTCCGGACGATCTCGCCAGCGACCTGGAAAAGACCGCTTCGGTCGTGGCGACGGCGCTGCGCCTTGTGAACGATGGCCGTGCCGTCGATCTGGCGGCGCTGGAAGGCAAGGTCGCCGTGCTGTGCAAGGCGATCGCCGCCCTGCCCCGCGATCAGGGACGGCGGTTTCTCGATCCTCTGGACTCGCTGATCCGCGGCCTCGATCTGCTTGAAGAGGCCCTGCGCCTGCGCTTTGACCGCCTGCTCGACGCCATGGGCGAAGGCGCACCCGACAGGGCGACCGTCCTCGCCCCCATCGCCCCCCCGCCCGGCGGCGCCGCGCCGGTTCTGGTCGACCCCCATCAGGCGGTGCCGCGCAAGGCCGTGCGCGCCTATGACCGCATTCCTTCCCTGCCACCGATGACGGCGGAACCGGCCCCGTTCGAGGAACCGGCGGAGGAGTCGTCCGAAGATCCACCCGCCGCGGACCCGACGACGGCCGAGGATCGCTGACCCCATGGATATGGACAGTTACCTTCGCTTCGTCCTGGCCCTGGTTTTCGTCCTTGGCCTGATCTTCGCCCTCGCCTATCTGCTGCGCCGCGCCGGTGGCGGGATGATGGGGCGCAGCCGTCGCGGCGGTCGCCGGCTCAGCGTGGTCGAAGCCACGGCGCTTGATCCCAAACGCCGGCTTGTTCTCGTGCGCCGCGACGGCGTGGAACACCTGTTGCTTGTTGGAGGGGCCACCGACGTGGTCATTGAAACCATCACCGCCGGATCATCGTTTCCCGGATCATCGTTTGAGAGTGACGCCGGCCCCGGCGATGCCGTCGGATCGGGCCTGACCAAGGCCCCGGCGCCATCGGGCCCTTCGGCCTTCGCCCGCCTGCTTGGCGAGCGCGGCGCCGCCGACACCCCCGATCTTCCCCCGGGGCGGAGCCCGTCATGACCGCCCTTTCCCAGCCGGGCACGCCGCCGAACCGATGGGCGTGGATGCGCCGGGGCGCGCTCGCGCTTGGCCTTGGCCTTGGTCTTTGCCTGCTGTCGAGTTTGGCCGGCGAGGCGATGGCCCAATCGGTCAATGTCGATCTCGGCACGGGCGGCGGCTCGACCACGGCGCGGATCATCCAGTTGGTCGGCCTGCTCACCGTGCTCAGCGTCGCCCCCGGGCTGCTGATCATGGTCACAAGCTTCACCCGGATCGTCGTCGTGCTGTCGATCCTGCGTCAGGCCCTGGCCACCCAATCGACGCCGCCCAACATGGTGATGGTCAGCCTCGCCCTGTTCATGACCTTCTTCATCATGGCCCCGACCTTCCAACAGGCCTGGGATCAGGGGCTGTCGCCGTTGATCCAGGAACAGATCAGCGAAGAAGAGGCCTTCACCCGCACGGTCGCCCCCTTCCGCACCTTCATGCTCGCCCATGTCCGCGACAAGGACCTGGAGCTGTTCATGTCCTTCAACAAGGAAACCGCCGCGCAGCCCTCCGATGTCTCGACCCAGGCCCTGATCCCGGCCTTCATGATCAGCGAACTGCGCCGCGCCTTCGAAATCGGCTTCCTGATCTTCCTGCCCTTCGTGGTGATCGACATGGTGATCGCCTCGGTCCTGATGTCGATGGGCATGATGATGCTGCCGCCGATGATGCTGGCCATGCCCTTCAAGCTGATCTTCTTCGTGCTGGTCGATGGCTGGTATCTGGTGATCGGCTCCTTGCTCTCAAGCTACGGCACAAGCTGAGCCCCCCGCAGCCCGCTAAACCACGCCTTCGGGAAGGGCCTTGACCGGCTTTGCCCGCCGCCCTCGCGCCGTCAGGCGGCGGGCCAGGGCGATGCCCGGTTGTTCGATCAGGCGATGGGCGAGAAAGGCCGCGCCGACCGTGGCGCCAAGGGTCGCCGCCCACAGCAGCGCGAACATGCCGATGGCGGCGAAGCCCGTCGCCTGGGTATCGATCAGCCCGGCGGTGAGGCCGGGAAGTGTCTCCAGAACAAGAAAATGCAGCACATAGCAGCTGAAGCTGAGCGTGCCGAGCTGGCGCAGCGCGCCGTGGGAGAACAGCGTCGGCGATCCCTTGGCCAGGGCCAGGATGAAGATCATGAAGGCCAGCGTCGCCAGGGCCAGCGGCGGAACGCCAAAGGGGTTGAAATAATGCGTTCCCCGGACGACTTCGGCGACGACGACATAGATAAGCCCGCTCAGGGCGATCAGGCCATAGGTCAGCGCCGGTGACAGGGGGGCTTGGCCGCTCCCCCGCTTGATCAGAAAAAACAACAAGATCCCGCAGCAGAAAATCGGCGCCTGATTGGGAAACCAGAAATAGAGGAAATTGCTGACGGCGCGCGGCGGATAATCGGCGAAAGCGATCTTTCCATAGACATTGGCGAGGATCGCCAAAACGATAAGAACCACCAGCGCCCCCAGCGCGCGCCGCGCCGAGGTGATGACCAGGACGACAAGGGGAAACAGCATATAGAAGGTGAATTCGACTCCGATGCTCCATCCCCCGGGAACGACCATCCAGGCATCGTCCACCGTCGGCGTCCACACTGGGTGCCAGGAGTTGATAAAAGACAGGGCGATCAAAAGCTGAGAAAAATCAAAGCCGCTGGCCGGCGGATCAAAAACAAAATAAAGAAGCGCCCCCGTATAATACATGGGAGCGATTCTTAAGAATCGTCGAATCATGAAGTTCTTGCACGCCGTTCCATAGCGTTCGTGCCGCCCTTGCCAGGACATCATCAAGGTGACGGCGCTGGCCAGAAAGAACATCTGAACCCCATGCCAGCCAAAATTGGTGATGTGCTTGACCGGCGTTGGCAGCTCGGGAAAAGCGCCGCCCACATGGCAGGTTATGACCAGCAGGATGGCCCATCCGCGCACGGCGTCGATATAATCGACTTTTACCGGACCGTCGGAGCCACCCCGCCGCCCCCCGGCATTCCGGCTGTCACTGATCAGCATCGTTTCGCTCCCAAAACAAGACCCGGATGGTCCGATCTTGGAAGCGGCAGGCGGCGCTGTCAAATACAGGCTTTAGGGGAAACGATCCATCTCCGATCGCCGATACCGACCTGGGCCGCCCCCAGCGAGTCGCTCGGGGCGGCGCTCCATAATCCCGACAGGCCGGCGAAGCGTCGTCATACCTTTGGGGATCCGCAGGGCCGGCGATTGGCTTTAATTCAGCCCGCTTAGGCCCTCGGTCTTCATGCGGTCGCGGTAGCTCGACAGGAACGAGCGGAAACTATCGGCCTGGGCGACCTTTTCGTTGATCGTGCGGTAATCGGGCAGGCCGCGGTCGCCGGGGCTGGTGATCAGATCAAAAGCCTCGAACACGTCGGTGTCTTTCATCGCATCCAGATAACGCCGGCGCAGCAAGGCGGCCTGGGGGTCGTCGCCGGCCAGGGTCAGGGCGGTGGCCCAGTCGAGCACGCGGCGGGCATCTTCGGCCGCCATGGTCTTGCCGCGTTCGGGCGGCGGCACCAGTTCGCTGATCGTCCGCGCCGCCTCGGGCCAGTTCTGGGCCTTCCAGAAGATCTCCGAGCGCAGGATGCGGGCGTCCTTGGTGGTATCGCCGTCGAGCCGGGCGATCGCCTCGTTGGCCCGGCCCATATCGGCCAGGGCGCGGGCGGCAAGGTGGCTGCGGTGGGCGGCCAGATCGGGCGACAGCCCGTCGGCGCCGGTGGCGAGCAAGGCGTTCAGGGCGGCTTCGGGCTGGCCGTTGAGCAGCCGCACCAGACCAAGCCGCGCCCCGATGCGCGCCCGCTCCTCGCCCGGGGTCTTCAACCGGGTCTGGATCTGGCGATCCAGCAGCCCGGCGGCCTGTTCCAGCAGATCGACCTTGACCAGCCGATCGGCCAGCTTGCGGATCATCTCGTCGCCCTTCTGGCCGGCGGGGGTCAACTCGCGGAACTCGTCGTAAAGGGCGATGGCGGTGATCGGCGACAGGGCATCGGCGCCGCCGCGCAGATAAAGATCCTCGAAGACGCGCAGCATCTGATCGGTGATCTCGGCCACCTCCGGGCGCTGGTCAAAATAGGTGGCGACCAGCTTCATGCCGCGCAGCGCCTCGCCGTAATCGCCCTTTTCCAGGTTCAGATCGGCCAGACGGCGCAGCAGGGTGAATTCGAAATCATCGCCCCGCCAAGCGTAGCGCAGGCGCTGAAGCCCCTGGATCAGATCGTCCACCGGCAAACGGCCAAGCTGGTGTTCAAGCTCCAGGCGCTTGCGCCGGGCATGGGGGGTCCATTTCATCGACCCCTCATCCTCGGCTTGTTGATAAGCCTGGAGCGCCCCGTCGAAATCGCCCGAGGTTTCCTTCATCAGGCCTTCGAAGTACAGGCGTTCGGCCTTCTGATGGCGGGTGACATCGGGAACATTGGCCGCTTCCAGGAAGGTGCGGGCGGCGAGGTCATTGGCCGCGGCGATGGCGGCTTCGGCGGCGACCAGGGCCAAAGGCACGCGCAGGTCATCGGGATAATCGGCAAGCACGCCGCTCGTCGCCTCGAGGATGCCGGCTTGGGCGGCCGGATTGCCCAGGCTGGCCTGGGCGGCGGCGCGCCAGAAGGCGGCCTCGTCAACCCCGGCCAAACTCGGATGGGCAAGATCGTTCACCGCGTCGCCATAGCGGCCCATCAGAAATTCGGCGCCGCCGCGAATCGCCCGGAAACTCGCCCGGTTCTCGAACTCGGGATCGGCGGCCAGGATGGTTCGCAGCACGCCAAGCGCCTCGGCGCCATAGCCATTGGCGAAATAGAAGCGGGCCATTTCCATGCGGGCGTCGTTGCGCCGACTGGCCGGAGCCATGCCGACCGCCTCGAGCATCTGGTTGCGCCGTTCGAAAACCGGGGCTTCCTGATTGCCGCGCCAGCGCGGGATATCGAAGATCGCCGAGACCTCGCCGCCGCTGGCGCCAAGCCGGGCGGCGGCGGCCACGCGCTCGCCGTCCGAGGACAGCCGCAAGCCGCCGGCGGCGGTGATCTCCACGCCCTGACGGCTGGAGCGCACACTCACCCCCTGGCTGACCGGCTCGACCACCACGCCCTGGGCGGTGACCGGCAAGGTCGCGTCGGGATAGGCGCGGGCCGGATAGATACCGGCGCCCAGCGGCAGAACCGGCACGACGATGATGCTATCGCCGACCTCGGGATCTTGCACCGTCACCACGCTACCGCCATCGCTGACGGGCAGATAAAGGCGCGGCCCGACCGGCGAGCGCGGCTGGGGCGAGACCTCGATCGGCGTGCGCGGGCGCAGGGGCTGGCGCTGCAGATCCATGATCCACAACAGCCCTTCGCGGCGGAAACTGGGATTGAAGGCGGGATCGACGACGAAGCGAACCGCCGTGGCCGTCGGCCCGACCTCGACCTGCTCGGCGAAGCTCACCGCCTTGCCGCCGGTCACCTGAAGGGCGCGGATATCGGCCTGCTGATGGCGATCGAAAACCACCCAAAGGAATCCGGCGCGACGGAAGGCGGCGGCGGCGGTCGGCCGGTCCCAGGAAAACGACAGGGTATAAAGCTCCTGCGCCCCGCCGACGGCCGGCAGGGCCGCCTCATCGGGGGCTAGACCCTGGTTGGACGCTCCGGCGACCGGCGGCACGGCGGCGATCCCGCCGGCCGAGGGCGCCAGGGAGGACGGCGGCGCCGGGCGGCTGGGAACGGCGGCGGCCGGCGGATTGGCCGGGGGCATCGGTGGCAGGGCGACGGGGGCGTTGGGATCGGGCTTGGCCGCCGGCTTGGCTTCGGCCGGGGCCGAGGGCTGGACCGCCGGCGGCCGAGTCGCCGGGGTCGCCTCGGGCTTGGCCGCGACCGTCGCGGCGCCGGGCGTCGCCTTGACCAGATCGAAGGCGACACTGCCGCCGCTGCGGAAATGACGAATGGAGCCGCCGGGCGGCAAAGGCAGGGTGACGGTGAGGCCGGTCGTCTCCGACGCCGTGACGGCCCCCTTCAGCCCCTCGGGAAGGGCGGCGTTCAGCCGGGGCAAATCGATGCGGCCGGGCCGGGCGAAGCGAATAACCGCCTTGCCGTCCTGATTGTCCACGGTGTAGCCGACATCGCGCTTCCAGTCGAAGACGACGCGGTGGAAGGTGTCGTGGATGCCCGTGCGCACCGGAATGGTCGGCGTCAGATCGGGGGCGGCCGAGGGCGCCTTGGCCGGCTCGGCGGGCTTTTCGGCGACCGCCGCGCTTTTGCCGGCCGGCGGCCCCACTAGATCGAGAACCACGCCATTGCCGCCGACGTTCGACCTGCGCAGCTTGAAATCGCCGCGCAGCGGAAACGAGACCGTCCGCCGATCGGCGCTGACCCGGGCTTCGGACACATAGCCGGCAAGGCTGCGGGTGACCTTGTCCAGGCCGTTTGGCGCCGGACGGTCGAATTGCACAACCAGGGCGCCGCCCAGGATATCGGCGGTATAGACCACCGGAACGTCCCAGTCGAAAACGATCCGTCCATAATCGTCGTGGGTCGCCGCCCGCACGCCATCGGCGCGGGCCGGCGACGGGGCGACCAAAAGGGCCAGGGCGAAAAGCGCAAGGCCGAACGACGCGAAAAACGATAGGCGCTTGGTCATGGGCGGACGCCCTCCCCCAATACCAGCAGCGCCGGCCCTTCGGAGGCGGCGGAAGACACCAACCGCGCCTGGGCGGTCAACTGACGGCCGAAGCCGGCCTCGCGCAAACGATTGGCGGCATCGACCGCCTCGGCCAGGGCACCACGCCATGGATCGCCCCCGGATTGTTCCTTACGGAAGACCACCAGAATCACCCGGTTGTCCAGACGGTCGAGAAATCCGGCCAGTTCCGACAGGGCGCTTGCGTCGCCGCCTTCGCCAAACAGCGCGACCGGCGGCCGCAGCAGAACCTGATCACCCGACAGCACCACCTTGGTATCGCGCAAGGCGCGAACCCGGTCGAGGCCGTCGCGCAACACCACGGCCAGATATTCGGTGGCCGCGCCGCGCGGCGGCACGGTCGCCGGACGGCTTTCCTCGGGCGGTTTGCTTTCCGTCGCCAGCGGCGCCTCGGCCCGCAGCGGAACGGCGCCGCCACGCTCCTGGCCACCCATCGGCGACATGGCGAACAGCATCACGAAAAAGGCCAGCAACAGCAGCACCAGATCGGAAAAGGTCACCAACCACAAATTGGCGGCGGCATTGCTGCCCTGGGAACTGCCCGCCGAGACCGCCATCAGATCGACGGCGCGATAATCAGGTCCGTTCATCGCCCGGCCTCCCCCTCGCCCGGCATCGGCAGCAGGCGGAAGGTCAGGGTCACCAGGCCGAGCGGTCCGGGCACCAGCCCGACGGCAAGGCCGGTGGGCCGGACCCCCCGGGCGCGCAGGGCGCCGGCAAGCGTGGCCGCCCGCCGCTGTTCCAGGCTTTCGGCCCCGGGCAATGGCGCATCGCTCGCCCCGCCGGTGCTGAGCGCGATTTCAAGATGACGATAGGTTCCCGCCGGCGCCGACAGCAAGGTGGCGCCCAGGCGGTCAAGAAACGCCGAGCGCCCCGCGATCAGGGCGGCCTCGTTCGGCTTGAACAAAAAGATCGGCGCGCAAGATCACGTCCAGCACCTCGCCGCCGGCCAGCCGGCTGGCCTGGGCCCCGGGCAGATCGGCCTGGAACAAGGCTCCGGCCTCGGCGACGAACCGGCCCGCCGCGGCGGCTTGCGCATCGCGCTCGCTGATCATGCCGTCGGTTCGGGCGAGGGCGAATCGGGAAAAGGTTTTGGTCAGGCTGTCGACGACGGCCTGGGCGCGGGGTTGTTCGGGGATCGAGACGCTGACAAGGGCGATGAAAAAAGCCAGCAGCAGAAGATAGAGCGATAGGAACAGCGAATGCCCGCCTCCAAGCCCCGCGTTCCCGTCGTGGTCCTGCTCCAAGCTGTCCATGATTATCCGTTCGCCTTGTTGGACACGGGCGCCCCCTTCCCGGGAAGACCCGTGACATCGGAGCATAGCGAGGGGGATTGAACGGAAGATTAACCCAATGGCCAAAAGGGTATTTCTCTCCGTCGCCCGACCGATTACGCGAAACGGCAAACGGGGGGAAGACCTTATCGGAAAATCCCGAAATCACGCCGTCCCCGCGGGCCCTCCGCCTGACCGGGCGAGTCGCCCACCGGGGTGGCGATGGCGTAAGAGACCGCTCTCGCGCCTTAGCCAAATCTTACGCTGGCGGCTAATCGAAATCCTTGAGCAGGGCGTCGATATCGTCCTGGTTCATCACCGCCCCGGGGCTTCCCGGACCATTGAGCAAGGCCATATCTTCGGGCCGGTCGCCCACGGCAGCGGCGGTTTGGCGAAAGCGCGCCGGATCATCGGCGCTTCCCGGCGCGCCGTCCCCCAGAAGTCCATCGGGGGCGAAGGTCGAAAGCAGGGCGTCGACCCGTTCTTCGATGCTTTTCAGGGTGCGGACCACCTTGGTGATGCGCTGGCCGGTGATGTCTTGGAAGGTGCAGGCCTCATAGATGCGTGTGGTCGCCAGGGCCAAAGCCCGGGCATCCTCGCCCTCCAGCCGTCCTTCAAGGGCTTCCAGGCCCTCCACCGCATCCATGATGTCCTGGGTCGCGGTTTCCGTCGACTGCACGATGGCGTCAAGCTCATCGGAGGCCGTCGGAATGAAGCGCTCCTGGATATCGCGCGGGCGCAGCACCGCCAGATCGTTGCGGGCGGTCTCGATGAAGGTCGACAGGGCCCGGATCTCTTCGATCAGAGCGACGCGATCGTCGGGATGGGCCCCAGGTCGGGGAACCGGGCCATCCACCGCCGGACCGACGCCCGCCGGAGCCATCACCGGAACCGGGGATAAGGGGGGAGCGCCAGCCGGAGCCATCCCTTCCGCCGACAGGCCGTCGCGCAACGATTCCAACAGCGCCGCCAGATCGTCGGCGCCATCCTGGCTGCGCAAATGCGCGAGCGCCCTGTCCAGGGCGCCGCGTAAGGTGGTGTCGATGGGCATGATCGAAGTCCCTTGCTCAGGTCCGACAAAATCCGGGGCCGCCGGCGCTGGCGGCCTGCCCGGAAGCAGCCTCCCCACGGCAGGGAAGAAGGGGGCATCCCCAGCGAGTCCGGGGTCGGGCAGACACCGGGGTGGTCATGGCGACACCCGGCTTCGCCGGAAAGGTGCCACGCCCGGACCAATCCGCATTAAATGGAAGCCATTTTTTGCGATTAATCAGGATTAAAGACCACCGCGTTAGAACAAAAACGCTGGAACCCGGTCTTTTCTTTGCCGTTCAGGCCCTAGAATTCGCCGATCACGCTCTGCATCTTGGCCTTCAGCGTTTCCGCGTTGAAGGGCTTCACGATATAGTTGGAAACGCCGGCTTCCTTGGCGGCGATGACGTTCTCCGACTTGGACTCGGCGGTAACCATAATGAATGGCAGGCTTTTCAACTTGCCGTCAGCCCGGACTTCGCGCAGGAGCTGGAGACCGGTCATGGGTTCCATGTTCCAGTCGGAAATCACCAAACCATATCCGCCGTTGGTCCGCAGCATTTGCAAAGCAGCGCTGCCATCCATGGCCTCGTCGATATTATTGAAACCGAGCTGGCGTAGGAGATTTCGAATAATACGCAGCATCGTCTTATAGTCATCGACGATCAGGATCTTCATATTCAGGTCTACGGCCATGGGTCACCCCTCGTTTCGCTTCCGCCGCGTCGTCGCGTTGCGGAACGGTCTGTTGCCTTAAAGTATTCCTCGGTCCCGCAAGGGGACACCGGGGTCGACGCAGTTCCTTAAATAGCCCAAAAGATCGTATATGGCAAAGGGCTCTCAGTCGTGTCCGAGCGGTTTTCTCAACCGCCTGGACGGGTTCCTGGCTCGGGCAGAACCTGCTTGTGGGCAAGCTCCTGGGTGACGGATCGTGCCTTAAGGGCATCCATCTCGGCCAGGATCGGTGCGGAGTTCCGTTCGGTCATCAGCATGAAGATATCGACGATTAGCGGCATGTCCATATCATTAAAGATACGGGCGGCATCTTTCGGCTTCATGACCTTATAAATATTGACCAGCCGCTCCAGACGGGTCTGCTCCTCGGCGGTATGCTGCTTGAGCATCCCCTGGATCGACGTCTCAAGCCCCTTCATATCGGCGATCTTGCGGTCGATCCGCCCTTCGGCGGCGCGCAGCATGGCTTCGCGCTGATCAAGCTCGCGACCGCGATTTTCAAGCTGCTCGCGCCGTTCCGACAGCCGTTGCAGCAGGTCGATTTCCGATTGGGTGAAAGCAGCCGGATTCTCGCGCCCGCCACCCGCCCCTTGGGAGTCGGGGGCCGAGGGAGTCGGGGCGGCGGGAGCGGGGGCGGCTGTCGGCGCCGGGGCGGCGGTGGGCGCCGGGGCGGCCGGCGGCGTGGCGGTCGGAGCGGGTGTCGCCTGGGCCATCGCCTCGCTATGGCCGACCCGCAGGCCGCCCATCTTCTCGACGCCCTGCCAGACGGCGCCAACCCGCACCGTCAACACCAGCACCCCAACGAAAATCATCACCGGCAGCAACCGGATCCGCGACATGGTCATAACAGGTCCCTTTCCCGATCAGCGAACGGCCTGGAGTGCGCGCAGCAATTCCCGTTCCGCCTCTGATCGTTCATCGTCAAAGGGCACCTCCCCCTCATCGCGCGCCGATCCAAGCCCGCCCAAAGGTTGGGTTCCGATCAGCGGCCCCTGTCCGCGGCCCCCCTCCGGGCGAACCCGCAGACGTTGGCGAACGGCGGCCAGTCGCGCGTCCTGTTCGGGCGGCACGCTCTCACGCGGCGCTTCACCACCCCTGGTCTCGATCCCTCGGGGATCCAGCCCCCGGGGTTCGACCCCGCGAACTTCGACTCCCCGTACCTCCACGCCCCGAACCTCGCCGGGACGATTTTCGCCGATCCGGGCCTCCTGGGCCCGGGAGTCCTGCCCACCCCGGCCTTCGGCGGCGCGGGGATTGCCTGCGGGCGCTTCGGCGGCGCGGGCCTCGCCGCGCGCGGCGCGCACGACGCTTTCCAACCGGCCGGCCATGCCATCGGCGCGCTCGACCATATAGGCCAGATCGTCGCGCAAGGTCTGGGCCTTGGCCACATGGTCGTCAAGGGCCCGCCCCGCATCCTCGGCGGTCTTGCGCAGGCGGGGAATGCCCGCCTCGGCCCGGGCCGTCGCCTCGTTGAAGGTGGCGATGATCCGCGCCATGTCTTCGCGATTACGGCGCAACTCCCGCAGCTGACGCGACAACAAGATCGCATAGCCGATGAAGACCGAAAGCAGAAGCGCGATGGTTCCGTCGAGGAGAACTTGCCAGGGGATAGTCACGATTTTGCTCGATTATGCTTGCTGTCGACACGAATGGCGATGTTTTGCCCCTTGCGTCCCATTTTGCCATCGAACATGGGAACATCGCCGCAGCGAAGTTGCACGGTGGAATCCGGAGTCGCGTTGAACAGGATCTGCGAGCCGACCTCCATCGACAAGATCTTGTTCAATGGCATGTAAACCTCGTCAAGGATGGCGTCCATCTGCACCTCGGTCGACCACATTTCCTCGGCCAGATGGGTTTCCCAAATGCTGTCGCGACCGAACTTCTCGCCCATGAACATCTGAAGCAGCAGTTCGCGGACCGGCTCCAGGGTCGCATAGGGGATCAGCATGTCAAGGCGACCGCCGCGATCCTCCATATCGATTCGCAGCTTGGCGACGATGGCGGCGTTCGACGGCCGCGAGATGGTGGCGAAGCGCGGATTGGTCTCCAGCCGGTCGAAGCGGAAGGTGACCGGCGACAGCGGATCGAAGGCGGCCGACAGATCGGCCAGCACCACATGGACCAGACGCTCGACCAGATTGCGTTCGATGGTGGTATAGGGCCGCCCCTCGATGCGCATCGCCGCCGTGCCGCGACGTCCGCCCAAAAGCACGTCGACGATGGAATAGATCATCGACGAATCGATGGTCAGCAACCCGTAATTGTCCCATTCCTCGGCCTTGAACACCGAAAGCATGGCCGGCAGCGGGATCGAATTCAGGTAGTCGCCGAAGCGATAGGATTGGATGTTGTCGAGCGAGACCTCGACGTTGTCGCTGGTGAAATTGCGCAGCGACGTCGACATCATGCGCACCAGCCGGTCGAAGACCACTTCGAGCATCGGCAGGCGTTCATAAGACACCAGGGCGGTGGAGATGATCGCCTGGATGCCCGATTTGTCGGTGCCGGAATCCTCGGCCTCGCTGAAGCCGAGCAGGCTATCGATCTCGTCCTGATTGAGAACGCGGGCCGAGCCGGTCATGCCGCCTTCGCCCTCGCCGCCCTCATCGGCCAGCATGGTTTCCCATTCGGCCGCGCCGCCGGCCTCATCGCCGTCCGCGGCCGGCTCGTCTTCGCCACCGACCATGGATTCCCATTCGGCCATCATGGCCTTCTCGTCGTCGGGCGAGACTTCCTTTTTAGGATCGTCGTCGGCGGGCACCATGGGCGTTATTTCCTTAACATCCGCGAACCGGCGGACAGACCGCTACTGGATCAGCATTTCTTTGAAGAGAACGTCCTCGACGCGGGCCGGAGCGGCGGCGGCGTTGACGCGGATCAGCAGTTCTTCCTGGATGCGGTACATGCCCGCCGTTCCCTGAAGGTCTTCCAACCGCAATTCACGCAAGAAGGCGATAAAGGTATCCATGATGCGCGGCATGGCTTCTTCGACGCGCGGGATATCCAGCGAACTCGCCAGTTGCAAACTCAGCCGGAGCTGCAGATAGGACCGCCGCCGGCCACTGGAATTCAAATCGACGACAACCTGATCAAGGTCGTAGAACACCGGCCCGGCGGCCACCGGAGGGGCGCCTTTTTCGCCTTCGCCCGCCGCCGGCGTTCCCGCCGGAGGGGCCGCGCCCTCCTCGGCCGTCGGCGGGGTCGAGGAGTCGAACAGCCCGGCGAAATAGGCCCCGGCGACACCGCCGATAATCAGCAGCAGGGGCAACACGATCAGCAAGATCAGCTTTTTCTTGCCGCCGCCGCCGCCGGCCTTGCCGCCGCCGGCCACCGCTTCCGTGTAGTCCTCTTCCAGATCGTCTTCGGCCATTGCCCCGCCCGGTCCTTGAAAGCCCATGGAGGAGCGCGTCTCCGGCCAAGGCCAGCCAAACTCTCCACCCTCGTCATGCTGAACACCTTATGAAGGCTTCCTTAAGAAGTCGTTGAGCATCTCCCAAGAAGTCGATGTCTCCTTGTCGCCAGCGGGTCGGGGCGCGACCGCCGACCGGGACATTTTTGCCGCCCCTTCCCCGGCCACCGGGCATGAAGCGTCCCCCAAAGCCCCGTTTCCGCCCGTCCCCACCCCGGCGACGGGCGCTAGACCGCGGATTTCCGCCCTTGGCACGGGTCATGCATCACTTTCCCCGAGTTTCTCTGCCACGCCCGAAGCTGGCCCGGACCGGATGAGCGCCGATGGAAAACACGTCCTACATAGCCCTGTCGCGGCAAACCGCCCTTTGGCGGCAATTGGACGTCGTTTCCAACAACCTCGCCAATATGAACACCAACGGCTATCAGGCCGAGCAGACGCTGTTCTCGGAATATCTGATGAACACCCGGGACAGCCATTTCCGCCTGCCCGAGAAGCTGGCCTATACCCAGGACGCCGGAACCTACCGCGACCTGACCGCCGGGCCGCTGGAACACACGGGCAATCCCTTGGATCTGGCGATCAACGGCGAGGGCTATTTCGAGGTCGAGGACGGCGCCGGCCCGGCTTACACCCGGGGGGGGCGCTTCACCCTGGACGCCGAGGGCAAGGTAGTGACCGCCGATGGCCGGCCGCTGATGACCGATGCCGGAACGCCGCTGGTCATCGCCCCTAACGAGGGCGAGGTGACGATCTCGGCGACCGGCACGGTGTCGACCGAGAACGGCCCGGTAGGCAAACTTCGCCTGGTCAGCTTCGAAGACGAGCAGAAACTGCGCCGCATCGGCGGCGGATTGTTCGACAGCGGCGACCAGCAGGCCAATCCGATCACCGAGCCGCGCATCGAGCAGGGGATGATCGAGAAATCGAACGTCAATCCGGTGGTCGAAATGACCCGGATGATTCAGGTGCAGCGCTCGTATGAGGCGGCGAACAAATTGATAGAATCCGAGAATGATCGGCAATTGAATGCCTATGCCGTGCTTTCGGGAACCAAATAAAGGCCGGATCGGCGACGCGATATAAGGACCAGGGACGATGAGAGCACTCAATATCGGCGCGACCGGCATGTTGGCCCAACAGACCAACGTCGAGGTCATTTCCAACAACATCGCCAATATGAACACCACCGCCTATACGCGGCGGCGGGCGGAATTCCACGACTTGCTCTATCAAAACCTGCGTCGGGCCGGCTCCAACTCCTCCGATACCGGCACCATCGTGCCGACCGGTGTGCAGCTTGGCCTGGGCGTCAAGACCGCCGCCGTCTATCGCATCACCGAACAGGGCAGCGTGACCAGCACTAATAACGCCCTTGATCTGGCGATCCAGGGCAAGGGCTATTTCCAGATCGACCTGCCCTCGGGCGAAACCGCCTATACCCGCGATGGCGCCTTCCAGCTCTCGCCCAACGGCGAAATCGTCACCCATGACGGCTACCGCGTCACCGGCCTGGGCGCCATCCCGACCAACGCCGAGTCGATCACCATCAATCCGACCGGCGAAGTTCTTTACAAGATCGACGGCCAGACCGCCCTGGTCAACGCCGGGCAGATCCAGACGGCGATCTTCCCCAATGACGCCGGCCTGAACGCCATCGGCGACAACTACCTGACCGAGACCGCCGGCTCGGGCGCGCCGACGGTTGGCGTCCCCGGCAGCGTCGGCTTCGGCACCATTTTGCAGGGCTACCTGGAATCGTCCAACGTCAATGTGGTCTCCGAGATCACCGAGCTGATCAGCGCCCAGCGCGCCTATGAGATGAATTCCAAAGTCATCACCACCTCTGACGAAATGCTCTCCACCATATCGCGGATGAAGTAGGCCCCGGCCACCCCACGCGAGGAGTTTCCCGATGTCCCAGATCACCCCGTTCCGCCCCGCCTGCAAGCCGTCCTTGGCCAAGCCGTCCGTGGCCTTGCCTCTGGCCGCCCTGTTGCTTGGCTCGGCGCTGGGTCTGGGCGCCGGTCCCTGGGAAACGGCGCGGGCGGCCGAAGTGTCGGAAGGCAACGGCGCGGTCTACGCCCCGCTGACCATCGATGCGCCGGTCAGCCTCAACCGCGCCATCGACCTTGACGGTCCCTATTTGACGCTGGGCGATTTGTTCACCGGGGTTGCCGACAAGGCCTCGGTGCCCGTCGCCCGGGCGCCGCGCCCCGGGCGCTCGGCCATCCTGGACGCCGACTGGCTTGATCGCACGGCGCGGGCCTATGAAATCCCCTGGCGTCCCCATAGCGGCCTGGAACAGGCGGTGGTCACCCGTCCGGGCTCGACGGTGCCCGCCGAGCGCATCCAGGAAGCGCTGCGCGTCATGCTCAACGGCTTGGGCGCCTCGCCCGACACCGAGATCCAGGTCACCAGCACCCAAACGCCGCTGACCGTGCCGCTGGGGGCCTCGCCCTCCATCCGCACCCTGGAAGAACAGTTCGATCCGAGCAGCGGCCGCTTCTCGGCGGTGCTGGAGGCCCCGGCCGGCGAAGCCGATGCCGAGCGCGTTCGCATCTCCGGGCGGCTGTACGAGACCCGCGAGATTCCGGTGCTGTCGCGCCGAGTTGGCCGCGACGAGATTATCGGTCCGCGCGATGTCAGCTTCCTGCGCGAGCGACTCGATCGCCTGCCCCCCGACGCCATCACCGATGCCGCCGATCTGGTCGGCATGGCCCCCCGCGTCGCCGTGCGCGACGGTCAGCCGCTGCGCCGGGCCGATGTGGTGCGGCCGACCCTTCTGAAGAAGGGCGCCCTGGTCACCATGGAACTGCGCATGCCCGGCATCGCCGTCAGCGCCCAGGGCCGGGCCTTGGATAGCGGTGCCGAAGGCGATACGGTGCGGGTGATCAACACCGCCTCCAATCAGACCATTCTGGCCACCGTCAGCGGCGGCAACCGGGTGATCGTCCAGGCCCCGGGCGGCCTGCCCCGCCAGACCGCCAGCCGCTAGCCTTCCGCCTGGAGAGCCCACCGCCCTAAGGGGCGACGAAATCTTAAGTCTGACGCCCTAAGCTGGCCGGGACGACGATACCAGGCTGGCGCCCCGCAAGGCCGGAGCGCCGCGCCGCACAGGAGAAGACCGATGCGCCGCCATTCCACTCGAAAGACCGTCGCCAGGGTTGCCGTGGTGGCCTTGGCCGTGGGTGTCCTGGCCGGATGCAACACCTTCAAGCGCCTGTCGGAAATCGGCGACGGGCCAGCGATGAGCGGTGTGGACAATCCCACGCTGCGCCCCGATTACCGGCCCGTCAGCATGCCGATGCCCGCGCCGATGGTCGCCGAGCCCAATCCCAGCAGCCTGTGGGTTCCCGGTGCCCGCTCCTTCTTCAAGGATCAGCGAGCCGGCGAGGTCGGCGACCTGCTGACCGTCATCGTCGACATCAGCAATGAAAAAGCCACCTTCGCCAATAACCTGTCGCGCACCAGGGGGAATAAGGAGGGGGCCAATCTCACCAGTTTCCTGGGCTTTGAAGGAACACTGGCCGATGTTCTGCCCGATGGCGTCGACCCCGCCAGCCTGACCTCCTTCGGCTCGGACAGCAAACATACCGGGAACGGTTCCATGGCGCGCTCGGAAACCGTCAGCATGCGGCTGGCCGCCGTTGTTTTGCAGATCCTGCCCAATGGCAATTTCGTCATCGCCGGCAAGCAGGAGGTCCGGGTCAACGGCGAATTGCGCGAACTGACCGTCACCGGCGTCATCCGACCCGAGGATATCCGTTCGGACAACACCATCTTCTGGCATCAGATCGCCGAGGCGCGCATCTCCTACGGCGGCCGGGGAACGGTTACCGATATGGTCGAACCGCGCTATGGCCAGCAGGTTTACGACATCCTCTTCCCCTTCTAATCGGCGGGGTATCACCGTCTCCTTTGGGAAGGGGCGGGCGGACGGCTTGGCTCTAAGCGTGAAATTGGCGCTCGCCATACAGCCTTTCTATGGTATCCTCCCGGCTGTCCATCACGGAATGGACGGCAGACCGAGACTATGGGAGGACGATCCGATGGCCCAGAAAGACCCGATCAGCGTTATCGCGAGCAGTGCCGGAGACGACGCCTTCGCCTTGACCGAGGCCGCCGTCGCCCTGTCGCGGGCCCTGGCGACCGCCGACAAGCCGGCGTTGGCCGCCGCTCTCGAGGGGAATTTTCAGTTGTGGGTAGGGATCCGCACCCTGGTATCGCGCAGCGATAATCCGCTGCCCCAGGATGTCAAAGACAACCTGATCCGCCTCAGCCAGTACACCGCCCAAAAAACCTTCGAGCTGCACGACGGCGTGGACGAGGATACGGTGGAATCGTTGATCAACACCAACCTTCAGATCGCCGAAGGTCTGCTGGAAGGCCAAGCCAAGCTCACTTAGAGCGGCGGGCGCGAAATCCGGTCCGCGCACACCGCTCTCAAAGTCTGATAGGGAAACAAATCGTCGTCGCGCTCCGGTCCGGATCGCTAGGGGATTTGCTTTAGTCTTGGCGATGTGTTCGTTCCATGCGCTCGTGGCGCTCCTGGGCTTCCAGGCTCAGCGTGGCGATGGGCCGCGCTTCCAGACGACGCAAGCCGATGGGCTCGCCGGTTTCTTCGCAAAAGCCATAGCTGCCGTCTTCGATCCGCATCAGGGCCGCATCGATCTTGGCGATCAGTTTGCGGGCGCGGTCGCGGGTTCGCAGTTCAAGGGCCCGGTCCATTTCGGCAGAAGCCCGGTCGGCGAGATCGGCTTCCTGCATGCCGCCTTCCTGGAGACTCTCCAGGGTTTCCTCGGCTTCCCGCAGCAACTCGATCTTCCACTGAATCAGCTTCTGACGAAAATACTCGCGATGCCTCTCGTTCATGAACGGCTCGTCGTCGGACGGTCGATAGTCCGGCGGAAATGTCACGGCCATCCCAGATATCCCACCCAAGGAAAGGACAAAAAAGCGATGCATCCGCTCGGGTTTGGCAACCGTCTGGCGGGCGCGGGCGGAATATAAGAGGAAGCCGGGTCAGCCGCAAGGTTCTTAACGGCCCCGTCGCCGCCAAGCTTTCCAAGCCGTTAGGAAAAGCGGCGCGACTCCGTCGACAAAAACCGGGCGCTTAACGACTGGTTAACTTGGCGAGTTCGACTTCGACACGAAGTTCGATTTCGTCGAGCAGGGCGCCCAATTGGGGATCAAGATTGGCGTCGCGCCGGCTGCGCGTCGATCGCGCCAGGGCGATCAGGTCATCTTTGGAAACCACGCCATCGATCACGGCGATCCGCAGCCGATCAAGCTCGTCAAGCATCGTCACTCCGGGCCGGGCCTGCCGGCGGCGGCGCTCGCCCGGGTCGCTCGCATCGACGCTGTCGGCCTCCTGAAGGGCGAGCAGCCCGCCGACGCCGGCGATCGCCGAGGCCGCTTCAAGGGCGCCGCCCTCGCCGTCATCCTCGTCGTCAAGGGCGCGCCGCAAATGATTGCCGAAGACGCCCTTCTCGGCCTTGCCCGATTTCTCGGACTTGCGGGTCGGAGCGCTTTCGCCGGGTCGAATTCCGCCGATCTTCATGGGGCTTCACGTCCTTGTCGAAAGGAGGGCTAGGGGGCCGGCCAGGGGGAGCGGGAGCGACCTGTCGCCGCGCTCCCAGGCCCTTAATGTAGAAGGCGCCCTTGCTTCCCGAAAGGGGAAAAAGCCGCCCCCCACCGGGCAGTTTTTGCCGATCGCCGCCCCCTTGCCGATCCGGGGAACGACCAAGCCCCCGGAATAGCGCCCCCTGGCGCAGAGCCGGGGCTGGCACGACATTAGCATGGTGATCGTCGCGTCCGTCCGCCCAGCGCGGCCCGACGCGGCGAATTTTAGTCTTTTTTGAACCACCGCCGGACCGAACGGAACAGCGCCATGACGTCCACGATGACAGCTCCTGCCGGTTTCCTCCCGCGCGTCGGCCGCTTGATCGCGGTCGCGCTGACCGCGGTTTTTTTGCTCGCGCCAACCGGAGCCGAAGCTGCCTCGCGGATCAAGGATCTCGCCGATTTCGAAGGGGTTCGGGATAATATTTTGGTCGGATACGGGCTGGTGGTCGGCCTCAAAGGCACCGGCGACAAGCTTGATGACGTGACCTTCACCAAGGAATCGCTGATCGGCATGCTCGAACGCCTGGGGGTGAACACCCGCGAAGGCAAACTCGACCCCGACAACGTGGCCGCGGTGATGGTGACAGGCACCCTGCCGCCCTTCGCCCGCCAGGGCTCGCGCATCGACGTGACGATCAGCGCCTTGGGCACCGCGAAAAGCCTGGCCGGCGGCACCTTGATGGTGACGCCGCTGATCGGCGCCGATGGCGAGGTCTATGCCGTCGCCCAGGGTCAGGCCCAGATCGGCGGCTATGCGGTCCAGGGGCAGTCGGCCTCGGTGCAAAAGGGCGTGCCGACCAGCGGCCGCATTCCCAATGGGGCGCTGGTCGAAGCCGAGGTGCCTTTTAATCTCAGCGCCATGGAAAGCGTCAAGATCAGCTTGCGCAACCCCGATTTCACCACAGCGCGGCGCATCGCCCAGGCGATCAACGCCTTTCTCGGCACCGAATTGGCCCGGCCGCTTGATCCGGGCACGGTTTTGGTCGCGGTGACCGCCGGCTACGAAGGCAATGCGGTGGCCCTGTTGACCGATATCGAGCAGTTGCTGGTCGAGCCCGACACCGTGGCCCGCGTCGTCATCGACGAGGCAACTGGCACCATCGTCATCGGCGAAAAGGTCCGCATCAACACCGTGGCCATCGCCCAGGGCAATCTGACCATCCGCGTCACCGAGACCCCGCAGGTGTCCCAGCCCGCCCCCTTCAGTCAGGGCGGCCAGACCGCGGTGGTGCCGCGCACCAATATCCAGGTCGACGAAGGCAAGGACAACAAGCTGACCGTTGTCAACGGCGGAGTTAATCTGCAAGACCTCGTCAACAGCCTGAACGCCCTGGGCGTCGGTCCGCGCGACATGATCTCGATCCTGCAGGCCATCAAATCGGCCGGCGCCATGCAAGCCGAAATTCAGGTGATGTGATGGCTGACACGTCTTCGCTTTCGTCCAGCGGCACCGATGCCCTGACCCAGGCCAGCGCGGCGCGCACCCGGAATCTGGCGATGCTGCGCGCTAAGACCCCGGCCGAGGCCAAGGAGAGCGCCCAGGAGTTCGAGTCCTTTTTCCTGGGTCAGATGCTTCAACCGATGTTCTCGTCGATCGAGACCGCGGCGCCCTTCGGCGGCGGCCATGCCGAGGAGATGTGGCGGTCGATGATGGTTGACGAATACGGAAAAATGATCGCCCGCAATGGCGGAGTCGGCATCGCCGATGCCGTGATGCGGGTCATGCTTGCCAATCAGGAGGCTTGAACCATGAGCGTATCCGACACCACGTCCCGCAGGGCGTCGCCTTTCGCCCGTGGTCCCGCCGCTGCGCCGACCGTCGCCGCCCCGGTGCAGGCCGCCACGCCCGTGTCCCCCGCCCCGGCGCCCGCGCCGGCTTCGGGCCGTAGTTCACCCTTTTCGACACGGGGCGCCGCCCAGCCAACCCCTCCCCAGTCGGCCGCCACCCCGGCGGCGATGACCGCCGCCCCGCTCGCCCAGGCCGCGGTGCCCCTGCGCGCCGCCGGTCGGCCGGTCCGTGGCGAAAAGCCCGCCGCCCGGTCGTCCGAGAAGGTCACCCTGGCCCACCGCCGGGCCCAGCCGAGTCCCCATGCCATCGTTCCGACCTCGTTGCCCGGCCCGGTGGAGCCCAAGGTCGCCGCCCTGCTTGGCGCCATCGGCCAGTTGGTCGCGGTTCTGAACGAGGAAAACGACGCCCTCGATCGCCATGACGGCGCCGCCGTTCGCGCCCTGATGGGCGCCAAAACGGCCAAGACCCGCTATTACCAGGAACAGATGCTGGGCATTCACGCCAATCCGCGCCTACTGCTCGACCTGACCGAAGAGCAGCGCGACGTAATGCGCATCGCCGGCAAGACGCTTGATACCCTGGCCCGTGAAAACGGCCAGCGCCTTCAGGCCAATATCGAAGCCACCAACCGCTTTCTGAAGGCGGTGGTCACCGCCGTGCACGAACGTGAAAAGGAACGCGCCACCTGCTACACCCCCGAAGGCGCCGTTGAAGGCGATCCGACCCAGGCCTACCGCAAGGCCGTAACCTTTAATGAAACGCTTTAGAGCAAATCCCGCGCACGCCGTTGGCGAGCGCGACGATGATTTGCTTGCTTATCAGACTTTCGGAGCGGTGTGCGGGGACAAGGTTTCCCGCACACCGCTCTAAACGACGACGGACTAGCCGCGACCGGACCTGACCGGCGCCGCGCTCGGGAGGAACCCGGACGATGAGCCTGAATCTCGCCCTGTCCGCCGGAATCAGTGGACTTCAGACAGCCCAGAAAGGGCTCGATCTGGTTTCCCACAATCTGGCGAACATCAACACGCCGGGCTATACCCGGAAGATCTTCAACCCGGAAAGCGTCGTCCTCAACGGCAGCGGCGTCGGTGTGCAGACCGGCACGATCGCCCGGCGCGTCGACGAGGGTCTCAACCGGGACCTGCGCGAAGAGCTGGCCAAATACACCGAATACAAAACCAAGGCGTCCTACTACCAGCGCATGCAGGACCTGTTTGGCAAGCCGGCCTCGAACAACTCGATCAGCCATAACCTGACGGCCTTCGGTCAGCAGTTCGATACCCTGGCGCTCGAGACCGACAAATCGACCCAGCAGATGGCCACGGTGCGCTCGGCCCAGGAACTGACCAGCCAGTTCAACACCATCTCCACCCGTTTGCAGCAGATGCGCCTGACCGCCGATCAGGATATCGCCGGCGCGGTGGCCGAGGTTAACGGCCACCTCAAGAACATCGACACCCTGAACGACGAGATCACCCTGGGGGTGGCCACCGGTCGCGACGTGACCGATCTTCAGGACAAGCGCGACCTTGAGGTTCAGCAACTGACCGAACTGGTCGATGTCACGACGTTTGAGCGCCCGGGCGGCGCCCTGGTGGTTTATACCAAGGGCGGATCAACCCTGCTCGACGCCGATCCGATCCCCGTCAGTTTCACCGCGTCCAGTTCGGTCACCGCCTGGGACAGCAAGGGCGGCGGCGATTTTTCGGCGATCTCGGTCGGCGGCAGCGATATCACCGGCGAAATCGGCGCCGGCAAGCTGGCCGCCCTGATCGACATGCGCGACAAGACCGTCCCCGCCTATCAATCGCAGATGGACGAACTGGCCGGCAAGTTCAGCGACTCGATCAACCAGATCCACAACCGCGGCACCAGCCAGCCGACCATCGCCAATTCCTATTCCGGCACCACCACCTTCATCGCGCCGGCCACGCAAACCATGGCCCTGACCACCGGCGACGTGGCGATTACGCTGTTTAACGCCGATGGCACCCAGAAGGCGACGACGACGCTGAAAACGATCGTGCCGGCGGTGGCCACCGGAGAGGATATCTCGACCGTGACCACGGCGATCCAGACCTGGCTCAACTCGGGGACCGGCGGCGGCTTGACCGGGGCCACGGCCACGGTCGACGCCAATGGCAAGGTCCAGATCAAACTCGGCACCAACACCGCCTCGCTGGCCTTCCGCGATCAGGCCTCGACCACCGCCGGATCGACGGCGGGCGATGTGACCATCGCCTATGACGCCGACGGCAATGGCACGACCGATCAGACCGTTTCGGGATTCGCCAATTTCCTTGGCCTCAACGACATGTTCGTCGCCAATCGCGGGCAGTGGATGGCCGACAGCGACGTCAAGGCCCAGAACTGGACGCCCAATGTCGGCGGCGCCCTGACCTTCTATGATAGCAACAATCCCCCCGGCGGAACCGCCATCGGCACGCTGACCATCGCCCCGAACGAAACCCTCAAAGACATCGCCCTCAAGATCAATTCCGATACGGCGCTTTCGGCCAAGCTCGAAGCCGAGGTCGTGCAAGATGGCGACGGCTATCGCCTGCGCATCAAGGATCGCGCCGGCAAGGATATGGTCATCACCCAGACCGCCGGCGTCGGCACCGGGCTGATCGAACAATTGGGCCTGAAGGATTCGAAGGCCGGGCTGTCGGGCCAGTTGCGCGTCAACCAAAGCCTGCTAGATGATTCGTCGCGCATCTCGCGCGGCGCCGTGCTCTTCAATTCCGACACCGGCCAGTACTATATCAGTGCGGGCGACAACACGACGGCCAACCAATTGGCCAAATCCTTCCAAACGGCGGTCTCTTTCGACGCCGCCGGCGGGGTGACGACGGGGGCGCGCAGTTTCTCGGACTATGCGGCCCTGACGCTCAGCCAGAACGCCAGCGAAGCCAGTGCGGTGGCCACCACTGTCAGCTACCAAAGCCAACTCGCCGATACCTTGCAACTGAAGTCGGCCGAAATCAGCGCCGTCAATATGGACGAGGAACTCTCTCAACTCCTGGTCTGGGAACAGATGTACCGGGCTTCGGCCAAAGTCATCTCGGCCGCCGCCGACATGCTCGACGTGCTCAACAGCATCATCCGTTAAGCGAGGACCAGATCATGGCATCGACAATCGAACGGGTCGGCACCTATTCCCAGCGCAGCTCCCTGGTCGGCCAGATGCTGGCCATCCAGAAGCGGCTGACGGACACCCAGACCCAGGTCAATACCGAACAAAAATCCCAGGATTACACCGGGCTGTCGGCCGACGCCTTCCGGCTGGTTAGCATGGAAAATGAATCCTCGCGGGTCAGCCAGTTCATGAAGACCAACACCGTCGTCTCGTCGCGACTGAAAGTGGCGAGCACCTCGGTGGAGGCGGTCGACAAGACGGTGCGGGATTTCCGCAGCCAATTGTCCCTGTTCTCCCAGGTCGATCTCACCAAGCCCTTGACCGACGAGGAAACCACCAAGCTCAAGGACTTACAAAACCGTGCCTTTGAGGCTCTCAAAAGCACGGAGTATTACCTCAACAACCAGCACGATGGCAGCTATCTGTTCGCCGGCGGCCGCACCGACACGCCGCCCGTCGACATCCCCTATAATACCCTTGAGGAATTCCAGAACGTCTTTAACGGCAAGACGGTGACCTATCCGCAGTCGCGCGCCGCCAATCTGGCCGACGCCAAGGTGGCGGGCACGATGACCGTGGCGCCGGGGGCCCTGGCCACCGATCCCGGCACGATCACCGCCGCCGCCGGCAGCTTCATCGACGCCACCAAGACCGAAACCGGGGTCGGCGGCGATCTGACCTTCACGGCGGCCAACAACACCGTCGCCAGCCCGCAGTTCGTTGGCACCACCATCGCCGCCGGTGATGTCATCCGCGTTGACATGGGGGCGACCGGCCCGCTGCCCGTCGACGCAACGGGCAATTACGGGGGCAACGAGCGCTTCTATACGGTCAAGGCGGTTGATGCCACCACCGGAACCCTTACGCTCGAATCCAGCCCGCCGGTGACCAACGAAGCCGTCGCCGGGGCCTGGACGATCAGCGTGCCCAAGGTCATGCCCGGCCAGGTCTCGGTCTCGGGCGCCGGCGCCAATGATCAAACTTATACGGTCAGCGATATTTCCGCCGATGGCACGACGCTTTACATCACGCCGCCGCCCGGCGCCACCACGACCACCGCCGTCACCGTCGCCCCCCATGTCTATTACCAGGGCGACGAGTTGAGCACCCAGCAGCGCATCGACGACGACCGGTCGATCACCACGGGGATCAACGCCAAGAACCCGGCTTTTGAAAAAGCCCTACGGGCGATGGCGATCATCGCCCAGGGGGATTTGCAGAGCAATCCGGGGCGGGTTCAGCAAGCCTTGAATTTGCTGGGCGACTCGGTCGACCATTCGCCGCAGAACACCAGCGAACTCAGCGGCGATCTGACCGATGTCGCCCAGGTGATCGGTCTCAATCAGGCCACCGTCAAGCGCACCAGCACCGAGCAGCAGTCCTATCTGACCTTCTTGCAAAACCGCTCGGGCGATATCGAAACCGTCGACAAGACCGAGGCCCTGGTTCGCCTGTCCGACGATGCCCAGGCCCTGCAGGCGTCTTTCGCCGCCTTCTCGCGCATCACCTCGCTGTCGCTGGTCAGCTACCTGTAGAGTATCCGCATCACTCTATGAAAGCGGCCAGCCTTGGGCGAAGGCTCGCCGCACCGCATCAAAGGCCCCATCCCAATCGCCGGGATGGGGCTGGCGGAACAGGCGGAGCGAGGGGTACCACACCGTGCGCGACGCCTTTTGCCCCCACCGCCAGTCGGGGGTGGCAAGCAGCAGCAGGGCGCAAGGCAGGCCAAGCGCTCCGGCCAGATGGGCCACCGCCGTATCGACGGCCACCACCAGATCAAGCCCGGCCATCACCGACGCCGTCGCCGCCATGTCGCCCAGCCGGTCCCCCTCGTCGATCACTCCCAGGCCGGCGGGCAAACCGGCCAGATCGGCGCGGCGCGGTCCCAACTGCAGGGCATGGACCGTCCATCCCTGATCGACACACAGGCCGGCTAAAGGCTCGAGCGGACAGGAACGGTCGCGCGGCCGGGTCTTGCCGGCCCAGACCAGCCCCAGCCGACCCCGCCCCCCCGGCGGCAGCGGGGGCGCCAAGGGCGGCACCGGCGGCCGAGCCTTCAGATACGGCACATCCACGGGCATGACGCCGGCCGTGACCCCGGCCATGCGGGCAAGATCAAGGGCGCCGATCCAGGCGGCCACGGGCGGCGGCGGGCGGCCCATGGCCAGAAGGTCGATCCCGGCCTCCAGGCCCTCCGCCAGCAAGCGATGCAGGCAGGGGTGGCATTCAAAGACGATCCGCCGCGGACGATCGGGGCGCTTGCTCAGCCAGGGCAGGAAGCGCGCCGCCATGATCTGATCGCCCAACCCCTGCTCGCCACGCACCAGCAGCGTCCCCTCGCCCAAGGGCTCGCCCGCCCATGGCGGCGCCGTGACCGGCGGATAGGGCCGCTGAAAGGCCGCCGTGCGCCAGCGATGGGCATAATCGGCGAACCCCTGTTCATAATCATCGGCAAGACAGCGGGCGAAGGCGCGGTTGACCTTCGCATCGGCATCGTCGGGATCAAGGGCCAGGGCCCGGTCGGCGGCCGCCGTCGCCTCGTCCAGGGCGCCGGTCTCGATCAGGGCGGCGGCCAGATTGACCCATCCCGCGCCATGGGTCGGCGCCTTGTCCAGGCTGGCGCGCAGCACCGCCACGCTCTCGTCGACCGCCCCGGCGGCCAACAGGGCTCCGGCCAGGGCATCGGCCAAATCGGCGCGCCCGGGGGCGTCGGCCAGGACGGCGCGCAACAGCTGGGCGGCATCGCCCGGCCGATCAAGACGGCGCAAGGCCTCGGCCAGATCGGCGCGCGGGTCGATCGCCCCCGGCGCCCGGGCGACGGCGGCTTCCAGAAGCGGCAGCGCCTCGTCGGGACGATCCAGGGCCAGCAGGGCCCGCCCCAGGTTATGGGCGGGGGCCACGTCGTCGGGGGCAAGGGCGCGGGCCCGGCGCAGGGGGGCAAGGGCTTCGCCCGGCCGACCAAGGTCGATCAGGGCCCGCCCCTGGGTCGAGAGAACCGCTTGGTGATCGGGGGCCAGGGCCAGGGCCACCGCCAGATCGGCCAGGGCCTCCTCGGCCCGGCC
This sequence comes from Rhodospirillum rubrum ATCC 11170, assembly GCF_000013085.1. Taxonomy (NCBI): domain Bacteria; kingdom Pseudomonadati; phylum Pseudomonadota; class Alphaproteobacteria; order Rhodospirillales; family Rhodospirillaceae; genus Rhodospirillum; species Rhodospirillum rubrum. The sequence goes on from NC_007643.1 coordinate 3,286,799, forward strand.
AAGATCAAGCAGCAGGCCGGCGCGCTCGATCCGCAGCGGCGCATCGTCAGCCGCCACGGCCAGCCCCCGGGTAAAGGCCGCTAGGGCCAGGGCCCCATCGCCGCCGCGGCGGGCGATCAGCCCGGCCAGATGGTGGGCGCGGGGATCGTCGGGATCGCGCTCCAGGGCCTGGGCGACGGGAATCGCCGCGCTTTCGACCAGACCGGCCTCAAGGAGCTTCAAGGCAAGGGCGAGACGGGGATTCATCCCAGCACGGGTTCGATGGCGTCTTCCATTTCCTCGACCGCCCACATGCCATTCTTTGGTTGGCGGTGGAAGGTCGGCGGCCCGGCGCACCAGCGCCGCCACATGGCGCGATAGGCTCCTTCAAGGTCGGCCACGAAGCCGGGTCCGTCTTGCAAGGGCGAGGCGCGCAGACGCTCGCGCAAGCCCGCGCGCATCCGCATCAATCCCTCCAGATCGCCGGCCAAGGCAACCGCCTTGGCCACCATATCGTCGACGTCCTCGCCAAGCAGACGATCGGCGAGACCAAGATTGCCAAGGATGCTCGCCCCCACCCGCCCCGAATGGCGATGGCCGCGCAGGCCGATCACCGGTACGCCCATGTGCAGGGCTTCGAAGGTGGTGGTGGTGCCGTTATAGGGGAAGGTGTCCAGCGCGATATCGACCTCGGCATAAACCGCCACATGCTCCATCAGGTTCTTGGCGTAAGGGGCATAGCTCACCTGCTCGGGGTCCACCCCCCAGTCGATCAGACGCTCGATCAAGACCTTGGCGGTGGCGGGATCGCGGAACCCCTTGGCCTTGAGCAACAGCCGGCTTCCCGGCACCGCATCGAGGATGCGCTTCCAGACCGCGACACAGCCGCGATTGACCTTGGCCATATTATTGAACGAGCCGAAGGTGATGGTGCCCCGGCTCAGAACCGGCGGCGGCGCCGGATCGGGCAGTCCGGGTACCTCGTCAAACAGCAAAAAACTGCGTGGCAACCGCCACAGGGTTTCCGAAGCCGGATCCTCGTCCACCCCCAAGGGGTCGGCGAAGCCATCGGTCAGCCGGTAATCGATCGCCGAAAGCCCGGTGGTATTGGGATAGCCCAGATAGGTGACCTGGACGGGTGCGGGCTTGAGAGCGAAGATCGACAGGCCGTTGTTGGCGGTATGGCCCGAGAGATCGACCAGGATATCGATTTCGTCCTCGCGCACCCTCTCGGCCGCCTTTTCCGCCGGCAGGGTGGTGATATCGCGCCAGCGGTCGCAGCCCTCGCGGATCAGATCGGTCATCTGATCGGTCAAGGTCGACAGGGAATAGCAGGTGACCTCGACCGCGGCCCGATCATGGGCGCCAACCAGCGGCAGGAAAAAATAGGCGACCGAGTGACGACGGAAGTCGGGCGAGACATAGCCGATTCTCAAACGCCGCTCGGGATCACGGGTGTTGTGATGGGTGACATCGGAGAGCTCGGTCGCCCCGGCGCCATACAGGGCGTCCCAGCGCCGGTGGCGGGCGAAAAGATCGTCCTTCTCCATGGCTTCGACGTAATGAAAGCTGAAGCAGCAATTGCTGTAATGGAAAGGCGGCACCCGCTCGCCGCCTTTTTCCACGGCGAGATCGAAAACCTCCAGGGCGGAGGCGTTTTCCATCAGGTCGCTATGGACGCAGCCAAGCAGGAACAAGGTGCGTATATCCTCGGGAAAATCCTCGCGGATGGACTGGGCGAGGGCCAGCGACTCGACCAGCCGGCCTTGCGACCAGCGCACCACCCCCAGCGAGGCGCGCGCTTCAACATGGTCGGGTTTTTTGGCGAGAACGGTCTCGAAAACCGTCGCGCAGTCCTCATAGGCGTTTTCCTGGAAGTAATGGAGCCCCAGGGTGGCAAGAAGCCCCACATCGCCGGGAAACCGCGCGAGCGCCGGTTCCAGAACGCCAAGAACCTCCTTGCCGGCATTGATGTGAATGAGAAAGCAGGCGAGGTTGACGATGATATCCACGCAATCGGGCGCCAGAGCCGCCGCCTTGCGGAAATGCTCCTCCGCCCTCTGGCGATCCTGGGCGGCGAGCAGGGCCAGCCCCAGATTGCTGTGGGTTTCCGCCGAACGGCCATCACACGCCAGGGCGCGTTCCAGAATCGCCACGGCCTCGTCAACCCGCCTCAGGCCGCGCAGGATATTGGCCTGGGTGTTGAGCACGGTCACATCGTGCGGACGCAACGACGCCGCCCGCTCGGCATGGACCAGGGCCTCGTCGCGCCGGCCCAGATCGCGCAGGGCCTGGGCCAGATTGTTGTGGGCCTCGAAGCTATCGGGGGCGCGACGGATGGCCTGACCATAGGCCTCGACGGCGCGCTCCAGGGCGTCGGCCGAGCGCGCGGCGCGGATTTCGAGATTGCCGAGATTGGTCCAGGCCATCGGCGCGGCGCCATCGCGCAGGATGGCGTTTTTGAAGGCCTCCCGCGCCGCCTCGCCCTCGCCCAAGGCCGCCAGGGCGACGCCGCGGATATTCCACCAGTCGGCGCCGTCGTCGCCGCAGGTCTTCGCCCGCTCCAGGGCCTCAAGCGCCTCGCCTGGAGCGCCGCCCAGCAAGGTGGCGGCCAACCCCCGCCAATTCTCGCCATCAGCGGACTCCACGGCCACGGCGCGGCGCGCCGCCGTGATCGCCGCCCCCACCTGCCCCAGGGCCCGGTAATGGGCGCCGAGCATGCGGGGAAACACCGCGTTCATCGGGGCGACATCCCCCGCCCGCTCCAAAACCTCGGAGACCTCGGCCATCCGCCCCTGGGCCTTGAGAACATCGACCAGCGCACAGACGGCGCGGGCATGAAAGGGATCATCGATGGGATCAAGGGCGAGGGCCCGGCGCAGCGGCTGCTCGGCTTCCAGGGGGCGCCCAAGGGCGACCCGGGTCAAACCGAACAGGATCAGCCCGGCGGAGTCCTCGGGATGGCGCGACAGGTGAAGATCAAGAAGAACATCGGCATGATCGGCCTCTCCGGCATCCAGGCAAGCCGCCGCTTGGCGAACCAGCGGAGAGGTCGGCCGCAGGCGGCTGGTGTCCATGGCGGAGGATCCTGACCAGAAAAGCGCGGATGGGGGCGGGCGGCTATCGGCCGCTCCGTTCAGCCCGCCGTCGATTGCTGTTCGGGGGCCGCGCGCAGACCCGCGGCAAGATTGCGATTGATGCTGATCAGGATTTCCAACTCGCCCACCTCACCCGAACGCAGCGAAGCCGTGGTCTGGCGGTCGACGAACAACGACAGACTCATGATATTGGCTTTCAACTCGGGCGGCAGGGTATTGGCCGGCTCGGTGATGTCGGCCTGAATGATCGTCCACAACAGGTGATTGAAGCGCAGGGCCTGGGAGAACGCGGTCTTATCGTTGGGCTTGGTCCGGGCCTCCTCCAGCATCACTGCCGCCTTAGTAAAGGCCATCGCCTCGACCTCACGGGGTGTGAGAGTCGACTTCTGGCTTTGCTGATAGGCCCGGATCGGATCCTTCACCATGTCTCAAAACCTCCGCTTCGTAATCGATGAGTTTTCGGCAGACCTTAAGCGCCCGATAGTGATCGCCACTGATGATGCATTCCGAAACCTCATGCATAAGATCGATCGCCCGAGGTTCCAGAGGCAGCAAGATAAGCTGTCTTAGCAGAAGAAAGTAAAGGTTATGGAAATCTCGCTCCTTTTCTGGGGCGACATACATGTTGAGGATGGCGAAATACAGCTTCTTGGCAACCGTATCCGCTTGGTCCTCGGTAACGATATCCTTCTGCCGCAAAACCGGTACGCGATTGAGAATCACCAGTTCGGCTTTATTGGGTCCGTTGGCGATGACCGCCGTTCCGACCAGGATCTTCTCGTTGGGCTTGAGCGTGACCTTAAGGGGCATGAACCATTGACCATGACGAAGGGAAACCGTAGCCCTTGAAGGGCGAACCACTCAGCGGTTACGCCCGGGACTATCCGGCCGCAGCCGGTTAAGGGGATTATCGACGAAACCCCCGCCTTCGCAAAGACGAAAGGCGTATGCGCGCCGCTCCGCCCGGAATGGTCCGTGGTATGCTTGATCCCTTTGAAGGAAAACGGCGGTCGGACACCCGACCGCCGTTCCCGTTCGTCTTCGTCGTCGGCGGAGACCTTAGAACAGACGCAGAACGGCCTGTTCGGACTGCTGAGCGATCGAGAGAGAGATCGTGCCGAGCTGCTGGCGGGTCTTCAACGACAGCATGTTGGCCGATTCCTTGTTCAGATCGGCGTTGACCAGGTCCGCGGCGCCACCTTCCAGAGTGTTGATCAGAGTGGAGGTGAAATCCTCGCGGATCTGAAGCATCGACGCGTTGGTACCAAAGGTCTGAGCCGAGTCACGAACCGTGGTCAGGGCCGAGTCGATTTGGTTGATCGCGTTGTCGATGACGCCGCCATAGACCGAAACGGTGGTATCGGCCCAACCCGCCGCGGCATTCTGCGCCGAAGAGACGCTGATGCCCGAGGTGCCGTCCACGTTCGAGGCGATGCCCTTGATGACCAGCTTGCGGTCGGAGGCCGAGGGCGATTCCGAGAACTTGACGGTCAGGGTATCGGCGCCCGACTTGATCAGGTTCACGCCGCCGTAGTTAGCGTCATTGGTCAGATGGTCGATCTGGCTGCGCAGTTCGTTGAACTGGCTCGACAGCTTGGCGCGGGTGGTCGAGTCGGCACTGGCCGTAGCTTTCGCCGAGGCGGCGATGGCCTTCATCTGCTTCAGGACGTCTTCGACATTCTCAAGGGCGTCGGTCGCCGTCTTCAGAACCTGGATGCCTTCGCTGATGCCGTTCTTGATGGTGGCAAGATCGGTGGCGCGGCTATTGAGGTTACGGGCTTTGAAGAACGACAGCGCGTCGTCGATGGCGCTGTTCACGGCCTTGCCGGTGGACAGACGATCCTGGGTCCTACCGATCAAATCGGTGGTCCGGGTCAGCGCCAGCAGGTTCGAACGCGTGGAGGAAGAAAGCGTAATGTTGTCGGCCATAGTATCAATCCCTTTCTAGGATCGCTGCGGGTGACGTTCTTGTCATCGGCGACTGGCCCGCCTTGCGACGGGTCCCACGGCTTGCGGGACAAGCGGGCATTCCTGCCGTTTGCATCCCTGCGTGACCAGCTGATGTAAAGCTACGCGTCACCCTTCCCCTTGTCAATCGCTGGTCCATAGGCCAGAAGTCTATAGGTCCTTCGCCTTTGGCTTTCCTCCCCATCGCGCCGATCCCTTCGGGCCCGGTCGCGGTGTCGCCCCTTCCGATCTTGAACGGATCGCCCCCATGTCGCAGAACGCGCCCCCCCCTCTTCCCGTCTCCCCTCCCCTTCCCGTCGCTGCGCGGGCGGCCTTTTTATGGTGCCTGCGCCTCGACGAGGGGGGCGATCGTCCGGGCGCCCTCGAAGCCTGTCGAAACGCCCTCGCCCTCGCCCCCGACCACCCCGACCTGCTGGCGGCCCAAGGCGCCATTGCCCTGGCGGAGAACGACGCTTCCCAGGCCCGCGCCGCCTTCGACCACCTCGCGGCGACGACCCCGGCCGATGCCCGGGGGTGGCATGGCCTGGGCCGCGTTCATCTGGCCCTTGGCGAGCCCGCCGACGCCTTGCTCGCCCTCGATCGGGCGACCGAGCGCGCCCAGGCGCCGCTCGCCGGTCTTGCCCATGACCGGGCGCTCGCCCTGCGCCAACTCGGCCGCTTTGACGAAGCGCTCGCCACCCTTGAGCGGGCCCTGGAACACTCCCCCGGGGACTGCGCCTTGCTTACCCAGAAGGCCCGGGTCCTGGAACGGGCGCGGCGCCCGCGCGACGCCGCCGAGGTGGCCGGCCAGGTTCTGGCCCGCCATCCCGACGACGCCACCGCCCAGGCCGTTCTCGCCGACGCCTTGCTCACCCTCGGCCGCCCGGGGGAGGCGCTCGCCCCCGCCCGCGCCCTTCTCGACCGTTTGCTTGCCCCCCCCGCCGCCGCCACGCCCGAGGCCTTGCTCGATGCCTTGGAGCGCGTCGGACGCTGCCTGCGCGTTCTTGGCCGCCACGGCGTCTGGGTCGAAGACTCGCGGCGGGTCTGTGCCCGCCTGCCCGACCATCCCGACGCGCTGTCGGCCCTGGCCACGGCTTTGTGGTGGAGCGGCGATTTCCCCGGCGCCCTGGTGCCGCTGCGGCGGGCCCTGGTCCTCGACCCCAGCCATCCCACCGCCCTCTGGCAAAGCATGCTCTATCCGCTGCAGCCGGTTTATGCGACCGAGGCCGCCCGCGCCGAAGCCCTGGCCGAGCACCGGCGCGCCGCCCGTGATCTGGCGCGCCTGCCCCCCGAGCGCCTGTCGAGCGTCGATCCGCTGCTGATCGGCTATCCCTTCTACGCCCCCTATCACGGGCCGCTTGATCTCGACGCCCAGCGGCGGATCGGCGCCACCTTATGCGCGGCCCAGGCCGATTGGGCCGCCCGCCATCCTGTGGCGGCCTCTTCGCCTGCCCACAGCGGCCCGCGCGGCGATGACCGCAAGCGGGTGGCTTTCGTCAGCGCCTTCTTTCGCGCCCATACGGTTTGCAAGCTGTTCAAGGCCTGGATCGAAGACCTCGACCGCGACCGCTTCCACGTCAGCGTCCTTCATCTCGACGAGCGGGCCGACGAGGAGACGGCGGCGATCGCCGCCCTGGCCGACCGCTTCCACCACCTGCCGCGCGGCGGCATGGCGGCGCGCGCCGTGCTGGGCGATCTCGCCCCCCACGCCATCGTCTATCCCGAACTGGGCATGAACAACGATACCCTGCGGCTGGCCGCCCTGCGGCTGGCCCCGGTGCAGGCGGTGGCCTGGGGGCATCCCGCCAGCAGCGGCTTGCCGACCCTCGATCTGTTTCTTTCAAGCGATCTGATGGAACCCGAGGGCGGCGAAGCGGCCTACAGCGAACGCCTCGTCCGCCTGCCCGGGCTGTCGATCCGCTACAGCCCGGCCTTTTCGGTGGACGACCGCGAGCAGGCGCGCCGCGAAACCCGCGCCGCCCTGGGGCTCGACGAGGCCACCCCGCTGTTGCTCAGCTTGCAGACCCACCCCAAATACGCCCCGGCCGACGACGCCTTGCTCGCCGCCATCGCCGCCCGCCTGCCCGAGGCCCGCTTCGCCCTGATCGATTCGCGCTTCCCCATCCCCGGAACCATCCTGCGCCAGCGCCTGGACGATGCCTTCCGCGCCCAGGGGGTCGATCCCGAGGGGCGTATCCTGATGCGCCCGCCGATGCCGCTTGAAGCCTATCGGCGGCTCAATCTGGCCGGAGATCTGTTCCTTGACACCCCGGCGTGGTCGGGGGGCAACACCACCTTCGAGGCCATCCATTGCGGCCTGCCCATCCTCACCCTGCCCGGCACCACGCTGTGGGCGCGCCATTCGGCGGCGATCCTGACGGCCCTTGGCATTGACGAGACCATCGCCCGCGACCGCGAAGACTATGTTGATCTGGCCGAGCGCCTGATCCGCGATCCCGCTTGGCGGGTCGGCTTGGTCAAGCGGGCGACCGCCGCCAAAAACGCCCTGTTCACCGATCGCCGGCCGGGCGCCGCCCTGTCCGATGTCCTCTGCGACGCCATCGACCGGGCGTCGTCGTCTTCCCCCCTTGCCAAGGATGCCCCATGGCCGACCGCTCGCTGATCGTCGTGACCGCCTATGATGACGGCTTCGCCGCGATGGGAGATCGCGCGGCCGAACGCCTGCGCGCCTATGCCGCCCAGTATGGCTTCGCCTGCCATGTCGAACGCAAATTATCGTCGGGCCGCCCGCCGGCCTGGAACAAGATCGCGGTGATCCGCGCCCTGCTCAGCCAAACCTACGAGACGGTGCTGTGGGTCGATGCCGACGCCCTGATCCTCCGCCTCGACAGCGATATTCGCGCCGTCGCCACCGCCGCCGACAAGGACCTGCTGCTCGCTTGCCATCACCAATGGGTCGAGCCGATGCCCGGCATGGCCGTGCGCTTCGATATCCCCAATACGGGGGTCATGGTGCTGCGACGCTCGGCCTGGACGCTCGATTTCCTGGAGCGGGTGTGGGAGGCCGAACGCTGGCTGACCCATCCCTGGTGGGAAAACGCCGCAGTGATCGAACTCATGGGCTACCATCGCCTGCTCGACTCCGCGGCCATCAACCAGCCCGATCCGGCGGTGATGGACCATATCGGCTGGCTTGGCTGGGAATGGAACAGCGTGCCCGGGCTCTGCGAGGTCACTGATCCGGTGATCCGCCATTACACCCGCCGGGGCGATTTCGCCGAGCGCCTCGCCGAGATGACCGCCGATTTTGAAACCGTTTCGGCCCGGGAGGAGACGCGATGAAACTCAACCTTGGGTGCGGGTCGCACAGAATGGACGGCTGGGTGAACGTCGACCGCGCAGCCACGCTGGCCCCCGATCAGGTGGTCGATCTGGAAGCCGTGCCCTGGCCCTGGGCCGATGACAGCGCCGAGGAGATCTTGCTCTCCCATGTGCTGGAACACCTGGGGCCGACGCCGGCGAATTTCCTCGCCATCATGAGCGAGCTTTGGCGGATCTGCCGCCCAGGGGCGCAGATCACCATTTTCGTCCCCCATCCCCGTCACAGCTCCTTCCTCAATGATCCAACCCATATCCGGCCGATCACGCCCGAGGGATTGTTGCTGTTTGATCGCCAAAGGAACCGCGACTGGCAGGCCTCGGGGGTCAGCAACACTCCGCTGGCCTTGATCCTCGGCATCGATTTCGCGGTGCTCGAGACCGAGCATTTCCTGGAGGAGCCCTGGCTGTCCCAAGCCCGCAGCGGCGCGATTTCCCACGAGGCGTTGATCGAGGCCGAGAAGCGCCATAACAACGTCATCGTCCAAACCCGGATCCTGCTCGAGGCCCGCAAGGACCAAGGGACCGCCCTCCCATGACCGGGCTTTTGGCGATCCGCGATGGCGATATCACCCTCGAGGGGGTGCGCTTGCGCACCCGCCATCTTGGTCCCGATCGTCCCGGACCCCGGCTGGTCTTCCTCCACGAGGGGCTAGGCTCGATCGGCCAGTGGAAGGCGTTTCCCCAAGCGCTCTGCGCCGCCACCGGCTTGCCCGGCTTTCTTTACGAGCGCCAGGGATTTGGCGGCTCCGACCCGATCGTTCCCGGCCCGCGCCCCCTGGCTTACCTCGATCACGAAGCCACGCGGGTACTGCCCGCCGTGCTCGATCGCTTAGGGATCGACCAACCGGTTCTGGTCGGCCATAGCGACGGCGCCACCCTGGCCCTGCTCTTCGCCGCCGCCTTTCCCACGCGGGCCAAGGCCGTGGTCAGCATCGCCGCCCATGTTTTCGTCGAAGAGATCACCCTGGCCGGAATCGACGCCGCCGTCCACGCCTGGACCCACGGCGATTTGCGCGACCGCCTGTCGCGCCACCATGGCGCCAATACCGAGGGCGCCTTTCGCGGCTGGGCGGAAACCTGGCGTCTGCCGGCCTTCCGCGACTGGTCGATGACGGCCCGCCTGCCCGCCATCCGCTGCCCGCTGCTGGCCATCCAGGGCGAAGACGACAGCTATGGCAGCCCCCGTCAGGTCGCCACCATTGTCGCCCTGGCCGGCGGCCCGGCCACGCCCCTGATGCTGCCCGGCTGCGGCCATATGCCCCACCTGCAGGTCCCCGAGCGCACGGTGGAGGCGGCGGGGCGCTTTATCGTCGAAAGCCTGGAGGGAGCCACGCCGGATGTGATCTAGAGAGCAAATCCCGAGCGATTTGGTCCAGAGCGCGACGACGATTTGCTTCACGATGACGATCTTAGGGCGATGTGCGGAGCCCCTGTTTCACGCGCATCGCCCTTAAGCCGCCGCCCCAGGGACTTTTCGTCCCGCCGCCCGGTCGGCGCGGGTCAGGGCCAGCCCGGCGCGGATGCGGGGGAGCAGGCGCGACACCAGGGCATCGCAATAGGCCGCCTCGGCCTCCGGCGGCACGGCGGGCAAATGCGAGCGCAAGGCCCGATCGCGGCCGAAGGCGTGACATTGACCGATGACCCAGATCGCATCGGTCATCGCCTCGTCATCGCTTTCGCCACAGCCGATCTCGCCGGCCAGAACGGCGGCGACCGAGCGGAAATGGCGGTCCATCATCACCACCGGCGCGACCTCGGCGACGCCGCTGGCCCGCAGCCCCTCCCAAACGAACAAGCGGTGGATGCGATCGCGTTCCTCGCTGGCGATCAGGTTTTCGGACAGCATACCGCGGACCAACGCTTCAAGGGGATCGGCGGTCTGGCGCCAACTGGTCAAGGGATCGCCACGCAGATCGAGCAGCCGCCCCATCGCCCGGCGAATGACCGCGGCATAGAGCTTGGCCTTGCCGCCGAAGTGATAATTGACCGCCGCCTGATTGACCCCGGCGCGGTGGATGATCAGGGCGATGGTGGCGCCGTGAAAGCCGCGTTCGGCGAATTCGATGGCCGCCGCCTCGAGAATGCGATCCTTGGTCTCCATGCCCGGCGCCTCCTATCCCATGGTCCAGGCGATCACCTTAGCATTTCAAACGATCGTTTAAAATCAGACCGCGTATCGCTTTGCATGGTCCGGGGTGCCCGATGACCGTCATCGGGTCCGTTCCCGGCGACGGGAGCGGTTTTCTTGCACCCACAGGAGAAGGATCATGAGCATCGACACGAGCTATTCCAGCACGTCGATGACCGATTACGCCCTGATCCGCGCCCAGCTTTTCCAAAAGACCGACACCGATTCAAGCGGTGGCGTTTCGTTGGAGGAACTGACCGCAAAGGGGCAAACTTTGCCGACCGGCAAGAATAGCCAGTCGACCGAGGACCTGTTCAAACAGGTTGATACGGATAGCAGCGGCGAAATCTCGCTCGAAGAGCTGGAAAATTTCGCCTCGGCCTCCCTCGCCAGCCAGACCTCCGGCAGCCTTCTTCAAGCCCAGGAGGAAACCGCGACCACCCCGGCGACGCTGAAAGAGCTGTTCAACACGCTCGACAGCGATGACGACAACACGATCAGTCTCGAAGAATTCGAGGCCGGGGCCTCCACGGCCCAGGCGACGGCCACCCAGGCGTCCGCCGCTGGCGGCGGTGGCGGTGGTGGCGGTGGTGGTGGTGGCGGCGTTTCCGCCGCCTCGTCGAGCGACGAAGAAGAGGAGACCTACGATAGTCTCGACACCAACAAAGATGGTGTCGTCAGCGCTTCGGAACGCGCCGCGGCCGCCCCGCCGCCGCGCCCGGTAGAAACCGGATCAGGCGCCGATAACGCCTCCGACGAGAACGCGTCGGCGGACCAAAACGCCTCTTCGACTACCGCCCAGGCGGCAACCACCGCCCAGAGCGCGGCCGATGACGCGGTGGCGACCGAAAAAGCCACCAAGATCACCGAGTTATTGCGTCGGACCTTGACGGCTTACGGAAACACTACGTCGAATGGCGCGGTGACCGGCAGCGCCGGCATCTTCGCCTGATCCAAAGACGGCGGGCTCCGGTCTCCCCGGGGCCCGCCTGCCTTGGCAAAGCGCTTAGAGCGGCGCCGTCGCCGCGATCAGCCAGTCCAGAACCGGCCGATCGTCTGGGGTATCAAGCAGCGGCGCATGGGTCTCGCGGACGCGGGCGTGATAGGCGTCGACCCAGGCCCGCTCATAGATATCAAGCAAAGCGGCATCGATCAGCGTCCGATCAAGCGGCACCACCGTCAAGGTTTCAAATTCCAGGAAGACCCGGTCGGCGGCCTCGGGCGCGGGATCGACCGGGCGCACGGCGACCAGGGTTTCGATGCGGATGCCGAACTCGCCCTCGCGGTAATAGCCGGGCTCGTTGGACAGGATCATCCCCGGAACCAGCGGCACGGCATTGGCGGCCTTGCTGATGCGCGCCGGGCCTTCGTGAACCCCGAGGAAACTGCCCACTCCGTGACCGGTGCCATGGTCGTAATCCATCCCTTCGGCCCACAGCGGCTGACGGGCGAGGGCATCGAGCTGGTGGCCGGTCGTTCCCTGGGGGAAGCGGGCGCGGCCGAGCGCCAGATGCCCCTTGAGCACCAGGGTGAAACACCGCCGCATCGCCGGGGTGGGGGTGCCGATGGCCACGGTGCGGGTGATATCGGTGGTGCCATCAAGATACTGCCCGCCGCTATCGACCAGATAAAGGCTGCCGGGAACCAGCCTCCGGTCGCTTTCGGGCGAGGCATGGTAGTGGCAGAAGGCGGCGTTGGGACCGGCGGCCGAGATCGTGCCGAAGGACAGACCGCGCAGCAGCGGATCGACGGCGCGCAAGCGCCCCAGCTTCTCGGCCACCGCCAGCTCGCTCAAAGTCCCCTTGGGCGCTTCCTGGGACAGCCAGTGCAGGAAACGCACCATCGCCAGACCATCGCGGCGATGGGCGGCGCGGCTACCTTCCAATTCCACGGCGTTCTTGATCGCCTTGGGCAACACGCAGGGGTCGGCGGCGCGGACGATGGCCGCGCCGGCCTCCTCCAGACGATCAACGATCCAAGAGGGGGTGGCCGTCCAGTCCACCCGCACCTTGGCATGGCGCCGGCCGAGCGCGCTCAAGGCCGGGGCCAGGGCGCTGGGCGGCGAAAGCCGCACGCGATTGCCCAGATGGGCCGCGAGACCGGCGCTGACTTTCAGGGGATCGACGAAAATCTCGGCCGATCCATCGCCGTGAAGCAGGGCATAAGACAGCGGCAAGGGGGTGAAGGCCACATCGCCGCCGCGAATATTGAAAAGCCAGGCGATGCTGTCGGGGGCCGACAGCACCACCGCGTCTTGCCCGTCCTTGGTCAGCGCCTCGGCGATGTCCTCGCGCTTTTCCGCCCCGCCGCGCCCCGAATAGCCTTCGGGATGGGGAACCACCGGCGACAGCGGAGTCGGCGGCTGATCGCTCCACGCCGCATCGAGCAGGTTGGTCTCCAGCGCCACCAGATGGGCGCCGGCCCGCTTGCAGGCCTCGCGCAGCCGGTCGCGTTCGGCCGGGGAATGCAGCCAGGGGTCATAGCCCAGACGAGCCCCCGTCGGCAGCGCCGTTTCCAGCCAGCGCGCCGGCGGCTCGTCGATCAGGTGATGAAAAGAAAAGGCTCCGGCATCGACCTCGCCGCGCACCTGCAGGGTATAGCGCCCGTCAACGAAGATCGCCGCCCGCTCGGCCAGCACCACCGCTGTTCCGGCCGACCCGGAAAAGCCGGTCAGCCACGCCAATCGTTCGGCGCGCAGGGGAATGAACTCGTTCTGGTATTCGTCGGCATGGGGAACGATCAGCCCGTCAAGGTTTTCTTCGGCCATGCGCCGACGCACGGCGACAAGGCGCTCGGGCAGCGGAACGCGCGAATGGGCGAAGGCCTTGGCGGCGCGGGCGCGCAGATCGACCAGCGCCCCGCGCAAGGGGGCATTGACCGGGGCGCCGATCAGATCAAGCCAGCCCTCGCCGCCCGCCGCCGGAGCGGCCGCCGCGCCGGCGACCAGGGTGGCGAGATCCCCAGGCGACAGGGCGCCGCCGATTCCTTCGAGATCGCGGGTGATCGAATCGATATCGAGCCCGTCGAAACTGTCATTCATCAAGCCTATTCCTTATCCCACCGGGCCTTATCCCACCGGGTCCTTGGCAAGCCCGCCTTCGACATGGCGCGACGGACCGGCCGCCGCAAGCCGACCCCGGCGTTAGCGGCCGAGGATCAGGGTCGTCCACGGCCGGAAGGCGATGCGGTGAACCAGCCGCAAGCCCTGACTACGATAGGCCGACAGCACCTGGGCCTCCTGCCAGTCAAGCAATCCCGCCAGCACCACCTTGCCCTTGGGGGCCAGCAGACCGGCCAGCGGCCGGGCGAGGCCGCAAAGCGGGCGGGCCAGGATATTGGCCAGGATCAGATCGTAAGGCCCGCCCTCGATCACCGTGCGACCGCGCGCGCCATTGCCGTGCTCGGCCCGGATAAAAGCCGCGAGACCATTGAGATGGGCATTGAAGCGGGCGACGCGGACGCTTTCGACATCGATATCGACGGCGCGCACCGGGCGGGCGAAGGCCCGCGCCGCCGCCAGCGACAGAATTCCCGATCCGCAGCCCATATCCAGGATATTGCGGTAGCGATGGCGCTTGGCCAGCAGGTTGATCGCCGTCAGACAGCCGCGCGTGCTGTCATGATCGCCCGACCCGAAGGCGGTGGCGGCATCGACGGTCAGCGGCCAGCGGCCGGCGGGCAGTTTGGCCTTGTGGTGGGATCCGTGAACGAAGAAGCGCCCGACGGAAATCGGCGGGAAGGTGATCAGGTTCTCGCGCAGCCAGTCGCGCCCTTCCAGGCGGATCACCTCGAACGACGGCTCCTCGATCCCGGCGACGGTGGACACCAGGGCCAGGGTGGCGGCAAGAAAGGCCGGATCGGGCTTATCCTCGCACAGCGCCTGGATCTTCCAGATGTGATGGGCCTCATCGACCTCGAAACACAGCAAGGCGACGCTGATCTCGTCGAGAGCGCCTTCCAGCGGGGCGACGACGACCTCGGGAACGGTGATTTCCACCTGCCAGAAGGAAGGCGGCGCGCCGGGGGTGCTGGGCATGACGGGGGCTCCTGAACAAGGGCGAGGGACGATGGGAACAAGCCGCGAAGACTTCGGAGGATGGTTTAGGGCTTGCGACCCCGCTCTGTCGAGCCCGCAGACGGGCGGCGAGGGCGCGCGCGGGCGACGCCTCCGCCGGCTATGCGGCGCGGGCAGCTCTGCAATGCGAAAGGTTCGCGGGTCGTACCAAAAGACCAGACCTATAGTCCGGCCGTGATTGGCAGATCCCTGGCCTGATCTTTCCAAGGGGCCAGCGCGAGAGATCTCGCATCACTCCCAAACGTCTCGCATGCGGATCGGCCCCCCCTTTCCCACCCGAACGGGGACCGTCTCTATTCCCTGCGAGCGCTAGCCCACGGTTTCCTGGATCCGTGAGAGCCGTCGCCTCCCTTCCTCCCCACGCGATGGCTCCCTTCCCCCGGATCCGGGAACCGGTGGGCGACTTTCCCCCTGATGTCTTGCCGGTTTCCCCCTAGGGGCCTCCCGGGGTAGGGTACTCACCTGACCTCACCGGGGAGTGCCTTTGTCCATGCGCATGATCGACGCCGACGCCGTCCGCCGCTGCCTGCCCTGGCCCGCCCTGATCGACGCCCTGAGCGCCCGCTTCGCCGCCGGCTGCGAAGCCCCCGTGCGCCACCATCACCCGATGACCCTGCCCGGCGAGCCCGAGGCCACCTTGCTGTTGATGCCGGCCTGGGCTTTGGATGGTCCGCCCGAAAGCCGCATCATCATGGTCAAGGTCGCCACCGTCCATCCGGGCAACGGGGCGCGGGGCCTGCCGGCGGTGGCCGCCAGCGTGCTGGCCATCGACGGCGGCACCGGCCGGCCGCTCGCCCTTCTTGATGGCGGCGAATTGACGGCGCGGCGGACGGCGGCGACCAGCGCCCTGGCCGCCCGCTTCCTGGCGCGACGCGACGCCCGCGTGCTGGTCGCCGTCGGCGCCGGCCGGATGATCGCCAATCTGATCGAAGCCCATCTCTGCGCCAGCCCCTCGATCGAGACGATTCGGATCTGGGCCCGCGACCCGGCCAAGGCGGCCGATCTGTGCGAAGATCTGGCCGACCGTCTGCCTTTCGCCCCCCAGGTCGCCCCCGATCTTCAAACCGCCGTGCGCGGCGCCGATATCATCACCTGCGCCACGCTGTCGCGCGAGCCGTTGGTCCATGGCGCGTGGCTGGCCGAAGGCAGCCACCTTGATCTGGTCGGCGCCTTTACCCCTGAGATGCGCGAAAGCGACGACGAGGCCATGCGCCGGGCCACGGTTTTCGTCGATACCCGGGCCGGGGCCTGCCATGAAGGCGGCGATATCGTTCAGGCGATGTCGTCGGGCGCGCTGACCACCCAGGACATCGGCGGCGACCTGTTCGACCTTGTGCGCGGCGATCATCCCGGCCGCACCTCGGCAAGCGAGATCACCTTGTTCAAGTCAGTCGGCGCGGCGATCGAAGATCTGGCCGCCACCGATCTAGCGTTTTCGCTCTATAAGGATTAGGAGGAGGCGGTCGGGGGTACCGCTAAATAGGCATAGACCATCTGATATGTTAAAGCTATCTTCTCCGAGATGGGTTTCACGGGCAACGCCCGCCGAAAAACACTCTTGGAAGGCGGCTGATGGCTTTCGGCTCATGGAGCTTACGCGCCCAGGTCGGGTTGGTTTTCGGCTCGTTGGTTACCCTTGTCTGCACCGTTCTCGTCTGGACCTCCAACACCGTCCTTGAAGCCAAGGGCGAAGAGGCCATCGGGGTTCAGTTATCGTCCATTGCGTCGAACATGGCCGATAAGTTCGACCGCGGCATGATGTCGCGGATTTCCGAAATCGCTTTCGTCTCTAGCCTCGACTTGTTCCGCAATCCCTCGAATCCGCGCGCCATCCGCCATACCCTCGACGATTTGCAAGAGGCCGTGCCCTATTTCACCTGGATCGGCTTCACCGATCCGACGGGAACCGTCAGGGCCGGCACCAATGGCCTGCTCGAGGGCGCCGACTTCAGCCAACGCGCGGTGTTTCAGCAAGGCATCCAGGGTCCCTTCACCGGCAACCTCCACGAGGCGCCGATGCTCGCCAAGGCTTTGGGGGCGTCGGGCGCCGAACCCATGCGCTTTCTCGACATCACCTTTCCCGTGACCGATCTCGCCGGCGCGGTGGTCGGCATGCTGAGCGCCCATATCGACTGGGCCTGGGCCCGCGAACTCGAACACGCGGCCCTTGAAAGCGCCCTCAGTCGCCAGGGGTTGGAGCTCTTGGTCGTTGATCATGCGGGAACGGTGTTGCTGCGTCCCGAAGGCCTCGCCCTACCCAAGACGCTCGACCTCGAGGCCCTGCGCCACTCCCAAACCCGCCCCAAGGGTTGGACCATCGAGACGTGGCCCGACGGCAAGGTTTATCTGACCGGCTATGCCCGCCAGAGGGGCTACAAGGCCTTTGCCGGATTTGGCTGGCGAATCCTCGCCCGTCAGCCCGTCGAGATCGCTTTCGCTCCCTTGGCCGAGGTGCGCCACACCCTGCTGCTGGCCGGGGTGGTGGGCGGGGTAATCTTCGGGGCGATCGCCTGGATCACCGCCGGCGCCATCGCCCGGCCGCTCAAACGGATCACCGAGGCCGCCGACGGCCTGCGCGACGGCGCGGTGGGCGCGGCCCTGCCCCATCTGACCGGCAGCAAGGAGATCGAACGGCTTTCCGAATCCCTGCGCCTGCTGATCAATGCCCTGACCGCCACCGACCGCCGCATGGGGCGGATGGAAAAGCTCGCCCATAACGACCTGTTGACCGGCCTGCCCAATCGCGCCGCCCTTGGCGCCTATCTCGACCGCGTCGTTCCCGCCCTCAGCAACGCCCAGGCCGCCATCGCCTTCCTGTATCTTGATCTCGACGGCTTCAAGGCGGTCAACGACACCCTCGGCCACGGGGCGGGCGACGACCTGCTCAAGGCCGCCGCCGGCCGCATCCTCGACTGCCTGCGCCAAGGCGACATGGCGATACGCCTGGGGGGCGATGAATTCGTCGTCATCGTCAACACCTCGGCCTCAAGCTGGCGCCAGGAATCGATCCGGGTCGCCGAAAGGCTCCTTACCGCCCTCGATGGTCCCTTCGCCTTGCCCGGCGGCGTCCGGGCGAAAATCGGCTGCAGCATCGGCATCGCCGCCTGGCCCGACGATCATTGCGACATCGAAGGCGCCCTTCACCACGCCGATATCGCCCTGTATCAGGCCAAACGCCTGGGAAAGGGCCAATCGGTGGTCTATGCCGACCTGCCGAAATCGGTCCTTCACGACGGATAAGGGCCGATGCGGGCGCCTTCTCGCCGTCCGGGCGTTTGTAGCGATTGCTCCGATGGTCACATATGCTTATCTTGCCCGTCATTCGCCGCCACGTTAGACCGGACTTCCGGCGGCTTGGCGCCCTCCCATCCGCTCCCAGTGGAGAACAACGGTTTCATGCCCGCCGATGATCCTCCGAGTATCGACGTCCATGCGCCGGATCCCGTCCCCCGCCGACATGGACGCAGACTCTCGGAAATTCTGACCGGGCTCGCCGAGGATCCGAGCCGGGAGAGGATTTCCATCGCCGATCTGATCGCCTCGATGCGCGATCGTACCCTCGGCGCCCTGATGGTGTTGTTCGCCCTTCCCAATGTCTTGCCCACGCCGCCCGGAACCTCGGCCATTCTGGGGATGCCGCTGATCATCCTCGCCGCGCAGATGACGGTGGGATTATCGCCCTGGCTTCCCAAGCTGATCGCCGAGCGATCGATCAATCGTGGCGACTTCGCCGCGATCGTCACCCGCGCCGTTCCCTGGCTGAACCGGGCGGAAAAGCTGCTCAGCCCCCGTTTGACCATTCTGACCCACCCCCCGGCCGAAAACATCGTCGGCTTCGTCTGTCTGGTGCTGGCGATCGTGCTGGCGCTGCCCATCCCTTTGGGCAACATGTTGCCCGCCCTGGCCATCTGCTGTTTTTCCCTGGGGATTCTGGAACGCGACGGGGTCTGGGTCATTGCCGGTCTGGTCACCGCCGTGGCTTCGGTAGCCCTGGTCTGGGGCGTTTTCTATACGGTGATCAAAGGTGCCTTCTTTCTTATCGCCAATGCCTTTTCATGAACTGAGCGGCCGCTCGTTGCGGGCCTTTGCCGCAGGAAAGAACCGATGATGTTCGAATGGATCGCTGACCCCTCCGCCTGGGTAGGTTTGGCCACCCTGGTGCTGCTGGAGATCGTTCTGGGGATCGACAATCTCGTCTTCATCGCGATTCTCGCCGACAAGCTGCCGCCATCCCAGCGCAACAAGGCCCGCCTGCTCGGCCTGTCGCTGGCCCTGATCATGCGCCTTGGGCTGCTGGCCTCGATCTCGTGGATCGTCACCCTGACCCAGCCGTTGTTCACCGTTTACGGTTTCGGCTTTTCGGGACGCGACCTGATCTTGCTGATCGGCGGCCTGTTCTTGATGTTCAAGGGCACGATGGAACTGCACGAGCGCCTGGAGGGCGCCGAGGGGCCCAAGGAAGGCAAGGTGGTTCACGCCGTCTTCTGGCAGGTCATCGTCCAGATCGTCGTTCTCGATGCCGTCTTCTCGCTTGATTCGGTGATCACCGCCGTTGGCATGATCAGCCATCTGTCGGTGATGATGATCGCCGTGGTCGTGGCGATGGCGGTGATGATGGCCGCCTCCAAGCCGTTGATGGCTTTTGTGTCGCGCCATCCGACCGTGGTGATCCTCTGCCTGGGCTTTTTGATGATGATCGGCTTCTCGCTGATCGTCGAAGGCTTCGGCTTCCATATCCCCAAGGGGTATCTCTACGCCGCCATCGGCTTCTCGATCCTGATCGAGGCCTTCAATCAGGTCGCCCGGCGCAACCGCGAACGCATCACCAGCACCAGTGACCTGCGCGAGCGCACGGCCAATGCCGTTCTTAGCCTGATCGGCGGCCGGTCGGCCGAACAGGGCCTGGGGGAAACCGCCGATGTCGTCGCCGACCGCGGGGCGGTGAAGCAGATCTTCGCCCCCGAGGAAAAGGACATGATCCACGGGGTGCTGACCCTGGCCGAGCGGCCGGTGAAGTCGATCATGACGCCGCGCCCCGATATCGACTGGCTCGACCTCGATTCCCCCAAGGATGAACTGCGCGCCGAAATCCTGTCGATGGGGCATTCGCGCTTCCTGCTCGCCCATGGCAGCCTCGACCAGTTCATCGGCGTCGCCCTGGCCCGCGACCTGATGCGCGACCTGATGGAAGAGGGCCAGATCAACCTGGAACGCTCGGTGCGCCAGCCGCTGGTCGTCCATGAAAGCGTCAAGGTTCTGCGGCTGATGGAGCAATTGCGCCAGTCGCCGCTGCAGGTCGCCGTCGTGCTTGACGAATACGGCTCGCTCGAAGGCATCGCCACCCCGACCGATATCCTGGAAGCCATCGCCGGCGAGTTCCCCGACGAGGACGAGGATTACGTGACCGTGGAGCGCGGCGAGGACGGATCCTGGCTGGTCGAAGGCTGGCTCGACATCCGCCGCATCTCCAACATCATCGGCGTCGATCTGGTCGACGAGGCCGATCGCTATTCCACCCTGGCCGGATACATTCTTTGGCAACTCGGCCATCTGCCCACCGAGGGCGAGCGGGTGATCAAGGGCGATCTGGTCGTCGAGGTCGTCTCGATGCAGGGCCGCAGCATCGACAAGGTGCGTCTCCACTTCGAGAACACCGACGGCGAGGGGGCCTAACCCCCTCGCCGCCGAGGCTCGCGAGAAGCCTAGCCGGCCAGTTGGTCGTGGACCAGCCCCACCCAATAGCTCGCCCCTACGCCCAGAAGGGCGTCGTTGAAGTCGTAACCGGGGTTGTGGAGCATGCAACCGCCCCGCCCCGGGCCGGCGCCAAGCTGCACATAGGCGCCCGGCTTGACCCCCAGCATGAAGGCGAAATCCTCCGCCCCCATGGTCTGCGGGCAATTGGTGTCCACCTTGTCGGCGCCGACCACGGCGCTGGCCACGCGGGCGGCGACGGCGGCTTCCTCGGGGCTGTTGACGGTGGCGGGATAGCGCCGCTCGTAATGGATCGCCGCCTCGGCGCCAAAGCCCTGGGCGATCGATCGCGACAGCTCGGTGATCCGCGTCTCGATCAGATCCTGCACGGCTTTGGTGAAGGTGCGCACGGTGCCACGCAGCACGACGCTGGCGGGCAGGACGTTCCAGGTGTCGCCGCCGTGCATCTGGGTGACCGACACCACCGCCGCCTCGGTCGGATTGACCGAGCGGGCGACGATCGACTGCAAGGCGGTCATCAGATGCCCGGCCGCCACCAACTGATCGGTGCCGAGATGGGGCATGGCGGCATGGCCCCCCTTGCCGGTAAGCGTGATCTCGAACACGTCATAGCCGGCCATGATCGGACCGGTGCGCAGGGCGAAGTGGCCTTCCTCCAGCCCCGGCCAGTTGTGCATGCCATAGACCGCATCCACGGGGAACCGGTCGAACAAGCCCTCTTCGACCATCACCTTGCCGCCGCCCTCGTTTTCCTCGGCGGGCTGGAAGATGAGGATCAGCCTGCCGGCGAAATCGCGGGTCGCGGCCAGATGCTTGGCCGCTCCCAGCAGCATCGCCGTGTGGCCGTCATGGCCGCAGGCGTGCATGCGCCCGGCATGGACCGAGGCGTGGGGCAGGCCGGTGGCCTCGGTGACGTGCAGGGCGTCGATATCGGCGCGCAACCCGATCGCGCGGTTTCCCGTCCGTTTGCCGGCGATCACCCCGACCACCCCGGTTCCGGCCAGCCCGCGATGGACCTCGACCCCGAAGTCGTCGAGCAGCCCGGCGATGAAATCGGCGGTGGCGTGCTCTTCGAAGGCGGTTTCGGGATGGGCGTGCAGATGATGACGCCACGCTTTCATATCACCGGTCAGCGCCGCGATGGCGGGCGGGATGGCGGGGGTCATTGCGCGTTCTCCGTATCGGTCGTCTTCAGGTGATAGCGGAAATCGCAGCAGCGTCCGCCCTTCATGATGGTCTGGGTCCGTTCCATCGTGGCATCGGGATTGAAGCCCTCGATGAAGGTCGCATCGCGATTGCACGACAGCAGATCGCCGATCTTCTCGACGCCCATCTCCCGGTACATCTCGGCGTATTTGCAGCGGGTGACATCGAAGGACACCGCCTCGGCCCCGCGCTCGACCACATCGAACTCCAGGGCGCCGCCGGCCTGCCAGCGCGGCAGGATATCGGCGAAGGCCTCCATGTCGGCGGGACGGCCCTGGGCGGTGATTTCGGCGGCCGAGGCCTTGCCATGGGCCGTCGCCATGCGAATGACCGCCGCGCCCAGGATCTCGCGGGCGGTCTCCTCGCCCAGGCGGGCGGCCATTTCGTCGAAAACGCCCTTGGCGAAAGCGGCTTCTATGCGCCGTTGTTCCAAAATACTGATGCTCATGATCGTCTTGGACCTCCGTCCACGGGGGAAAACGCTCTGACTGGCGATCGACGGCCGATCAGGGAAGAACCGGCGAGAAATCAGAGCGGTCGATAACCCGGAAATCGCCCTCGCGCACCACCAGCCGGGTCAGAATCTTGGTGGTTTCGCGGGTTTCGGGATCAAAGCGGGTGATCCCGGTGACCCCGGCGTAGCGGTCGGTGGCGGCAAGGGCGTCGCGCAGGCTCTCGCGCGTCACCTCGGGGCCGGCCCGGCCGACCGCCGCCAGCATGATGCCGACGGCGTCATAGCCGTGGGCGGCGAACAGGGTGGGAATGGCGCCGTAAAGGGTTTCATAGGCGCTGACGAACTCGACCACCACCGGGTCGGACGCGCCGAGAACGAAGGCGGTGGCAAGGCGCACCCCCTCGACCGCCGGCCCCCCCAGATCGATGAATTTCGGCGAATACAGCGCGCTTGATCCATAGACCGGCAGGGCGCTGCCCCGGGCGCGCAGCGCCCGCAGAAAGGGGGCGGCGTCTTCATAGGCCATGGCCAGATAGATCGCCTGGGGGGCCTCATCCTCGATCTCGTCGATCACGTCATCAAAGCGGCGGTTGCCCGGCGGGACTTCTTCGTTGACCACCACCGCACCGCCGCGCAGCTCGAAAGCCTTGCGGAAGGCCTGGGCCGAGGAAAGCCCCCAATCGGTGGTGACACCGATCACGGCGACGCTGGTGAAGCCGTCGCCGATCATCCAGGCGGCGTTATTGGGGCCTTCGAAGGCCGGGGTGGTGATGGCGCGGAACTGCCAGGGGCTGATCTTGATGTAATCGGGATGGGCGGCGGTCGGCGACAGCTGGGGCATGCCTTCCTTGCCATAGATCGATCCCGCCGCCATCGAGACGGTCGAGGAGAAATCGCCCAGCACGCCGACAACCCGCGGATCGTCGACGAAGGCGCGGGCGATGGTGCGGGCCTGATCGGCGTCATCGCGGGAATCGGCATAGAGGATGTCGACCGGCCTGCCGCCGACGCCACCGGCGGCGTTGAAGCGATCAAGCTGCAAGCGGGCCGCCTCCTGGAAGACCCGACCATAGGCCGCATTGGCGCCGGTCAGCGGCAACTCGTAGCCCAGAAGAAGGGCGGGTTCCTGGGAAACGCCCTCGCCCGTATCCTCGCGGGCGGCCGAGGGGGAAACGAGACCAAGCCCGAGCATGGCGAGCAAGGCGCAAAACGGGCCAATCCGGCCGAAGACTTTCATCGTCTGGGAAACCCTATCATCGGGGATCGCACAACGCAGACCGCCCCGCCCTCGCCACAAGCCGGTCGTTTACTGACCCATGGAACCCCAGGATCTAACGCCGCTGGACGGAAACGCAAGCCCTTGCTAGCGTGCCGGGCGCGATATCCGAGGCTGCCTTGTAGATAGAAACCCTCTTATACAACAAAGGGGCGTAAATTGTCTGGTTCGTCGCCTACCCCCGCTTCCCCCTCTTCCACGCCTCCCTCGTTATGGGCGGCGACCGCCCCAAGCGCCCCGCCAACCCGGACCCTGGCCGGTGAGACCCGCGCCGACCTGGCGGTGATCGGCGCCGGCGTCACCGGTCTGTCCACGGCGCTTCACGCCGCCGAGGCCGGGCTGACGGTGACGGTGGTCGAGGCCGAGGAAGCCGGCTTCGGCGGATCGGGGCGCAACAACGGTCAGGTGATCCCGACCCTGGCCAAGCCCGATCCCAGCGATCTGGTGGCCAAATGGGGCGAGGCCGGTGAACGCCTTGCCCGCATGGTCGGCGAATCGGCCGCCCTGGTTTTCGATCTGATCGACCGCCACGCCATCGCCTGCGAGGCGGTTCAGCACGGCTGGCTGCAGCCGGCCCACCGCCCCTCGCGCCTGACGGTCAGCCAGAAGCGCCACCGGGAATGGACGGCGCGTGGCCTGGACTGCCGTCTGGTCGATCGCGCCGAGACCGCGGCGCTGACCGGCAGCGACTATTGGGCCGGCGGCCTGCTCTGCCCGACCGGGGGGCACGTCACCCCCCTGGCCCTGACCCGGGGATTGGCGCGGGCCGCCCAGAAGGCCGGGGCCACCGTCTATACGGCCTCGCCGGTCACCGGCATCGACCGCCGGGGCAGCGACTGGCGGGTGGCCACCCCGGGTGGCGCCGTCACCGCCCGCGCCGTGGTCATCGCCACCAGCGCCTATGGTCAAGGGGTGTGGCCCACCCTGGAACGCTCCATCGTGCCGGTGCGCAATTTCCAGATGAGCACCCAGCCCCTGCCGCCCGAGGTTTTGGCCAAGGTCATCCCCGCCGATGTCGCCATCTCCGATACCCATGGCGATCTTTATTTCTTTCGCAAGACCGCCGACGGCCGGCTGGTCAGCGGCTGCACCCTGACCTCGCGCACCAGCGATCCGACCGAGGCCAAGGCCCGGGTGATCGCCCGCATCCTCGAGGTCTTCCCCCAGGCCGGCCGCCAGACCATCGATTACTGCTGGCATGGTCAGCTTGATTTCACCCCGGATTTCCATCCGCGCTTCTACAGCCTGGAACCGGGCATTTTCGCCGCCATCGGCTATAACGGCCGGGGTCTGGCGCTGGGCGTCGCCGTTGGTCGCGAACTGGCCCGGGCGGCGGCGGGAACGCCGTTTTCCCAGCTTGCCCTGCCCGATGGCGGCAAACCCCGCCCCCTGCCCTTCCACGGCCTGATCACCGGCGTCGCCCCGCTGATGATGCATTGGTGGCGCCATAAGGACGGCCGCGACTAAGGCCGCGCCGCCTCGGCGGCGGCGTTTCCTGGTTTCGCAACGCCAGCCAAATCGTTCACTCCCCGCATTGCCGGGGAACCTGAACGGATGGCTGGCGTTTGTGCTTTTACGACCGCAAGAAACCAAGCGATCCCAGGAAACAACCCACGCCCCGTCACGGGCGAAAGCATAGTAAGGCGCCTGCGTTGCGTCCTATGCTCCAACATAAGGAGACAACCATGCCCCTTATCTTATGGCTTGTCGGCGTTCCCGGCTTCATCGTTATTCTGCTTTGGATCACCGGCATCATCGGTTTCTAGACCGAACTGCCCAATAGAGCGGCTTTACCCAAACCAAACCTTCGATCGGGCAGAATATGCGCCCCTGCCCCTCTGCGACCACCCCCGGCGCCCACGTGCCGGGGGTGGTGGTCTTTAGGCCCTGGGTGATGGCGGGGTTCTCGCGTCATCCTTGAGAAAATCGATGAAGGCGCGCAAAGGCGCCGGCATCTGGCGACGGCTGGGGAAATAGACGAAGGGGCCGGAGAAGCTTTGTCCCCAGTCGGCGAGCACCGCCACCAGCTCGCCACGCGCCAGCGGCGCCCTCAAATACTCCTCGAAGGTATAGATCAGGCCCAGACCGGCGATCGCGGCGGCGATGCTGATATCGATGCTCGTCGACACCAGCGGTCCGTTTGGCGCGATGCGCAGGACCTGCCCTTGGTGGCTGAATTCCCAGGGCAGGATAACGCCACTGGCGAAGCGGTGGCGGATGCAGGCGTGGTCGACCAAGGCGCGCGGGGTGGCGGGAACGCCCCGCCGCGCCAGATAACTTGGGGCGCCGGCGGCGATGAAGCGCTGGATGCGCGGGCCGAGGGGGACGGCGATCATGTCGCGCTCGATCCGCTCGTCATAGCGGATGCCGGCGTCGAAGCCGGCGGCCAGCACATCGATGAAGCTGTCGTTGGTCGTCACCTCCAGGGTGATCGCCGGATGGGCGATCAGAAAGCGGGCGGCGATGGCGGGCAGGACGTGGCGGGCGACGATGGAGGGCACATTCAGCCGCAGCGTGCCGCTTGGCTGATCGCCAAGGCTGGCCACCGCGTCGAGCGCCCCGGCGATCTCGCCAAAGGCCGGACCAAGCCGGTCGAGCAGGCGTTGGCCGGCCTCGGTCGGCGTCACGCTGCGGGTGGTGCGGTTGAGCAGGCGAACCCCCAGCTGCCCCTCCAACCGGCGCAGCGCCGTGCTTAATGCCGAGGCTGATACCCCGCGCAAGGTCGCCGCGCCGCGAAAGCTGCGCGCCCGGGCGACGGCGACGAAGGCATCCAGATCATGAAGGTCCGCCTCGGCCATTGTTCATTTTCCCGCACAGCCCGTTCGAAAGAAGGCCGATTATCGCACAGCGTCCCGCCCGCCATACTTCCTTTCCGCCAGACCGCGGCCACAGGCCCCCCCACCCCGCCCCCAGGCAAGGATATCAGGCAATGCGACACCATCGTCTTGGAACCACCGGCCCCCATGTTTCAGCGCTTGGCCTTGGCTGCATGGGCATGTCGGACCTTTATGGCCCCTCCGATCGCCAAGAAAGCATCGCGACCATTCATGCCGCCCTCGAGGCCGGGGTCACCGTGCTTGATACGGGCGACTTCTATGGCATGGGCCATAACGAGATGCTGATCGCCGAGGCGATCAAGGGCCGCCCGCGTGACGGTTTCCAGGTGAGCGTCAAGTTTGGCGCCCTGCGCGGACCGGCTGGCGATTGGCTGGGCTATGACGGCCGCCCCCAGGCGGTGAAAAATTTTCTGGCCTACACCCTTCGGCGGCTCGGCCTTGACCACATCGACATCTATCGCCCGGCCCGCCTTGATCCGGCCGTGCCGATCGAAGAGACGGTCGGCGCCATCGCCGATCTGGTGACGGCGGGCTATGTCGGGCATATCGGCCTGTCCGAGGTGGGGACGGACACCATCGCCCGCGCCGCCGCCGTCCATCCGATTTGTGATCTGCAGATCGAATACTCGCTGATCTCGCGCGGCATCGAAGAGGCCATCTTGCCGCGCTGCCGCGAGTTGGGCATCGCCATCACCGCCTATGGCGTGTTGTCGCGGGGATTGATCAGCGGCCATTGGCAAGCCGGAAGCACCGATCCGTCGGATTTTCGCAGCCGCAGCCCGCGCTTCCAGCAAGGCAACATCGAACACAACCTCGCCCTGGTCGAGGCCCTGGCGGTCATCGCCCGGCGGAAATCCGTCAGCGTCGCCCAAATCGCCATCGCCTGGGTGGCGGCCCAAGGCGAGGATATCGTGCCTTTGGTCGGCGCCCGCCGCCGTGATCGTCTGAGCGAAGCCTTGGGCGCCCTGGAGGTGTCGCTTGATGCCGGGGATCTGGCCGCCATCGAAGCCGCCGTTCCCAAAGGCGCCGCCGCCGGCGAGCGCTATAACGCGCCGCAGATGGCCCATCTCGACAGCGAGCGGCCATAAAAAAAGACGGGACGCCCCAGTGTTTGAGGACGTCCCGTCCAATGATGCCTCTCCGATCGCGGAAGTCTCGGCTGGCGGCGGGGAAGTGCGGTTCAGACCGGCCGGAAACCCCTTGATCCGTGCTGGATCGGCCCTCATCGGAAAGTGAACCTTCGTCGTCCAAGATCGGGATGGGAAGGAACAGAGATCGCACCCTTCCAAGCACGCCCCATGCCAAAAGCTCGCCCCCCGGTTTCGCCTGTGTTTACAAGGCAGCGCCGACACAAGGCGCGCGTGCCGCCCAGTACCGTTTCGCGAATTCTTTTAAAATGCGACGCAGATGGATAAATCCCCGATCCGGCCCGGACAAAAAAAAGGCGGGACGTCCCATTGAGAGAGACGTCCCGCCCGATTAAAGCCTTTCCAATCGGTCGGATCCCCGGCTGGCGGCGGGGAAGTGCGGTTGGGAACCGCCGGGAATCCTAGGATGTTTCCGGATCGGCTGTCACCGGAAGGAACCCCTTTCCATCACCAGCGTGGTTCTTGAAAGGGACAGAGATCACGTTTGGATTTGCACGGACCATGCCATCGCCGCTTGAGCGCTTTTTTCGCTCGAAATCAGTGGTTTGGCACGATCCCAGGGGAAGGGCGCGATCGTGTTTTCTGCAAGGTTTCGCAAAACGCGAGGCATTTCACACGGCGGGCCGTAGCGGAGATCGCCAACGGGGGCTTGCCCCACCCGGCGGCTGGGTTTAGGCAAAGACCCATGTTCGCCCCAGGAGTCTTCCCCCGATGTCGCCCTTCCCCCCGTTTCCGGCCGCTTCGGCCGTCCCCGCCGTCACCCTGGCCGATGTGGAAGCCGCGGCCCGGCTGATCGCCCATGCCGTGCCCCATACCCCGCTGCTCCCCTCGCGCACCCTGTCGCGGCTGACCGGGGCCGAGGTTTTCATCAAATTCGAGAACCACCAGTTCACCGCCTCGTTCAAGGAGCGCGGCGCGCTCAACCGGTTGAGCGCGCTGAGCGAGACCGAGCGGGCGCGCGGCGTCATCGCCATGAGCGCGGGCAATCACGCCCAGGGCGTGGCCTATCACGCCCAGCGCCTGGGCATTCCCGCCGTTATCGTCATGCCCGCTGACACGCCCTTCGTAAAGGTCAAGCACACCCGTGATTTCGGCGCCCGCGTGGTGCTGGAAGGCGAGACCGTGGCCGAATCGCGGCTGGTGGCCGAGCGCATCCGCGAGGAGGAGGGACTGACCTTCGTTCATCCCTATAATGATCCCTGGGTGATCGCCGGCCAGGGGACGGTGGCCTTGGAAATGCTTGCCGATCAGCCCGACCTCGACATCCTGGTCGCCCCGATCGGCGGCGGCGGCCTGCTGGGCGGCATGGCGGTGGCGGCCAAGGCGGTCAAACCGGCCATTGAGATGATCGGCGTTCAGGTCGGGCTTTATCCTTCGGCCTATAACGCCCTCCACGGCCTGCCGCCTTGCACCGGCGGCGCCACGGTGGCCGAGGGCATCGCCGTCAAGGAACCGGGCGATCTGACCTTGCCGCTGCTGCGCGCTTTGGTCTCGCGCATCATCCTGGTCGATGAGACGGCGGTCGAGGAAGCCATCTCGCTCTATCTCTCGGTCGAAAAGACCGTGGCCGAGGGGGCGGGGGCGGCGTCGCTCGCCGCCCTGTTGACCGAGCCCCAGCGCTTTCGCGGCAAAAAGGTCGGTCTGGTGCTGAGCGGCGGCAATATCGATCCGCGGATCATGGCCTCGGTCATCATGCGCAGCCTTGTGCGCGAGGGCCGAATCGCCCATCTCTCGATCAGGATCGGCGACAAGCCGGGGCAACTCGCCCGGGTGGCGACGGTGATCGGCGAAACCGGCGGCAATATCGTCGAGGTCCGCCATGAACGCCTGACCTCGGATATTTCGGTCAAATCCACCGATCTGCGGGTGATCCTGGAGACCCGCGACCATACCCATCTGGCCGAGATCCTTGAACGCCTCGCCGCCGCCGGTTTTCCGGCCAACGAACGCTCGTTCAGCGGCCCGGCCGCCGGCGATTAAGCCTCTCGCCGATGGCCGGGGGGCGCGGCCCTCCGGCCATCGGGCGGCTTGCCGGGAAGAACGCGAAAGGGACGCCGATGAGACCTCCGCTTGGATCCTTGCTGCTGTGTCTTGGCCTTCTCGCCCTGGCCGGCTGCGCCCCGCCGACCCTGCGCTCGGCGGTCACCGCCTATGCCCAACCCGATGCGCCCGGCGCCCTGACCGGGCGCAAGATCGCCATCGTCGCCCTGCCCGGTCAGGCCGGCAGCCTGGAATGGGATGCCATCCGCCGCATGCTTGCCGACCAGTTGCCGGCCTGGGGCGCCAGCCTGGCCGCCGATCGCGCCGCCAGCGACAGCCTGATGAGCTTCACCTATGACGTCGACGGCGGCCGGACGGAAGTGATCAGCCAGCCGATGATGATGAACCCGGGCTTCCCCGGCTTCCATCGCCGGCCCTGGGGCCGTCCCTATGCCTATGATCCGCCGTTCTACGGCGATCCCTGGGAAACCGAGATAACGACCCGCACCGTCTATACCCGCAGCTTCACCTTGCGGCTTTACGACGCCAAAGCCGCCGGCGACCGGCCGCTTGCCGAGGTTCTGCCGCTCAACGAGCTTCATGTCGAAAGCCGGGGCCCCAGCCCTGGGATCAATCGGGTGATGCCGGCGATGATCACCGCCGCCCTGCGCGCCTTCCCCGGACGCGACGGCCAAACGGTGACGATCGACGTTCCGCTGCCCTGATAGGCAGGCAAATCGTCGTCGCGTTCTGATCCGGATCACCCGCCGCTTTGAGCGTCTTTTTCCCGGGCGGCGGGCGCGCGGGTTTCAGCCAGGGCCTCGCGCCCGCCCCGGCGCAAGGCCCCCAGGCCATCGCGATCGCCCAAGGCCCAGATCGCGCCGCCGATCACCCCGGTGATCACCGCCGACAGCCCATACAGCAAGGACACGGTCACCGCCTGATCGGCGGGCAGGCCGATGATGGCGAAGCCCAGAACCAGGGCGCCCTCGCGCAGGCCCCAGCCGGCGATCGACAGCGGCACCGCCGCCACCAGGATGGCCGGCGGAAACACCAGGGCGATCTGCCACAGGGTGGCCGGCGAGCCGATGGCCCCGGCGAACAGCCAGACGACGAGGATATCGATGACGTGGGGAAACAGCAGCAGGCCGAGAATCGGCAAGGCGGTGGTCCGCCCCAGCAGCACGCTCCACGCCGATCGCGACAGGGCGACAAAGGGGGCGACGCCCCGCGCCCGGGCCACAGCCCCGGGCAGGAAGCGCAGGGCGAGCAGCGCGCCCAGGCAGCACAGGCCACCGATCACCAAAGTGGTCAGCCCGGCCGCCACCAGGGGATCACTGGCCTGACGGCGCAGCGCCGGCAGGCCGAGGGCGCAGAGCAAGATAAGCCCCAGAAAGCTGCAGACGCGATCAACCACCACCGACCGCGCCGCCAACCCCAAAGGCAGACCCAGCCGCGTGCCGTTCCACACCCGGACAGTGTCACCGCCGATGGTCGAGGGCATGGCCTGATTGACGAACAGCCCCAGCAGCACATTGCGCCACGCCTGGGCGAAGCCGACCCGGCGATCATGGGCGCGCAGCACCAGCGTCCAACGCCAGCCACCGCCCAGCGCCTGGATCTGCAGCAAAACCAGCGCCACCCCGCCGACCAGGGCGACATCGCGATCAAGCCGCGCCCAGAGCCCCTGCGTATCAATGCCAGAAAAGATGACCCACAGAATCCCAGCCGACACCGCCAGCTTGGCCAGGGTAAGAACGACGGACAGGGGTTTGGCCATGGACGTTTCCGGACAACGAAGAGAAAGGGGATGGCGAGGGCGACCCGGGCCGCACCCTCATCCGCCGCTCCCGCCGAGTCAACCCGCCTCGCGCCGCGCCGGGCGCCGGGGGCGTCGCCCAAGGCCGCGCCTTGGCGCGCTTACCCGTTGACAGGACGATCGCGCGGCCTATCCTATCCCAGGATGTGGACGAAAGGCCGTAAAGCCAGCCCTCATGAAGTTTATCCAAAACGACCCCGTTCCGCCCTCTGGCCGACCTTGAATCCGCCATGATTGCTCACGAGTTTCTGTGCAACCGACCCCGGGGGCGGAAGCGAACCCGGTTGGCGAAGACCGTCGCGATTAAGGCGCATAGCACCCATGGATGGCGTTAATCTTCCCGCCCAGCCTGCCGAAGGCAAGGCCGAGACCCCTCCCCATTGGACATCGGGCATCGTCGCCGTTTTGGCGGCGCGGCGCCATGCCCTGGCCTCGGCGGCCGGCGTGGTGGTGCTGGCCGTGTTGTCCTTCGCCATCTACCACATGGCGCGCGAGGTGGATTTCCAGGATGTTCTGGCCGCCCTGCGCGGCACGCCCTGGCATGCCGTGGGATGGGCCGTTCTGCTGACGGCGGTCAGTTTTTTGTCGCTAAGCGTCTATGACGTCGAAGCCCTGGCCCATATCGGCCATAAGGTGCCCTATCCGGTGGTCGCCCTGACCTCGTTTTGTTCCTATGCGGTGGGCAATACCGCCGGCTTTGGTCCCTTGACCGGCGGGGCCATCCGCTTCCGCTTCTACGCGCCGATGGGGCTGGAGCCCGAATGCGTCGGCAAGGTGGTGGTTTTCGTCACCGCCGCCTTCGGTCTGGGGCTGACCGCCGTTACCGCCCTCAGCTTGCTGGTCGCCGCCGACGACGTGGCCGGGGTGCTGTCGCTGCCACCCCTGGCGCTGCAGGGTG
Organism: Rhodospirillum rubrum ATCC 11170; assembly: GCF_000013085.1. Lineage (NCBI taxonomy): Bacteria > Pseudomonadati > Pseudomonadota > Alphaproteobacteria > Rhodospirillales > Rhodospirillaceae > Rhodospirillum > Rhodospirillum rubrum. The sequence goes on from NC_007643.1 coordinate 3,318,698, forward strand.
GGGCCGTTCTGGCGATCGGCGGCCTGCTGGCCCTGGTCGTCCGCGCTTCGCGCCCGGAAAGCAAGGTGGCGCTGGGCCGCGTCGCCCTGCGCCTGCCGCGACCGCGCATCATGCTTGGCCAATTCGCCGCCACGGCCGTGGATATCGTCGCCTGCGCCGGTATCCTTTGGGTGTTGCTGCCCGAGATCGGCCTGGGCTTCCCCGCCTTCGTCACCCTTTACGCCGTGGCCATCGGCCTGGGCGTACTCAGCCATGTTCCGGCCGGTCTGGGGGTTTTCGAAACCATCATGATCGCCACCCTCGGCCGCCTCGCGCCGATGGACCAGATCCTGGGCGCCCTGGTGCTCTACCGGGTGATCTATCATATCTTGCCGCTGCTGCTCGCCACCGTGCTGGTCAGCATCGTCGAGACCCGCCGGGCGATGGCCGGCCCCGCCGCCTCGAAGGTGGTGCGCTCGGCCAGCCAGATGGCGCCGCCGGTGATTTCGGCGATGACGCTGGTTCTGGGCGCCATGCTGATCTTCTCGGGCGTCACCCCGGCCCTGCCGGGCGATCTCGATATCCTTGACGCCTGGATCGCGCTGCCGATCGTTGAAAGCGCCCATTTCCTGGCCAGCGTTCTTGGGCTGGCCCTGGTGATCGTCGCCCGGGGTCTGGCCTTCCGCTTGGACGGCGCGTGGTGGGCGGCGATCGCCGCCGCCGCCCTCGCCGTGGTGCTGTCGGTGCTCAAGGCGGTGGCCCTGGGCGAGGCGATCGTGCTGTCGGTTCTGGTGCTGGCCCTGCTGGCGACCCGGGCCGAATTCTCGCGACCGGCCTCCCTGCTCCACCAAACCCTGACCCCGCCCTGGCTGGCGGCCATCGCCACCATCGTCATCTCGGCCTTCGTGCTGTTGTTCCTCACCTATCAGGGGGTGGACTACACCGATGACCTGTGGTGGCAGTTCGAGATTTCCAACGAGGCGCCGCGTTCGTTGCGCGCCCTGCTCGCCGTCAGCCTGGGGGCCGGATCCTTCGCCATCTGGAACCTGCTGCGCCCGGCGCCCGGCCGCACCCATCTGCCCTCCCCCCAGGAGATCGACCGCGCCCTGGCCATCCTTGAAACCCAGCCGATGGCGGCGGCCAATCTGCTGCGCATGGGCGACAAAAGCCTGATGTTCTCCGAAGACGGCAAGGCCTTCATCATGTATGGCCGGCAAGGCCGCTCGTGGGTGGCGCTGTTTGATCCCGTGGGCGCGCGCGACTCCTGGCCCGAACTGGTCTGGCGTTTCGTGGAGACCGCCCGCGCCTCGGGCGGGCGGGCGGCCTTTTATCAGGTGGTCCCGGAAAATCTGGCGCTTTACGCCGATGCCGGTCTTTCGGCCTTCAAGCTGGGCGAGGAGGCGCGCATTCCCTTGGCCGATTTCTCGCTCAGCGGCTCCAAGCGCTATGGCCTGCGCCAGACCGTCAGCCGCTGCAGCCGCGACGGGCTGGTCTTTTCCCTGTTAAGCCCCGATGAGATCGCCGCCGAGATGGACCGCCTGGAAGAGATCTCGGACGCTTGGCTGGCCAGCCATCGGGCCCGCGAGAAGCGCTTTTCGCTGGGCGCCTTCGATCGCTCCTATGTGCAAAGCCAAACGGTCGCCGTGCTGCGCCGGGCCGATCAGATCGTCGCCTTCGCCACCGTGATGACCACCGCCCTGACCGAGGAGGCCACCATCGATCTGATGCGCTTTGACGACGAGGCGCCGCGCTCGGCGATGGAATTCCTGTTCATCCGCCTGATGGAGCATTTCAAGGCGGCCGGCTATGACCGCCTCCACCTGGGCATGGCGCCGCTATCGGGGCTGTCGTCAAGCCCGGCGGCGCCCTTCTGGCACCGGGTGGGCCGGGCGGTCTTCGAGCACGGCGAACGCTTTTACAATTTCCAGGGATTGCGCGCCTTCAAGGCGAAATTCCAGCCCGAATGGCAACCGCGCTACCTGGCTGTCGCCGGCGGCCTCAACCCCGCTCTCGCCCTCGCCGACATCGCCACACTGATTGGCGGCGGCCTGAAAGGAGTGGTCGGAAAATGATCCGACTGCGTATCATCGTTCCCCTCGTCGCCCTTACCCTCCTCGGCATTGGCTTTGCTGCCACCCATACCAAGCAATTCACCACCGGCAGTCTTCCCGACCCGAAGATCGAGATGCCCAAGGGCCCGCAAAACGCCCTGGTGGTGCTGATCTCCGATGCCCAGGGCTGGTCCGACGAGGACGACCGCCTCAGCGCCCGCCTCAAGGACAGCGGCTCGGTGGTGGTCGGCATCGACCTGCCGCGCTATCTGGCGATTCTGGAAAAAGACCCCGAGGACTGCGTCTATCTGGTCGGCGATATCGAGGAATTGAGCCAGGAGGTGCAGAAGGCGGCCGGGGGATCGGCCTATGTCCTGCCGGTGATCGCCGGCAGCGGCGAGGGCGCCGATCTGGCTTTGGCAATGGCCGCCCAGACCCCCGATGCGACCATCGGCCATACCCTGGCCGTCGATCCCACCGGCGGCCTGCCGCTCAAGAAGATCCTGTGCACCGACGCACCGCACCGCACGACGACGGCCGGCATCGCCTATGGCCTGCAAACCGGCCCGGTGCCCAATCCGATCGATACGCTGTTCACCCCGGCCGCCCCGGCGCCGGGGCGCGACCATGTCGCCAGCTTGCGCGAAACCTGGGGAGCGATCACGGCGACCGAAACCACCCAGCCCGCCAAGGCCGCGCTTGAAACCGCCCTGATGGCCCTGCTCACCGACCCATCGGCCAAAACCAAGGACGCCTGGGCCACCGAACTGCCAACCACGGCCACCCGCGATACCCTGGCGATCGTCTATTCCGGGGATGGCGGCTGGCGTGATCTTGACAAGGAAATCGCCGACGAATTCCAAAAGCGCGGCGTGCCCACCCTGGGGGTCGACTCCTTGCGCGCCTTCTGGAGCCGGAAAACCCCCGAGGAAACCGCCAAGACCCTGTCGCGGCTGATCAATACCTATACCCGGCGCTGGCAGGTGAACAAGGTGCTGCTGGTCGGTTATTCCTTCGGCGCCGACATCCTGCCCGCCACCCTGGCCGCCCTGCCCGAGGCCGACCGCGCCCGCATCACCCAGATTTCCCTGCTCGGCTTTTCCACCGAGGCCAATTTCGAAATCTCGGTGACCGGCTGGTTCGGCGCCAAGCACGGCGAAAGCCAGCCCACCTTGCCCGACCTCGCCAAACTCGACCCGGCGCAAATCCAGTGCTTCTACGGCCTGGAAGAAGACGACAGCGCCTGCCCCAAGCTCAAGGACAGCGGCATCGAAATCCTGTCGACCACCGGCGGCCACCACTTCGACGGCGACTACAAGGCCCTGGCCACCCGCATCCTCGCCGGCCTCGACCGCCGCGCGGCCCTGGCCGAGGCGGAGGGGAAATAGGGGGAAGGTCGGAGATTTCATGGTTAGGAAACAGCCTCCAACCCCATGAAAAAAGCCAGCCCAAACCGGCTGGCTTTTTTCATGGGGAAGTGGTGGGCCCGGCAGGACTCGAACCTGCAACCAGACGGTTATGAGCCGCCGGCTCTAACCATTGAGCTACAGGCCCACCAGAGCGCCGCGCCAAGCGGGCTTGGGCGGCGGCTGTCGGCAGTTTAGCGATCGTTGATCAGTTGTCGAGGAAAGAGCGCAGCTTGCGCGAGCGCGAGGGATGCTTGAGCTTGCGCAGGGCCTTGGCTTCGATCTGGCGGATACGCTCGCGGGTCACGCTGAACTGCTGGCCCACCTCTTCCAGGGTGTGGTCGGTGTTCATGCCGATGCCAAAGCGCATGCGCAGCACGCGCTCCTCGCGTGGTGTCAGGCTGGCCAGCACCCGGGTGCAGGTTTCGCGCAGGTTCGAGTTGATCGCCGCGTCCAAAGGCTGAACGGCGTTCTTGTCCTCGATGAAATCGCCCAGGTGGCTGTCTTCCTCGTCGCCGATCGGCGTTTCCAGGCTGATCGGCTCCTTGGCGATCTTCAGAACCTTGCGCACTTTCTCCAAGGGCATCTGAAGCTTTTCGGCCAGTTCCTCGGGGGTCGGCTCGCGGCCGATCTCGTGGAGCATCTGGCGCGAGGTGCGGACCAGCTTGTTGATCGTCTCGATCATATGCACCGGAATGCGGATGGTGCGGGCCTGATCGGCGATCGAGCGGGTGATCGCCTGTCTGATCCACCACGTGGCATAGGTCGAGAACTTGTAGCCCCGGCGGTATTCGAACTTATCAACCGCCTTCATCAGGCCGATGTTGCCTTCCTGAATCAGGTCGAGGAACTGCAGACCGCGGTTGGTGTATTTCTTGGCGATCGAGATGACGAGGCGCAGGTTGGCTTCGATCATCTCCTTCTTGGCCCGGCTGGCCTCGCGCTCGCCCTTCTGCACCGTCGACACGATGCGGCGGAACTCGGGGATGGGCAGCAAGGAGCGCTCGGCGATCTCGGCGATCGAGCCCCGGATATCCTTGATCTCATCGGCGAAGCGCGTGGTGAAATCGCGCCAGCCCTTGCCCGGCAGCGCGGCGACATCCTCGCGCCAGCTCGGGTCCATCTCGCGGCCGAAGTAGTGATCAAGGAATTCATCGCGGCGGATCTTGGCCCGTTCGGCCAGACGCAGCAGCTTGCCTTCCTGGGTGATCAGGCCCTTGTTCAGCGCGTTGAGCTGCTCGACCAGCTGCTCGATGCGGGCGTTGTTCAGATGGACATCCTCCATCAGCCCGACCAGCTCCAGCTTCAGCTTGTCGTATTTGCGCTCCAGCGCCGCGCCCGGCTCCTCGCCCTTTTGCAAGGCGGCGATGCGCTGATCCTGGGCCTTCTTCAGCTTGCCATAGGTGGTGGCGATATGCTCGAAGGTTTCCAGAACCCGGGGCATCAGCTCCTGTTCCATGGCGGCGAGGGACACGTTGTTCTCGCTGCCGTCGCCCTCGTCCTCGCCGCTCGGCGCGGCCTCCTCGTCGCCCGCCCCATCGGCGGGCTTGGCGTCGTCGCCCTCGTCCTCATCTTCGGAGTCGTCATCGCGCCCGGGCGTCACGGCCTCTTCGGCCTCGTCGGCCTCTTTGGGAAGGGCGCGGGCCGGAGACAGGGCCAACGGCGACAGCGGCACCACCGAGTCTTCCAGGCCTTCGGCCACCACGTCGGGACCGGCGCCCGAGCCATAGGTGGCGTCGAGATCGATGATGTCGCGCAGCAGCATGCGGCCATCGACCAGGGCGTCGTGCCATTGCAGCAGGGCGCGGATGGTCAGCGGGCTTTCGCAGATGCCGCCGATCATCATCTCGCGGCCGGCTTCGATCCGCTTGGCGATGGCGATTTCGCCCTCGCGCGACAGCAGTTCGACCGAGCCCATCTCGCGCAGATACATGCGCACCGGATCGTCGGTCCGGCCGATATCGTCTTCACTGACATTGCCGGTCGCGGCGACTTCGCGGCCGGGTTCCTCCTCGCCGGCCTCGGCCGGGGGGGCGGCGCTGGCCTCGCCCTCTTCCTCGTCCTCGACGACGTTGATTCCCATATCGGAAAGCATGGCCATGGTGTCCTCGATCTGCTCGGAGGACACATCGTCTGGGGGCAGAGCGTTATTGAGTTCGTCGTAGGTGATGTAACCCCGGTCTTTGCCCCGGTTGACCAATTTCTTGACGGCGGCGTTCATCGAATCAAGCAAGGGGCTATCGCCGCCCTCTTCCTGGGTGTTCACCGCTTCCGCCGTGTTGGTCGCCTTGGTCGCCATACGGTTTTCCATCCTTGCCCGATATCCGGCCCCCCGTGTCCCCTTGAAATCTTGGGATCATCCGTGACCGCCTGCCCTCGTCCCATCGCGCCCGGGGGTCCCGAACGCTCGAGCCGTTCCCAAAAAAATCCACGGACCCTCAAGTCCGCGACCTCCAAGGGAAAACTCACGTGTCCCGGCGCCGGACCGTCCGTCCGATCAGCCGGGATCTGATCCCCTGGAGGCTCATCCCTCGGGGACCGGGCCATCGAGCACCGGCTCGTCGGCCCATTTGTCCTGCTGCTTGAAGGCCAGGAAATGCTCAAGGGCCTCTTGAGTCATGTGTTCTCCCAACCGCTCATTGGCCCTTTGACAGTCGGCCTGCAACGCTCCGCGTTGATGGAGATCATATGTATGGTCCCATCCGGCCTTGACCAAGCCCGGATCTGCGCCCGGGCGTGCGAATTTCCCATGGATCAACAGTTCCGGCCGCGTCAGGGCGGCCACGTCGGCCGCGTATCCCCTGGCGCTCAACTGGCTCCAAAGACCATTCATGTCAAGGCTTTTCCCACCCCCGAGGATCATTACGACGTCCTGTCGCAAGGAGTCAAGCGCCCCCTCCCCCAGAATCATCGCCCCCAGGCGCTCGCCGACATGATCGAAAACCTCGGGATGATTCAAGACCGCCGCCAGCAGCAGGCGTTCGCGCAACCGCGCCGGATCGGCCGGGGCGGCGACCGGCAGACCGGGCGCCGGCGGGCGGTCGCCCGGGCGCCAGCGCCCACCGTCCTTGCGCTCCTTTCGGGGGTCCTTGCGCGCCCGCTCGGCCCGTGAGCGCGCGGAGTCGCCCCGCAATACCGTCCAGAAGCGGTCGCGCAGCGCCTGACGGTAATGGCCCTGCAGCGACCGGTCGGCGATTTTGGCGACGAAGGCGTCGATGGCGGCCTCCAGGGCGGCGCGCTGCTCGGGGGTGGTCAGGGCCTGCCCCTCGCTCAACTCGCGCCAAGCCATTTCCGAAAACGGCACGGCCACATCAAGCACCTGACGCAGGGCGACGGGGCCGCCTTCGCGCAACAGATCGTCGGGATCGCGTCCACCGGGCAACAGGGCGAAGCGCAACGAGCGCCCGGGGCCGATCAACGGCAGGGCCCGTTCCATCGCCCGCGCCGCCGCCCGCCGCCCGGCGCCGTCGCCATCGAAGCACAGCACCGGTTCGGGGATGGTGCGCCACAGCGCCTCCATCTGGGCCTCGGTCAGCGCCGTGCCCAGGGGGGCCACCGCCCAACCCAGCCCGGCGCGGGCCAGGGCGATGACGTCCATATAGCCTTCGGCGACGATGATGGCGCCGCTCTGGCGCGCCGCCTCGCGCGCCGGCCCCAGATTGTAAAGGCTGTGGCCCTTGTGAAAGAGCGGGGTATCGGGCGAATTCAGGTATTTGGGCTGCCCCTCGCCGAGGATGCGGGCGCCGAAGGCCACCACCCGCCCGGCCGGATCGCCGATCGGGAACATCACCCGCCCACGGAAGTAATCGAAGGCGGGCCGGCCGTCGTCGGAGCGCAGGATCAGCCCAAGGTCGACCATCGCCTGCTCGTCCACGCCCTCGCGGGCCAGCGCCGCCTTCAGCGCCCCGCCCTGGGGCGAAAACCCCAGGCGGAACCGCGCCAGGGTGGCGTCATCCAGGCCGCGACCGCGCAAATACTCCATGGCGCCGCGTCCCTCGGGCAGGCGCAGGGCCTTCTGATAGAAGGCGCAGGCCATCTCCATGATCTCACGGTGGCTCGCGGCCTGACGCGAGCGATCGCGGTCCTCGGCGGTTTCGCGCGGCATCTCCAGCCCGGCCTCGGCCGACAGCCGTTCGACGGCCTCGCGAAAGGCGATGTTGGCGGCGCGCATCTCGAATCCGATAACGTCGCCATGGGCGCCACAGCCAAAGCAGTGGAAGAACCCCTTCTCGTCATTGACGGTGAACGAGGGCGATTTTTCGTTATGGAAGGGACAGAGCCCAAGGAATTCGCGGCCCTTGCGGGCAAGCTTCACGCGCCGGCCGACCACCGAGGACAGGGTCAGCCGGGCGCGCAATTCATCGAGAAAGGCATTTGGCAAGGCCATGAAACGCCCTTTCCTCGCCCCAAGATCCGCGGCGCAACCGCTTCCTCGCCCCAAGATCCGCGGCGCAACCGCTTTCGAGGGTCTGGGAGCGGCGCAAATCCCCGTCGCCCCCTGGAATGAAGGGCCCGGGGATTTGCTCTAGGAGGAAAGCAAATCGTCGCCGCCCCCGGAATGAAGGGGCTTGGGGATTTGCTCTAGTTGGTCAGCTTCGCCTTGGCCAGGGCCCCGGCGCGGGCGAAGTCCATCTGGCCGCCGAAGCGCTCCTTCAGCGCCGCCATCACCCGGCCCATGTCCTTGATGCCCTGGGCGCCCAGGGCGGTGATCGTCGCCTCGACGGCGGCGGCCATGGCGGCCTCGTCCATCTGGGCGGGCAGGAAGCGCTCGATGACCTCGATTTCCTCCTGCTCCTGCTGGGCAAGCTCGAGACGGCCGCCCTGCTCATACATGGAGATGCTTTCGCGGCGCTGCTTGATCATCGACTGCAGCATCTGGAGAACCTCCTCATCGGCAATGCCCTCCATGTTGCCCTTGCCGCGCGCGCAGATGTCCCGGTCCTTGAGGGCGGCCAGGATCAAGCGGACGGTGGACAGCGCGCGCTGATCCTTCGCACGCATCGCAGCCTTCATGGCGTCGTTCAATTGGGCACGCAACATCGCGTGGGACTCCAGATGGTTTACAGGGGAAAGGCGGGACCTTACTCCAAAGCGTTCCTGAACGCAAAGCCCCGCTGCCATTCGATAATCCGTTGAATATCATAACTTTTCGTTTTTCCAGGGTGCTTGACTTCCCCCTTGGCATCCCTTAAGTACCCCTCGGCCCGCACGCCGGTCGCGGCGGGCGGCTTCGTGCCGCCCGCACTTTCAAGACCCGGGCCCTAACCCTGACCGCCTTCCCCCGATCGCCCGAGCCTCCGCTCGCGCGGTGCTTCCGGAGAGGGCGGATCGCGCCCTTTAGGATCCGGGGAACCATCGCCATGTCCACGCCCTCGCACACTCCCAAGCCCCCCGGGGCCACGGCCGTTCTGGCGCTTGCCGATGGCACGCTCTTCTGGGGCCGAGGCGTGGGCGCCTTGGGCGAAGTGGTCGGCGAGGTCTGCTTCAACACGGCGATGACCGGCTATCAGGAAGTGATGACCGATCCGTCCTATGCCGGGCAGATCGTCACCTTCTGCTTTCCCCATATCGGCAATGTCGGCACCAACGCCGAGGATATCGAAAGCACCGTCCCCGCCGCCCGCGGTTGCGTGCTGCGCGCCGACATCACCGAACCGGCCAATTGGCGGGCCACCGGCGCCTTGAACGGCTGGCTGGCGGCGCGCGGCCTTGTCGGCATCAGCGGCGTCGATACCCGCCAGCTGACCCGGCGCATCCGCGACCTTGGCGCCCCCAGCGGGGTGATCGCCCATGCCGCCGACGGCGTTTTCGACATCCCCGCCCTGGTGGCCAAGGCGCAAGGCTGGCCCGGGCTCGAGGGCATGGATCTCGCCGCCGAGGTCACCTGCACCCAGACCTACGCCTGGGACGAGACCCTGTGGTCGCTGGACGGCGGCTATGGACGGTTGAGCGATCCTCGCTTCCATGTGGTGGCCATCGACTACGGCGCCAAGCGCAATATCTTGCGCAATCTGGCCTCGCTGGGCTGCAAGGTCACCGTCGTGCCGGCCCAGACCACCCTTGACGAGGTGATGGCCCATCAGCCCGACGGCATCTTCCTGTCGAACGGCCCGGGCGACCCGGCGGCCACCGGAACCTATGCGGTGCCGGTGATCAAACAGCTGATCGAGACCGGCAAGCCGCTGTTTGGCATTTGCCTGGGCCATCAGATGCTGGCCCTGGCCCTGGGGGCGACGACCTATAAGATGGCCACCGGCCATCGCGGGGCCAACCACCCGGTGAAGGATCACACCACCGGCAAGGTCGAAATCACCTCGATGAACCATGGCTTTGCCGTGGATCGGGCCAGCCTGCCCGCCGGCGTCACCGAAACCCACACCAGTTTGTTTGACAATGTCCTTGAAGGGCTGGCCGTCGATGGCAAGCCGGTGTTTTCGGTGCAATACCACCCGGAAGCCTCGCCCGGCCCCGAGGACAGCCACTATCTGTTCAAGCGCTTCGTCGATCTGATGGACGCCCGCCGCGTCTGAACACGTCGTCCTTCGCGTCCTTCGTCAGCGCCGCCGCCGCCGGCACGCTCGCCTCCCCGTCTGGTCGCCTTCCCGAGGAACCCCATGCCCAAACGCACGGACATCAAAAGCATCCTGATCATCGGGGCCGGCCCCATCGTTATCGGCCAGGCCTGCGAATTCGATTATTCCGGCGCCCAGGCCTGCAAGGCCCTGCGCGCCGAGGGCTATCGGGTGATCCTGGTTAATTCGAATCCGGCGACGATCATGACCGACCCGGAAACCGCCGACGCCACCTATATCGAGCCGATCACCCCAGAAATCGTCGAAGCCATCATCGAGCGCGAGCGCCCCGACGCCCTGCTGCCGACCATGGGCGGCCAGACGGCGCTCAATACCGCCATGGCCCTGGCCGATCGCGGCGTTTTGACCAAATACGGCGTCGAGATGATCGCGGCCAATAAGGAGGTCATCGCCAAGGCCGAGGACCGCCTGCTATTCCGCGACGCCATGCGCAAGATCGGCCTGGATTGCCCGCGCAGCGCCCTGGTCCACAGCATCGAGGAAAGCCGTCAGGCGCTCGAGGAGATCGGCCTGCCGGTCATCATCCGCCCGTCGTTCACCCTGGGCGGCCAGGGCGGCGGCATGGCCTTCAACCGCGAGGAATACGACCGCATCGTCGCCAGCGGCCTCGCCGCCTCACCGGTGCGCCAGATCCTGGTCGAGGAAAGCGTCCTGGGTTGGAAGGAATACGAGATGGAGGTGGTCCGCGACCGCGCGGACAACTGCATCATCGTCTGCTCGATCGAGAATATCGATCCGATGGGCGTTCATACCGGCGATTCGATCACCGTGGCCCCGGCGCTGACCCTGACCGACAAGGAATATCAGGTGATGCGCAACGCCTCGATCGCCTGTCTGCGCGAAATCGGCGTGGAGACCGGCGGCTCGAACGTGCAGTTCGCCGTCAACCCCAAGGACGGCCGGCTGGTGGTGATCGAGATGAACCCCCGGGTCTCGCGCTCCTCGGCGCTGGCCTCGAAAGCCACGGGCTTCCCCATCGCCAAGATCGCCGCCAAGCTGGCGGTGGGCTATACGCTGGATGAATTGTCCAACGACATCACCGGCGTCACCCCAGCCAGCTTCGAGCCGACCATCGATTACGTGGTCACCAAGCTGCCGCGCTTCACCTTCGAGAAGTTCCCCGATACCGAGGCCCTGCTGTCGTCGTCGATGAAGTCGGTGGGCGAGGCCATGGCCATCGGCCGCACCTTCAAGGAAAGCCTGCAAAAGGGCCTGCGCTCGCTGGAAATCGGCCTTGACGGCCTGGACGAGGTCGAGATCCCCGGATCGGCCGGTCAGGACGGCAAGGACGCCATCCGCGCCGCCCTGTCCAAGGCCCGCCCCGACCGCATCCTGATCATCGCCCAGGCCCTGCGCCAGGGCTTCACGGTCGAAGAAGTGCGGGCCATCTGCTACTACGACCCCTGGTTCCTCGAGCAGATCAAGGAGATCGTCGACGAGGAACGGCGGCTGCGCGAAAACGGCCTGCCGGGCGACGCCGTCTCCCTGCACCGGGTCAAGAAGATGGGCTTCTCCGACGCCCGCCTCGCCAAGCTGACCGGCAAGACGGTGACCGAGGTGTCCTTCCGCCGTCAGGTGCTCAACGTCCATCCGGTCTATAAGCGCATCGACACCTGCGCCGCCGAATTCGCCTCGCGCACGCCCTACATGTATTCGTGCTACGAGGGCGACGGCCTGACCCCGGCCGAATGCGAGGCCGAGGTCTCCGACCGCACCAAGATCATCATCCTGGGCGGTGGCCCCAACCGCATCGGCCAGGGCATCGAATTCGATTATTGCTGCGTCCACGCCGCTTACGCCCTGTCGGACGCCGGCTTCGAGACCATCATGGTCAACTGCAATCCGGAAACCGTGTCGACCGATTACGATACCTCGGACCGGCTGTATTTCGAGCCGCTGACCATCGAAGACGTGGTCGAGCTGGCGCGCAAGGAACAGGCGCGCGGCACGCTGCTCGGCTGCATCGTCCAGTACGGCGGCCAGACGCCGCTCAAGCTCGCCCGCGGCCTGGAAGCCGCCGGCATTCCCGTGCTCGGCACCTCGCCCGACGCCATCGATCTGGCCGAGGACCGCGACCGCTTCCAGAAGCTGATCGCCAAGCTCGCCCTGCGCCAGCCGCGCAACGGCACGGCGCTGTCGGTCGAACAGGCCCGCGCCATCGCCACCCGCGTCGGCTATCCGGTGGTGATCCGCCCGTCCTATGTTCTGGGCGGCCGGGCCATGCAGATCGTCCACGACGAGGCCCAACTCAACGACTACATGGTCAACGCCGTGAAGGTGTCGGGCGATGATCCGGTGCTGATCGACAATTATCTGTCAGGCGCCATCGAGGTCGATGTCGACGCCATCGCCGATGGCGAGACCACCCATATCGCCGGCATCATGCAGCACATCGAGGAAGCGGGCATCCATTCGGGCGACTCGGCCTGTTCGCTGCCGCCCTACTCCCTTGATGAAGCCACCATCGCCGAACTGACCAAGCAGACCGAGGCCCTGGCCAAGGGCTTGAACGTGCGCGGCCTGATGAACATCCAGTTCGCCATCAAGGACGGCGATATCTACATCCTCGAGGTCAATCCGCGCGCCAGCCGCACCGTGCCCTTCGTCGCCAAGGCGACCGGCGTCGCCGTCGCCAAGATCGCCGCCCGGGTGATGGCCGGCGAAAGCCTCGCCTCCTTCGGGCTGGTGACCAAGCGCCTCGCCCATGTCGCGGTCAAAGAGGCGGTGTTCCCCTTCGCCCGCTTCCCCGGCGTCGATATCGTGCTTGGCCCCGAGATGAAATCGACCGGCGAGGTGATGGGCATCGACACCACCTTCGCCCGCGCCTTCGCCAAATCCCAGCTTGGCGCCGGCGTCACCCTGCCCGAGGGCGGGACGGCGTTCATCAGCGTGCGCGACGGCGACAAGGCCGCCATCATGCCAATCGCCCGCGAATTGACCGAACTGGGCTTCCGCCTGGTCGCCACGCGGGGCACCGCCGCCCTGCTGGCCGAGAACGGTCTCAGCGTCGAGGTGATCAACAAGGTCTTGGAAGGCCGGCCCCATTGCGTCGACGCCATGATCAGCGGCGATATCCATCTGGTGTTCAACACCACCGAGGGCATCCAGTCGCAAAAAGACAGCTTCGACATCCGCCACACGGCTCTGATGAGGAACATTCCCCATTACACCACCGTGGCGGGTGCGACGGCGGCGGTGAAGGCCATGACCGCCTTGCGGCAAGGTCATCTTGAAGTGGCTCCGTTACAGGAATACTTTAAAGTTTCCTGACCGCCGCAGGGGGGATTAGGCGAAGCGTCGCGTGGCGGGGTGCCGCGCGACGGCATGGACCATTGTATTTTAAGGATCCGTTCCCATGGAGAAGATTCCCATGACTCCCGACGGGCTTGCCCGCCTGGAGGCAGAATTGAAGTCTTTGAAGTCCGTGGACCGGCCAGCGGTGATCCGTGCGATCAGCGAAGCCCGTGACCACGGCGACCTTTCGGAGAATGCCGAATACCACGCCGCCCGTGAACGCCAGAGCTTCATCGAGGGCCGAATCAAGGAACTCGAGGATGTGACCTCGCGGGCCGAGGTGATCGACATCAGCAAGCTGAGCGGCGATACCGTGCGCTTCGGCGCGACCGTCAGCGTGCTTGATGAGGACAGCGAGGAACAGACCACCTATCAGATCGTCGGTGCCCACGAAGCCGACCTCAAGGCCGGGCGGATCAGCGTGGCCTCGCCGATCGGCAAGGCGCTGATCGGCAAAAAGGTCGGCGATTCCATCGAGGTCAAGGCCCCGGGTGGCTCGAAGTTCTATGAAGTGACGATGGTCCGCTTCGGCTGACCCTCTCCCTCCCCTCCCTTCCCGCTCTCACCCCCGCTTCCGGCGGGGGTTTTTCTTTGCCCGCAGGCGGGCGGCGGGATTATCGCAGGCGTCCTCGGAGAGGATAACCTGCGGTCTTGGTGGACGCGGGGTCTTCTCCCATATAGTCAGCAGGCGTAGGAGGCTGCCGTGGATGACCTGAGGTTCAAGATAGACGCCTTCCGACCGGACACGATCCCGATGGCGCGTTTGGCGGAGTACATGGCGGGGCTGGCCGCCCTTCTTGGCAACGAGAAGAGTGTGCATTTCCTTCGTCTTGACCCGGGCAGCATCGAAATAGTTCATCGCGTCGATTTAGAAGATCGGCCCAAAGTAGAAGATCGCTTGGCGTCTCTTCGCCTTGGGAACGCCCCCGCCGATGCGGTCAAAGCGCACCATCTTATTGACAATATGCTTGCCAACGATAATGCCACCGGTGTTCTGACCTCGGGTCAGGATCTTGTGGTTATCGCGTTTACCGGGGGAAAGCGGCCAAAATCCCTGGATTACGGAACGTTTTCCCAGCCCGGGAGCTTTGACGGCATCCCGATCAAAGTCGGCGGCCTTGGCGAATTGGTCCCTATCCATCTCCAGGAAATTGGCCCGGCGCTGTTCGTCCATAACTGCGTTGCCACCCGAGCGATTGCCCGCGATGTCGCGAAGTATTTGTTCCAGAGCCCGATCCGAGCCCATGGCGAAGGACGGTGGAAGCGCGAAGCGAATGACGGGTGGACGCTAAAGCGATTCGTTATCACTTCTTTTGAGCCTTTAGATGACGCGCCCCTTGAGTCGGTGGTGGCGCGCTTACGCGACATTGACGGGAACGGTTGGCGGGATGTCACTCGTCCCTTAAAGGTCTTACGTGACATCCGTGGTGAGGAGATCACGCCTTAATGGTGATCTTCGACGCCAATTTTCTGCTGCTTCTCCTTGATCCCGATGTGGACGTTCCAAAAGACCCGGCGACAGGGCGGCCGCTGACCCGCGCCAAGGACCGTGTCGAAGCCTTGATCGCAACGTTATCCAAACAGCGGGAGGCCATCGGTATCCCGACCCCGGTCATCGCCGAAATATTGGTTCATGCGGGGTCCGCCGGCCCCCGCTATCTCAGCGTTATCAACAATACCAGCCGCTTCCGGATCTTGCCTTTCGATCTCCGTAGCGCCGTCGAGCTTGCGGCAATGACAGCATCCGCCATCGCCGCCGGCGATAAACGATCCGGTAGCCTCGCGCCCTGGCAGAAGGTAAAGGTCGATCGGCAAATAGCCGCCATCGCGATCGTGGGCAATGCGTCCTCTATCTATACTGACGATGAGGGTGTCGTGACGCTCGCCAAGGCGGCAAAGATTCCGACGATCAGTAGTTGGGACCTGCCCCTGCCTCCCGAAGACACCCAGCGAACACTCGACATTTAGGAGCCCACCGGCTTCCCCACCGCCAATAGCCCCCCACGATCACGCCTTCCTGCCGCCCCCTTGAAAAGACTGCCATCTGGCAGCAGATAAGATGCCAAAGGGCAGCTTTGGAGGAAGAGGGATGACCCCGGCGCTTACGCCCCTGCGGGGAACCGGCGACCCGCTGGGGGCCGGCGTTCCCAGCCTCGCCGATGGACCGACGCGCGGGCGCCTGACCCCGGCGGCGATCGACGGCTTTGTCCGCCTTGTCGCGATTTGGCGGCTGAGCACGGCCGAAGCCTGCGCCCTTCTTGGCGATGTTTCCGAAAGAACGTGGTTCCGCATGAAGAAGGGAACATGGTCGGGAACGCTTTCCCAAGATGCCCTGACCCGGATCAGCGCCTTGATCGGCCTCTATAAAGGCTTGCGCCTGCTGTTTTCCTCGCCGCTGGCCGAGGAGTGGATCGGCCTGCCCAACGCCAGTCCGCTTTATCACGGTCAGCGCCCCCTTGATGGCATGATCGAAGGCGGCATTCCCCGGATGCTGGCGGTGCGCCGCCATATCGATGCCCTGCGTGGCGGATTGTGAGCCTCTTCCCGCCGCCGACCATCCCTTTGGCCCAGCGCGATACCGTCCGCCTGATCCCGACGGCGCGCCTGAAGGAGCCGGTGCTTCAGCCGCTGGCGGCGACGCCCCGGGCCCTGGATGATCTGGCCGCCCTGGAAAGCGTGACCAATGGCCGGATCGAGGCCGAGAGCCTGGGCATGGCCGATCTCGACCCCCGGGAACTGGTTTTCGGCCGACCGGGCCATAGCTTCATCAACGCCGCCTTTACCCATACCCGGCCGGGCGGCAACCGCTTCAATGGCGAGGATCGGGGGGCTTGGTATTGCGCCTTTACGGTGGAAACCGCCCTGGCCGAGGTCTCCTATCATCTGGGACGCGAACTGGCCGCCATCGGCCGCTTCGAGAACACCACCGATTACGCCGTCCTGCTCGCCGATTTCATCGGTCTTTTCCATGACCTGCGCGGCGACGACGGGGCGGACGAGCCGGCGCTGGCCGAGGACCCCGCCCTCGCCTATGGGCCGGGGCAGGCCTTGGCCGGCCGTCTGCGCCGCGAGAGCGCCAGCAACGGCATCGTCTATCCTTCGCGGCGCCACGCCGGCGGAACCTGTCTGGTCGCCTTCCACCCCGACCTTGTGCAGAGCCTGCGCCAAGGCGCGATCTGGCGTTTGGACTGGTGGGGGAGCCCCAATCCCCGCCAAACCCTGCTCAACGCCTGAGGAGCCCACCCTCACACCGGCCCGCCCTCACACGGGACGATCGACGCCCCGGGCCCGTTGGCGGTCGCGCTGGCGCGAGACCATGAAGGCGGCGATGAAGGTCAAGGTCAGCAGCAAAACGATGGTCGGCGCCGGGGCGCTGTCTAGGAACAGGCTGATATAGACGCCGAGGACCGAGGCGAGACTCGAAATCACCACGGCGGCCAGCAGCATCGATGAAAACCGCCGGGTGAACAAAAAGGCGATGGCGCCCGGCCCGATCAGCAAGGCGACGGTCAGCAAGATCCCCGTCGCCTTCAAGGCGCCGACGATGGTCAGGGCGAGCAGACAGAGCAAGCCGTAGTGCAACAGGCCGACAGGCAGGCCGATGGCGCGGGCCTGTTGGGGATCAAAGGCGTGGAGCAGCAGGTCGCGGCCCTTGAGCGCGATGGCGCCGACCACCAGCAGGGCGATCAGGCCGCTTTCCAGCAGATCGGAGGATCCGACCCCCAGCATGTCGCCAAACAGGATGTGATCAAGGTGAACATCGGTGCGGATGCTGGTATGGAGCACGATGCCTAGGCCGAACATGCCCGAAAACACCACTCCCATCACCGTGTCTTGCTTGATGCGGCTGTTATCCTTCAGATAGCCCGTCACCAGGGCGCAGCCCAGACCGGCGGCGAAAGCCCCCACCCCCAAGGGCAGGCCGGCCACATAGGCCAGAACCACCCCGGGTAGCACAGCATGCGAGATGGCGTCGCCCATCAGGGCCCAGCCCTTGAGCACCAGGAAACACGACAGCAGGGCGGTCGGCACGGCGACCAGCAGGGCGATGATCATCGCATCGCGCAGGAAGGGCACGGTAAAGGGTAGCAGCAGGGTTTCCAGCCAGGATCCGGTCATCGGCCGGCCTCCCGCATGCGGCGTCCCCGCAAGCGGGCGGCCAGCAGCCCGTGCTTGGGGGCGAACAAAAAGGCGAGCAGGAAGACCAGGGTCTGCAAAACCACGATCACCCCGCCGGTCGCCCCATCCAGGAAGAAACTGAGATAGGTGCCGATCAGACAACTGAGCACGCCCAGGCCAACACTCAGGACGATCAGTCGGGGAAAACGGTCGGTCAGCAGATAGGCGGTGGCCCCGGGGGTGACCACCATGGCGATGACCAGGAAGGCGCCCACGGTCTGCAAGGCGGCCACCGTGCAGGCGCTGAGCAGGGTGAAGAAAACGCCCTTCAGCAGCGCCGGATTGAGCCCGACCGAGCGGGCATGGCTTTCATCGAAGAAGGCGACCATCAGATCTTTCCATTTGGCCAGCAAAACGGCCAAGGAAATCCCTGAAATCAGCACCAACTGCAGGGTATCGCCCCGGGTGATCGCCAGGATATTGCCCAGCACGATGGTCTGGACGTTCACCGAGGCCGGATCGAGCGAGATCATGAACAATCCCAACCCGAGGAACGAGGTGAAGATCAGGCCGATGATCGCGTCTTCCTTCAGCCGCGTTCGCCGGTTGAGAAACAGCATGGCCCCCGCCGCCAGCCCACCGGCCAGAAAGGCGCCGACGGAAAACGGCAGGCCGATGATCGCCGCCCCGGCGACGCCGGGCACGATGGCATGGGACAGGGCGTCGCCGATCAGCGACCAGCCCTTGAGCATCAGGAAGCACGACAAAAAGGCGCAGACGCCGCCGACCAGGGCGCTCACCCACATGGCGTTGATCATGTAGTCATAGGCGAACGGCTGGGCGAGCAGGGCCATCATCGCGGCGCTCCGCCGCCCTTGGGCGCCTCCCCGCCCTCGGGCGGGTCGTCGTAGAGAACCAAGGGACGTTCGTCGTCCGACAGCACGCCAAGGGGCCGCTGACCGGCGCCATCCCCGCCCTGGCCGCGATCGGAAAGCACCACATGGCGCAGAACCCCGCCGAAGGCCGCTTCCAGATTGCGCCGGGTGAACACCTCGGCGGTCGGCCCGCTGGCCAGAACCGTGCGGTTGAGCAAAACGGCGCGGTCACAGAATTCGGGCACGCTGCCCAGATCATGGGTCGAGACCAGCATCACCCGCCCCTCGGCGCGCAGGGCGCGCAACAAGGTGATGATCTCGCTTTCGGTGGTCACATCGACGCCGGTGAAGGGTTCGTCAAGCAAGATGACCCGGCCGTCCTGGGCTAGGGCGCGGGCCAGGAACACCCGCTTTTTCTGTCCGCCCGATAATTCGCCGATCTGGCGCTTGCGCAAGGCCCCCATGCCGACGCGCTCAAGCGCCTGGTCAACCGCCGACTTATCGGCGCGCCGGGCGATGCGCAGCGGGTTCATGTGGCCATAGCGGCCCATCATCACCACGTCTTCGACCAGAACCGGAAAGGTCCAGTCGACATCCTCGCTTTGCGGGACATAGGCCACCAGATGGCGCCTCAAGGCCTCGCGCACCGGCAGACCGAGAATGGCGATGGAGCCGACCGACAGGGGCACGAAGCCCATGATCGCCTTGAACAGCGTCGATTTGCCGCTGCCGTTGATGCCGACCAGACCGGTGACCGTGCCGGTCGGGATCTCGAAGGAGGCATCGCGCAAGGCCGTATGGCCGTTGCGATAGGTGACGCTGGCCCCGGTAACCTTGATACCGAAGGGATAGGGCGCCGAAACGACCGAGGGCGAGGACAAGGGCAGAATGGCTCCTCCGGGTAAACCTGGCGACCACGGCCGCCCCCTTACGGGGCCAGCCCGTGAAGGATGGTTTCGATGGTGACGCGCAGCAGATCAAGATAGCTGGGAACCGGCCCCTCGGGCCCGCTCAGGGAATCGACATACAAGACGCCGCCATAGCGCGCCCCGGTTTCCCGGGCCACCTGTTCGGCCGGGGCCGAAGAAATGGTGCTTTCGGAAAAGATGGCGGGAATGGCCTGGGCGCGCATGGCGTCGACCACCTTGCGCACCTGCTGGGGGCGGCCCTGCTGGTCGGCGTTGATCGGCCACAGATAAAGCTCGCGCAACGAAAAATCCCGGGCGAGGTAGCTGAAGGCCCCCTCGCTGGTCACCAGCCAGCGCCGCTCCTCGGGCAGGGCGGCAAGGGCGATCCGCAAGGGCGCCACCGTCTCCTCGATGCGCCGCTTGTAGCTTGCGGCATTGTCGCGATAGAGCGCGGCGTTTTGCGGGTCGTGGGTCGCCAGGGCCTCGGCGATGGTATCGACATAGAGCAGGGCGGCCGTCGGCGACATCCAGGCATGGGGGTTGGGTTTGCCCTCATAGGGGCCCTCGCCGATGCCGATCGGGACCACCTTTTGCGACACCACGACACCGGGGACGTCCCCCAGGTTTTCAAAGAACTGTTCGAACCACAATTCCAGATTCAGGCCGTTCCACAGCACCAGATCAGCGCCGCGCGCCCGCATAAGGTCGCCCGGGGTCGGCTGATAGGTGTGGATTTCGGCGCCGGGCTTGGTGATCGACACCACATCGGCGGCTTCCCCGGCCACATTGCGCGCCATATCGGCGATGATGGTGAAGGTGGTCACCACCTTCAGCCGCCGGGCGGCCCGCGCCCGACCCGCGCCCAAGCCGAGGGCGGCGACCACGCCGGCCGCCGTCCCCAGGACCGCGCGCCGTGTCCACGCCCCGCCGTTATTGCCTTTGCCCGTCGTCATCGCCCCCTCCCGCATGGATTTACACAGAAGATAAGGACCGTTCCCCGTTCCGCCAGCGTCCATTTTTGGCTTCGCCGACGCGGGGCCGGCGAGAAAACTTAGTCGTCGGGATCGGTCTCGGCAACGGGAACGCCGGGTTGCAGCTTGCCGGTGCGAATGGCCAGGGCGGATTTCACATGGCCGACATTGGGCGCCGGGGTCAGACGCGAGGTCAGGAAGCGCTGGTAATCATCCCAGTCGCGCGCCACCACCTTCAGCAGGAAATCGGTCTCGCCGGCCAGCATGTGGCATTCGCGCACCTCGGGCCAGCTCGCCACCAGATCCTCGAAGGCGCGCAGATCGGATTCGGCCTGACTATTCAGGCCGACATGGGCGAAAACCGTCACATTATAGCCCAGCGACACCGCGTCGAGATCGGCGTGATAGCCCCGGATGAACCCGGCCTCCTCGAGCGCGCGAACGCGGCGCAAACACGGGGGCGCCGAGATGCCCGCCCGCTTGGCCAGATCGACGTTGGTCATCCGGCCGTCGCTCTGGAGATCGTTGAGAATCCTGCGGTCGATGCGGTCCAGCTTAACGCGCTGTGTCGCCATGAAAACCCTGCCTTCAAGCTATCGGTGTCGGTCGATACGAGAAAGGAAATTACACGTAATCACCCGGACCGCGCAACGAGAATACCCCTTGCCCCACGGCCGCGACCACCCCCCTTGCGGCTTAAGGTCTGCTACCCGACATACAAAGCGCGCTGCACGGGTGGAAGCCCCTGTGGGCGGGGGTGGCTCGTATCGGGGCGCTTTTTATGGAGCCCCATCGCCAAAATCCAGGGATTTATCCGCGATGACCGAAAGTGTTGGTACCCTGACCGGCCGGCCGGTCCCTGATTTCACCGCCCCGGCGGTGCTGGCGGACAATTCCATTGTCGAAGATTTCTGTTTGAAGGACTATCTGGCGGGGTTTTATGGCCTGATTTTCTTCTATCCGCTGGATTTCACCTTCGTCTGTCCCTCGGAAATCCTCGCCCACGACCACCGCCTGCCCGCCTTCGCCGCCAAGGAGGCCAAGGTGGTGGCGATTTCGGTCGATTCCCAATACAGCCATCTCGCCTGGAAGAAGACGCCGATCGCCGAGGGCGGCCTGGGCCCGATCGGCTTTCCGATGGTGGCCGACATCAGCAAGGCGATCGCCCGCTCGTTCGGGGTGCTGCTGGAAACCGGCGTCGCCTTGCGCGCCAGCTTCCTGGTCGATCGCGGCGGCATCGTCCGCCATCAAACGGTCAATGACCTGCCTTTGGGCCGCAATGTCGATGAAACCCTGCGCATGATCGACGCCCTGCGCTTTCACGACGCCCATGGCCAAGTCTGCCCCGCCGGCTGGAAGACCGGCGATCCGGGGATGACCGCCAGCCCCGAGGGGGTCGCGGCCTATCTTTCGGCCAACGCCGAGCGCCTTTAGGACCGGGACGCGGTAAGGCCCCTTCCGCCCCGGGCGCGGTACCCGGGCGCGGTTACCGCTTTTGCTTTACCCCGGCGGACGGGCCCTCTATCCTTTATACTCCTCTCCGTCTTTTCCGACAGCCCCGGAAGACCAATGGCCGAACATCGCACTAAAGTCCTGATTCTGGGTTCCGGCGCCGCCGGATGCACCGCCGCCATCTATGCCGCCCGCGCCAATCTGGCACCGATCCTGGTCGCCGGCCTGCAGCCCGGCGGTCAGTTGACCATCACCAGCGACGTCGAGAATTACCCGGGCTTCGCCGAGGCGATTTCCGGCCCCTGGCTGATGGAGCAGATGCAGGCCCAAGCCCGCGCCGTCGGCACCGAGATGATCGATGATCTGATCATCAGCGCCGATCTGTCCAAGCGCCCCTTCGTGTGCCAGGGTGATTCGGGCGACACCTATATCGCCGACACGGTGGTCGTAGCCACCGGCGCCTCGGCCCGCTGGCTCGGACTGCAAAGCGAAAAGCGTTGGTCGGGGCTGGGCGTCTCGGCCTGCGCCACCTGTGACGGCTTCTTCTTCCGCGGCAAGGAGGTCGTCGTCGTCGGCGGCGGCAATACGGCGGTCGAGGAAGCGCTTTATCTGACCAATCACGCCAGCAAGGTCACGCTGATCCACCGCCGCGACAGCCTGCGCGCCGAACGGATCATGCAGGACCGCCTGTTCAAGAACCCCAAGGTCGGCGTCGTCTGGAACAGCACGGTCGAGGAGATCCTGGGCGGCGGCGATCCCCCCGGGGTCACCGGGGTGCGCCTGCGCGATACGCAAACCGGCGCGCTGTCGGAGCTTTCCTGCGACGGGGTGTTCATCGCCATCGGCCACACGCCCAATACCGCGCTGTTCGCCGGCCAGCTTGACTGCGATGACAACGGTTATCTGATTACGGCGCCCGACAGCACGGCAACGAACGTGCCCGGGGTTTTCGCCGCCGGCGATGTTCAGGACCATATCTTCCGACAGGCCGTGACAGCGGCCGGAACGGGATGCATGGCCGCCATTGAAGCGGATCACTTCCTGGCTTTGACGCAGGAATGACAAGACCGGCAAGCCGACCGCGAAGGGGCGTTCCACGCCCTTTTGGCGGTTTGGCCTGCTGACAGGGATGGACCGGCGTGGTTTGGGGAGGGAGCCCCGGATCGGCCAAAGCGGCGAGCGGAAAACGGGGCATGGCGCAACGGCCGGGCAATATGGATTGGGATAAGCTGCGCGTCTTCCACTCGGTGGCGGAAGCGGGCAGTTTCACCCACGCCGGGGAAGCCCTCAATCTCAGTCAATCGGCGGTCAGCCGTCAAATCAGCGCCCTGGAGGAAAGCCTCAAGGTGGCGCTGTTCCATCGCCACGCCCGGGGTCTGATCCTGACCGAACAGGGCGAGTTGCTGTTTGATACGGTTCACGATGTCTTTGGCAAGCTCGCCACCGTCGAGGCCAAGCTGGGCGAGACCAAGGAGCGGCCGGAAGGGCCGCTGACCATCACCACCACCTTGTCCTTTGGTGCCATCTGGTTGACGCCGCGCATCAAGCGCTTCATGGACCGCTATCCCGATATCGATGTCACCTTGGCGCTCAATGATACCGAGCTGGATCTGGCGATGCGTCAGGCCGACGTGGCCCTGCGCTTCATGCCGCCGCGCCAGCCCGACCTGATCCAGCGCCAGCTTTTCAGCATGCCCTATCATGTCTTCGCCTCGCCCGATTACCTGAAGAAGCACGGCACGCCCCGGCGGGTGGAGGATCTCGACGATCACGCCCTTGTCGTCTATGGCGAGGAGTTCAAGCCGCCGGTCGCCAATATGAGCTGGCTGCTGACGGCGGGCACCCGCGAGGGGCGGGCGCGCAAGCCGATCCTTAAGGTCAACAACATCTATGGGATGTTCCGCGCCGTCGAAAGCGGCCTGGGCATCGCCGCCCTGCCCGATTACTTCTCGAGCGAGGCGTCGACTCTGGTCAAGATCCTCCCCGAGGAACACGGCCCCGAGATGCAGATCTTCTTTGTCTATGCCGAGGAATTGCGCCACAGCAAGCGGGTCGCGGTCTTCCGCGATTTTCTGATCAAGGAACTGGGCAGTTCCGGTCTGGCCTGACCCCCGCGAACCACCCGATCAAAAGACTGATTTTGAACACTTTTCCCAGGGCTGCGGGAAAAGGGCCATAGCCATGCGCCGACCGCATGGCCTGCTTGCCCAAAACCCCATGGTTACTATGGGAACTACCGTTTAAACATTGGGTCACCGCTTGATGACACGGTATTGACCGGATCCAGAGCGATGAGATTTGGTGGCTCTCCTCCCTTGTGCCGCCATTTTGCCGGGGCGACCCGGCACCCAGGGCGCCGCTTTTTCGGTGTCCTACGTCTCCCAGACGTGAAACCTCCCTGTTCCGACTTTACCCCCGGACTTGCTCCGGGGGTTTCTTTTTGGCCAGCGGCGGACCGGGTTACGCCCCCGCCCTTCGGCGCGGCAGGCCGGTGACGAAGGCGATGCCGCCCAGGATCAGGGCCAGGCCGGCCATATGGTACCAAGCGAACTCCTCGCCAAGCAGCCAGACGGCGAGCAGGGCGGTGAGGATCGGCATGAGATTGGTATAGACCCCGGCGATCGACGGCCCGACGGCGGCGACGCCGCGGTTCCAGAAGTAAAAGGCGAAGATCGCCGGGAAAATCGCCGTATAGGGCAGCACCCAGGCGGTGGTCAGATCAAGCGGCAGAACCGCCCCGCCCGCCCTTTCCCAGGCATAGATCGGCACCAGCACGAGGACGCCGGCGCCGATTTGCCCGGCCAGCAGGGAAACCGGCTTCAGCCCCAGGGGATGGCGGCGCAGCAGCACCGAATAGACCGACCAGCTGGCCATCGCCAGCAGCATCAAAAGATCGCCGCGATTGAGCGCCAGGGACAGCAAAACCGTGATATCGCCCCGCGCCACCACCACAACCACCCCCAGGGCGGAAATGACGATCCCCAGCCCCTGGCGGCCGTTCAACCGCTCGCCCAGCCAAACCCGGGCGAGCAGGGCCATCACCACCGGCATCGCCGAGGCGACCAGGGTGACGTTGATCGCCGTCGAGGTGGCCAGCGCCGCATACATCAAGGCGTTATAGGCCCCGGCGCTGAGGGCGCCGAGCACCAGCACCATCGGCCAATGGGCGCGCAGCTTGGCGCGGTCGGCGACCAGGGCGCTCCAGGCGAAGGGCAGCAGAAAAGCAAAGGCCAGAACCCAGCGCCAAAAGGCCAGGGCCACCGGCGGAATGGCGTGCTGGGCGGCGATCTTGCCGACGATGGCGTTGGTCGCCCACAGGAACTGGGGCAGAATAAGCAGACCGTAGGCCGAAAACACCCGGTCGCGCAGCGATGGCATGCTTGCCATGAGGCGAACCCTTCCCCTTATAGCGCTTGCGCTCGAAGCGCAGGACGGACAGTGCGCTGGAAGCGCAGGACGGACAGTGCGCTGGAAGCGCGGAACAGACGGCGCGCTGGAAGCGCGGTATGGTTTTGCGCTGGACGCGCGGTACGCTCTTGCTTGCCCCGGCGGGAAGACTATCGTTTCCTGCGGAGTTCACGCTGCGGCGCACCCTAACGAGCCGACCCGGCGCTGGCAACGCCCGGCCATCGCGCCCGTTGGTTCGCATCATTTCCTCCCCCGGCGGTCCGCGCGGCCTTCGGAGGGTTCACGAAGGATCTTCGCCATGATCGATTTGGACCCGCGCTTGGCCGCGGACACCCACCCGGTGACCCAATGGCCGCTGTCCCAGGTGCGTCTGATGGACGACGTGCGCTTTCCCTGGCTGGTGCTGATCCCCGATCGCCCCGGACTGGTCGAGATCTTCGATTTGCCGGCCGAGGACCAGGACAAGATGTGGCGCGAGGTCGCCCATGCCGCCGCCACCTTGAAGACCCTGAGCGGCGCCCATAAGATCAACATCGGCGCCCTGGGCAATCAGGTGTCCCAACTTCACATCCACATCATCGCCCGCCGCCCCGACGACGGCGCTTGGCCCGGGCCGGTCTGGGGCGTGGGCGAACGGCAACGCTACGATCAGGCCGAACTGGCCGAGTTCCTCTCCGGCCTGCGTGCCCAATTGATCGCGCCGGGCCAAGGGATCGTCGAAGAAGGCCAGACCCGATGATCGGTCGCCTGCGCCGCGCCGTCCTCGGCGGGCTGGCCGGCCTGATCGGCCTGGGGATGATCGCCCAGGCCAGCGCCGCCCCCTCGCCTCCCGGCCTCAAACCCGGCGCCCCCGCCGCGACCGAGGACCAGGGCGGCGGCGAAAGCGGCGACCATGATGGAGCGGTCAGCGACGCCACGCCCAAGGGCATGGGCGTCAGCTTGCGCTATCCCGCCCAATGGTCGCTCACCGCCGTCGATGGTCATACCGTGGTCCTCGGCGGGGCGAAGGGCGGGGCCGATTGGTACACGGCGCTGACGCTGACCAATCAGCAGAACCCGGCACCCGACGACCCGGTGGCCGGAACGGCGGTGCTGGTGACCGAAACCCTGCGGGCGATCGAGGCGCGCACCGTCAATCACGAGCGCCTGCGCCAAGCGCCCTTCCACTATGTCAACGATGGCCCGGGCGCCGATGGCGAACAGGCGGTCATCCGCTTCATGGGAGCGCGCGAGCCGATGCGAAGCTGGGTGGTGGCGATCGCCCGCACCGATATACCGGTCGCCCATATTCTGATCTACACCGCGCCTGACAATGATTTCGACCGTGGGCTGCCCGCCGCCCAATTGATCGTGGAAAGCCTGACCGTCCGCCCCGCCAAACCCTGAGCGCCTGGAGCTGTAAGGGAGTGGGAAATAACTACTTTTCCGTTTAAAACCTTAAATCGTTAAAGCGAGATCAAGGTCTTCGCGCTACATGAATCTGGTTTAACGCCGTTTGATCTGGTTTGCCGGAGAACCCCTATGACCATCCCCGTCCTCGTCTGGTTTCGCGACGACCTGCGGCTGGCCGATAATCCGGCCCTCTGCGCCGCCCTCGACAGCGGGGCGCCGGTGATCCCGTTCTATCTGCTTGATGACAGCACCTCGGATGGCCACCGCCCGCTGGGCGGGGCGACCCGCTGGTGGCTGGGGCGGTCCTTGACCTCGCTCGCCGAGTCCATCGCCCAGCGCGGCGGCCGCCTTGTGCTGCGTCGGGGCGAGGCGTTGAGCGCGGTTCCCGAGCTCGCCGCCGAGACCGACGCCGCCGCCCTGTTCGCCAACCGTCTGTACGGCATGGACAGCTTGCGCGATGACGATCTGTTCATGGTGCTGCGGGTGGCCGGGCTGACGGTCCGGCTGTTCGACAGCGGGTTGCTGCACCGGCCCGAGGCGGTGACCACCAAAACCGGCCGGCCCTTCCGGGTGTTCACGCCGTTTTGGAAAACCCTCTCGGCCACGCTGGATCCCGGACTGCCTTTGGCCGCGCCCGACAGCTTCCCGCCGGTGGACGATCCGCCGCCGGCCAGCGACTCCCTGGCCGATTGGTCGCTGGAGCCGACCACGCCCGATTGGGCCGGCGGGCTGCGCGATACTTGGCAACCGGGGGAAGCCGGCGCCCAGGCCCGCCTTGAGGCCTTTTTTAACGGACCGGTCGCCGATTACGCCAGCGGCCGCGACCGCCCGGACAAGCCGCTGACCTCGAAGCTGTCGCCCCATCTGCGCTTTGGCGAAATCTCCCCCCGTCAGGTGTGGACGGCGGCCCGCCATCACCCCCCCGGTGGCGGCATGGACGCCTTTTTGCGCGAATTGGGCTGGCGCGAGTTCTGCCATCACCTGCTGTTCCAGGCGCCGACCATGGCCGAAGAGCCGCTCAAAGCCGAATTCCTGGCTTTCCCCTGGACCGAAGCCAAAGAGATCGGCCCGGCTTTGGCGGCATGGCAAAGCGGCGAGACCGGCTATCCGATCGTCGATGCCGGCATGCGCGAGCTGTGGCACACCGGGTGGATGCACAACCGGGTGCGGATGATCGCCGCCTCGTTCCTGATCAAGGATCTACTGATCCCCTGGCAGCACGGCGAGCGCTGGTTCTGGGATACCCTGGTCGACGCCTGCCCGGCCAATAACGCCGCCGGCTGGCAATGGGTGGCGGGCTGCGGCGCCGATGCCGCGCCGTTCTTCCGCATCTTCAATCCGGTGACCCAGGGCGAGCGCTTCGACCCCGAAGGCGCCTATGTCCGGCGCTGGCTGCCCGAGCTGGCCGATCTGCCGAGCTCGCTGATCCATCGCCCCTGGGAGGCACCGCCGTTGATCTTGCGCCAAGCCGGAGTGACCTTGGGTAAAACCTACCCGCCCCCCCTGATCGACCACGCCCACGCCCGCGTCCGGGCGCTGGAGGCCTTGGCGGTGGTGAACCGCTAGGGCAAATCCCGAGCACTCTGGACCAGAGCGCGACGACGATTTGCTCCCCCATCAGAATTCCAGAATGGCCGAAGCCGGGATCAATCAGGTGCCGGATCGGCGACCACCCTATTACACCACGCAATGGGACACGATCCTTGGATGCCCACATGCTGGGCGCCGTCCATCAAACCGGCAGCAGCACATTTTGGAGTTTACGATGAGTGTTACAGTGGCTGATTTTGTAAATGTGGCCGAGCAAGCGATAGCGCTTGGATGTCCTGCGCTAGAAAAGATAGCGGTGCTTCCGGAAAATTTTGCCACCGTTAGAACTGCCGCCGACTTTCTCCAAAGATCAGAGGCCGATACTGTTCGCAAACTTTTTAGGTTGGAAAACGTTCCGACCGACGACAGCAAGCCTTTTAAAGCTCCCTATATTCAGAATAATGGCTTCGAATGGGTTGGCCCACTAATTTTTATTGGGGCTGGAGTAATAAGTGATAATGCAAATTACGTCTCCGTTTCATTGAATTTAATATCAAATTTTCTCTACGATTTTTTCAAGACCTCTCAGGGAAAAAATACCGTCAAACTCAATATTGTAGTCGAGAAGCAGAGCAACAAAAACTGTAAATTAATTACTTATGAGGGCGATGTTGCGGGTATGTCTTCTCTTCCAGACATTATTCGGGAGGTGTCGTTTGACTAATATCAATGATTTGGTTGAGCAGCTAAATAAAGAGCTGGATGAGTGCTCTGTTATGGCTCACATGACCAGAGATAGCGGCCTGCAAAGGGAAGCGTGCGACAGGCTTGAATTGCTCGTCTACGTTGCGGCCAACTATAAAGAGCAGGCGGTTTCCCACCAATTTGAAGACGCGGCTAATTTGTTTCTTGGCTTTATATATTCTGCTTTGGCGTTACGCTCTCAGATATGTATGTGGCTGTATTTGAAGCAAGAAAACCCTGACAACGCGTGGGATTGCCTAGTGTTAGCGCAACGTTACGCTGATTCCGCAATAGACGCTCATGAAGATTTCAGCAAGGTCAAAGAATTTAGAGATAAAATGGAGCAAATAGAAAAATTAGTATTTCCACCGCAACTTTTCTTTAGTGCTGGATACGTTGTGCAGGAGCAAGAATGCTCAATCTGCGGTCAAGATTACGGAGATTGCGATCATATCGCTGGACGGCCCTACATGGGGGAGCTTTGTGCAATTAAAGCGAAAGGTTTGCAGGTTGACCACACTGCGGTAGTCACTGAGCCCGCTGATAAGCGGTGCCGCGCAGTCTACTATCACACAGAAGGTGGAAAGCGAAACCGAATGACGTGGAAAATCGAGCCTCTGGATGAATCGGAGGATGCAGGCCCGGACGACGGTTCCATGGTCGTACATGCGATTTTGGCCGTCGTATCAGACCAAGTCACGCTTCATCGGCCCTGGCTCGCGGAGGGCGAGGCGTGCGGCGCAGAAGGCGGGGTTTGACGGATTGATGCCGTAAACAAGGCTGCTAGGTATTCACGGTAGTTATCTTGAACGCGAAAAGGGGGCAGACTCATTTTCGCGGAATCGCTTGACCGCGCCCATGGGCGCCGTAATGTTCAACCGCCCGCCCGCACACGAAATTCCTGACAGTCCCGGCTGACTTGGCTTTTGGACACCCCCGACATCCCCATAGCCTGCACCAGATCATCGACCGAACGGGTGGAAATACCCTGGATGTAGGCCTCCTGGATCACGGCGGTCAGAGCCTTCTCGGCCATCCTCCGGGGCTCCAGGAACCCAGGGAAATAGCTTCCCTTGCGCACCTTCGGGATGCGCAACTCCACGGTCCCGGCCCGGGTTTCCCAATCGCGATCCCGGTACCCGTTGCGCTGCGCCAGCCGGTCCGGCGAGCGCTCCCCCAGAGCCGCCCCGGTACGGGCCTGCACCTCCAACTCCATCAGACGGTGCGCGGCAAAGCCGATCATGTCCCGCAGAACATCGGCATCGACCCCCTTTTCCAGCATCGTGCGCAGTGCCCCCTCTCGTCGGTCATCGTGGTCACCCTCGGTTGGGGTTTTGTTGTGGTGACCAAACTTTACCGAAGATCCACGATGACCGCCCCTGCCAGGATAGCCCCTTCGGCCGACTACGCCGCCCTACGGGGCTATCCTGGCAGCGCTCCTACACCACTCCTCGGGACACGATCGCAGCGAGAGTTCCAAAGCTTGAAGGGGTGGATAAAGAGCCTCGGAAAGTTGAGTGTTGAGTGTGTATAGGACCAAGGCTTGCTCGGAATTTCCTCCGGCCCAAAGGATATAGCGCTTAAAACGGTCTAACGAGAGGGCTTCCTCGATATCGACAGCTCGCATGGGAGAGGGCTCTCTCTTCTTTATCGGGCTTGAAAAAACAAAAACCCGAGTCCATATTGATCGTGGACACCCCGGCCCCGCCTCTGCCTTTGGTATGCGACCGGGGTAATTTTTTATATTTGCATAAAACCAAACGGGGCGAACCCTTCTTGTTTCAAGAAAGATCGCCCAAAAGCAACTTAAGATTGCCTTATTTGAATACCGTTGTCCAAAGAGAAATCGGATCAGGGCATTTAGCCGTATTTTTCCTTGAGAAGCGCCCCTGCGGCCGGCCTCGCCGACTCACCCGCACACTTTCGCTGCCCCACGCCAACGCGACAGCGCCACGCCGCCGATCACCAGGGCGGCGGCGGCCAGATGATAGCGACCCAAGGCTTCGCCCAGCACCATCGCGCCAAGGGCCAGGGCATAGAGCGGGATCAGATACATCGAGGTTCCGGCGACCACCGGACCGACCAGCCCGATCAGCCGGCCATAGGCCAGATAGGCGCCGATACTGGGAACGATCGCCAGGAAAGCCACGCCAAGCACCGCCTCGCGGCTAAGGCTTGGCACGCCCAGCACCAGCCATTCCACGGCGGCGGCCGGCGCCAGGGTCAGCGCGCCGCCGGCGGCGACGCCCCATAGCAAGGCCAGCCCCGACAGCCCGGCGCGCGGCCGGCGGGTCGCCACGGTGTACCCGGCCCAGGCCAGAGCGGCAAGGCCGGCCAGAAGGTCGCCGGGATTGATCTGGAACGCCAGCAGCCGGGCCAGACTGCCCTGGAACGAGGCGGTGGCGATGCCGGCGATCGCCAGCCCCATGCCGGCCAGCGCCGGGGCGCCCAGGCGGGCCCCGCCGGCCAGCCGGTCAAGCAGGGCGACGAGCAACGGCGTCATGGCGAAGACCAGGGCGATGTTGCCCGCCGAGGTGAAATGGGCCGCCCAATACTGCGGACCAACGCTCAGCGCCCCGCCCAGCACCGCCGGCAGCACCAAAGCCCGCCAGCGCCCGGGGGCGGCGCGGCGCTGGCCAAACAGCTCCCGGCGCACAAAGGGCAGCAGCACCAGGGCGGCCAGCGCCCAGCGCGCCGACGCCAGGGTGAAGGGCGGCAGCACGCCCTGCATCATCCGGGCGGCCAGCATATTGCCCGCGAACAACAACGGCGCCCCCAGGAACAGCAGCGTCGCCATCAGCGCCGCGCCCGACACCCGCGTCGGCCCCAGGCCGCCCAAACCGGTCGAGACCGCCGGTCCCGCGAAGTCCATGGTTTTCGCCGCCATCGTCTTTCCCTCCGACCGGGGTCGCCGTGAGCAAAGTCCGAGCGCTCTGGACGGGAACGCGCCGACCGCTTGCTTTACGATCTAGAGAAAGTCTATGCCGATTTTTTGCGGATTTTCTTCCAAACATTGGGGTTCATCCGGCATAATTCAGAAAATCATCCCGTGAAATAATCGTATGGCAGGATCCCATGCCGCAGCCTCACGCCCCGGCCACCCCGCGGTCCCTTGACGCCATCGACCGCAAGATCTTGGCCGAACTGCGCGCCAATGCCCGGCTGACGATGAACGATCTGGCCGAGCGGGTGGGATTGTCGTCCTCGCCCTGCTGGAGCCGGGTCAAGCGGCTGGAGGAAAGCGGGGCGATTCGCGGCTATGTCGCCGTCCTCGACGCCGCCGCCCTCGGATTGGAGATCATCGTCTTCATCGAAGTCACCCTCGACAAACACGACGACAAAGCGCTCGACCGCTTCGGCGACGCCCTGTCGGCGATGCCGGAAGTGCTGGAAAGCTATCTGGTGACCGGGGATTACGACTATCTGGTCAAGCTGGCGGTCGCCAGCACCCATCATTACGAGCAATTCCTGCGCGAAAAGCTCTATCGGATCCAGGGTATCCGCCATACCCGCTCGACCTTCGCCCTGCGCGAACTTAAACGCCTGCTCTCGGTCGACCCGCTGACCCTACCCTACCCTTGAAAGAAAGCCGGCCGTTGTTGCGGCGCAAGGATCGGCCTGCCATCGCAGGTTTATCGTTGCGAAAGCGGATCAAGTCCGTCGGGTATCCACCGCGTGAAGGCGGGGGGGTGAAGGTCCTTTGGCCGGATTTTCCCAAAGAAAGGGTGGAGAGGCGCGGTCGCCCTCTCCACATGATCCGAGGGACGATCAAAGCCCTGGGCCCCGGGGAACGCAGTGGAGGGATACCCCCTATGAGAGATTTGCCGCCCGCAAGGCCGGCCCGAACGCCCTTTGCCCCGCCAAGGGCCGGGGTGGGGCTTATGGCGCGCTCTCGGGCTTGGGGACTTCGCAACGGCGGGGGATGCGTCTATGGTGAGGCCGCGCCCGCTTGACGACCCTCGTCCCGGCGGGCCCGGCCCTCCTTTCATTGATGACCGCACCGACAGCCGCCGCGTCCGCCGGCGGGGGAAGACGGTCTTTTCAAGACGAGCCAAGGACCTCCCCTCCCCCAAGCCACGGCGCCGGGGAGCGCGACGGGGGAAGCCAACAGGGAATACCGCACCAATGAAGCTTACCGTCACCGAACATCCCGCCCGCCCGGCCATTCTCGAGGTCAGCGGCGCCGTGGATCTGCGCAGCTCGCCCCGGCTGCGCGAGGCCCTGCTGCGCGCGCTCGACAGCGGGCGCGGGCTGGTCGTCGATCTGCACAAGGTCGGCTCGATCGACAGCTCGGGGGTTTCCAGCCTGCTCGAAGCGCTGATCAAGGCCCGGGATACCGGCCTTGACTTCACTCTGACCCGGGTTTCCGCCGATGCCATGCGGGTGATCACCCTGGGCCGCCTTGATCAGGTCTTCCCCATCCGCGCCAGCGTCGACGACGCCCTGGCCGCCGCCGGCTGAGACCGGCCTTGGACAGCCCCAAGACAAAACCCGGCCTGTCCCAGGCCCTGCTCAAGGCCGTGGAACGCCTGGGCCAGGGGGTCATCGCCGGGGTGGCCGAGATCGGTCAGGCGTCGCTTCTTGGCGCCGAAAGCCTTTATTGGCTGGTAGTCGGGCGGTTTCGCGGTCAGCCGGTGCGCCTGGGCGCCATTGTCGAGCAGGCCATGGAGATGGGCATCCGCGCCCTGCCGATCGTGCTGGTGATGAATTTCACCATCGGCATGATGCTGGCGATCCAGGGAATCTACAGCCTGCGCATGTTCGGGGCCGAGCAGCAGGTGGTGCTGGGCGTGGCCTTTTCCGTGGTCCGCGAATTCGCGCCCCTGATCACCGGCATTCTGGTCGCCGGCCGTTCGGGATCGGCGATCGCCGCCCGCCTGGGCACCATGACCATCAATCAGGAGATCGACGCCCTGACGGTGATGGGCATCGTGCCCGTCCGCTATTTGGTGGCCCCGCCGTTGATCGCCGCCCTGGTGATGGTGCCGCTGATGACCTTTCTCGGCATGCTGGTCGCCCTGCTTGGCGCCTCGCTGACCGTGCGCATCGACCTTGGCATGTCGCTTTCGGCCTTTTTTCATCAAACGCTTGATATCCTGCGCCTGATCGATCTGACCCATGGCCTGGGCAAAAGCGCCTTGTTCGCCTTGCAAATCGTGCTGGTCGGCGTGGTCAACGGCGTATCGGTCAGCGGCGGAGCCGAGGGCGTGGGCAAGATGACCACCCGGTCGGTCGTCCAGGCGATCAGCGCGATCATCGTCACCGACATGGTCTTCGCCTTCATCCTGACCCGGTAGGACCCATGGCCCAGATCCCCCCTCCCGCCCTCCCCACCCCGGCGCCGGACCTTCCGGCGATCGAGGTGCGCGATCTCGTCACCTATTACGGCAAGCGCAAGATCCTTGATGGCGTGACGCTCAGCGTGCGGACGGGCGAGGTGCTGGTGATCATGGGCGGCTCGGGATCGGGCAAAACCACCTTGCTCAAGCATTTGCTTGGCCTGCTGCGCCCGGCGGCCGGCCAAGTCCGCATGCTTGGCCATGACATCAACGCCATCTCGGCCCGCCAGCTCAACGCCCTGCGCCAGCGCATCGGCGTCGCCTTTCAAAGCGGGGCGTTGTTCTCGTCGCTCAGCGTCGGCGAAAACATCATGCTGCCCCTGCGCGAGCATACGGATCTGGCCGAAAGCACCATGCGCATCATGGCGCGCATGAAGCTCGAGGTCGTCGATCTCGCCGGCGCCGAGGATCTGATGCCCGCCGAGCTGTCGGGCGGCATGATCAAGCGCGCCGCCTTCGCCCGCGCCATCGTCATGGATCCGCGCATCCTGTTTTGCGATGAACCCTCCGCCGGCCTCGATCCCGTCACCTCGGCCTCCATCGACGACTTGATCGCCCATCTGCGCGACGCCACCGGCATGACCGTGATCGTCGTCACCCATGAACTGGAAAGCGCCTTCAAGATCGCCGATCGCATCTGCGTGCTTGATCACGGCAGGATCTTGGAGATCGACACCGTCGAGGCGATCCGCCGCAGCGCCAATCCGCGCATTCAGGACCTGCTCGGCCGGCGCACCGAACGTCCGGCCACGGATCCCGATGATTACCTGCGCCGTTTAACCGAAGGCGGCCGATGACCCGCACCCCGCCCGCTCCCCTTCAAGCCTGGGAAATCCCCGGAGAGTCCCGATGACCAGCAGTCGCGTCAATTCCCTCATCGTCGGCGGTTTCGTGCTGATCTTGCTGGGCGGCATCATCGCCGCGGCGACGATTCTGGCGGGCAAGACCGGTTCGACGGATACCTATTTCACCTCCTATGACAACGTCACCGGCATCAAATACGGCACCCAGGTGCTCTATGAGGGCTATCGCATCGGTCAGGTCGACGAGATCATCCCCGAACAGCGCGCCGAGGGCACCTCGTTCCGCCTGCGTCTGGCGGTGCAAAAGGGCTGGCGCATTCCCGAGGGCAGCCAGACCACCATCGCCACTTCCGGCCTGCTGTCGGCGGTGGCCATCAACATCCGGGGCGGCACCGCAGAAGCGAGCCTGACGCCGGGATCGGAGATTCCGGGCGGCGCTTCGGGCGGCATGTTCGCCGCCATCAACGACCTAGCCTCCGAGGTTGGCACCTTGTCGCGTGACGGGCTCGAACCCTTGGTCGCCAAGCTCAACGCCTATGTCGATACCCTGGGCGGCAGTCTGGCCGATAATCTGCCCGCCATCCTGGGCAATGCCCGCATCACCAGCGAAGCCATCGCCCGCGATCTGCCGCCGATCATCGCCCGCGTCGACCGCTTCACCGCCCGCCTGGATGCCGAGGTCCTGTCGCAAAAAAACATCGACGGCCTCGGCGCCTCGATCGGCAATATCAGCGCCTTTTCCGCCGAGTTGAACGGCCTGGGCCGCGAGCTGCGCCAGACCGGCCAGACCCTGGACGGCATGGTCGCCGGCTCGGCGCCGCTGGTGGATTCGTCGTTGCGCGATCTTCGCTATACGCTTCGCGCCCTGGCGTCGAGCATCGATGCCATTACGTTTAATATGGAGGGGGCCAGCCGCGACATGAAGGAGTTCAGCCGATCGCTCCGGCAGAACCCCGGCGTGCTGCTGCGCGGCAGCGCTCCCGCCGAGGACGGCCGCTAACCGCGCACCGTCCTCTCCGCCCACGCCCGCTTCCCAAGGAGACGTCCATGATCCTCTCGCGCATATCCCGGCCGCTGGCCGCCCTGTTCGCCGCCGGCGTGCTGCTGGCCGGTTGCACGGCCGCCCCCCCGGCGCCCACCGACACCTTCTATCGCCTGGATGCGGCCGAAGGGGTGATGCCGGTGCTCGGCCAGCCGCAGCCGCGCGTCGTCGAGGTCACCCGCTTCCTGGCCGCGGGCGTGCTGGCCGACCGTCCCGTCGCCCATACCTCGACCGGTCGGGTGCTTGAACAATACGCCTATGACTTCTGGATCGAGACGCCGCCGGTTCTTCTTCAGCAGCAGTTGGTCGAATACCTGCGCGCCGCCAATGTCTTCACCCAGGTGGTCACCCCGGAATTGCGGGCGCGGACCGATCTGACGATCCGCGGCCGCATCTTGCGCTTCGAGCATCTTCTGCCGCCCAGCGGCGCCGCCGGCGTCGCCGTCAGCATCGAGTTGTCGCTGATCGATACCGCCACCGACGACGTCAAGCTGCTTGGCACCTATGTCGAGACGGTTCCGGCCGACAACACCTCGGTGCTGGCCGCCACCTCGGCGATGCGCGAGGCGGTGGCGCGGATCTACGCCCGCTTTGTCGCCGATATTACCAAGACGTAACCGCCGCGCCACCGGCCGGTCAGGGCGGGGGGGCTAGTCTTCCTTCCATTGGATGACTTCCCCCCTGCAAAGGACACCGCCGATGACCCGTCGCATGATGCTTCTTCTCCCGCTCACCGCCGGCCTGCTTGCCGCCCCCGCCCTGGCCTTCGCTTTCGGGCCGGGCGGCGACGGATGCGGCCCCATGGGCCCCGACCGCATGGGTGGCCCGATGGGCGGGCGCGGCGCCCCCATCGCCCAGATGCGCGAGGCGGCGAACGCCGCCACCCTCGGTTTGGCAGAAGCCGTGCAAAAGGCCCGCTCCACCGCCCCCGGCACCGTCACCCTGGCCCGGCTGTCGCCCTTCGCCGTCGCCGCCCCGGGCGCCGATCGCCCCAGCAGCTTCGCCGATCCGGCCCTGAAGCCGACCTATTTGGTCAGCGTGATCGAGGGTGACACCCGGCGCATCGTCGCCGTTGACGCCGCCACCGGTCAGGCCGCCGTGGTTGGCAGCGCCTCGGGCATCCTCGCCTATCGCGGCGGCTTCTCCGGCCACCCCGGCATGGGCGGCCCCCGTCATGCCCGCACCCCGGTCGATCTGAGCGGCGCCAAGGTCACCGCCGATCAGGCGATCACCACCGCCGTCGAAAAGATGGGCTCGGGCAAGGCGATGATGGTCAAGGGCATCCGCCGTGGCGATGACAGCGCCTGGGTGGTGGCCGTCGCGCCGAGCGCCGCCGATGGCGCGGCGACGATGGTCTTCATCGACCCCGATAGCGGCTCCGTGCTAAGCACGCGTCAGATGCCCAACAAGATGGGCAGGCCCGGCAATCCGGGATCGATCCCCCCGGCGGACGGCGCCGACACCCTGCCTGACGCCGACGACGACACCCCCGACGCGTCCCCGCGTTGATCTAAGACCCAACGCGTCCTCGCGTTGATAACGGAAAGGGAGGGCGGCCCGATGCGCATCCTGGTGATCGAGGATGACAAGGAGGTGGCCGCCCACCTTCTCAAAGGCCTGCGCGAGGCCGGCCATGTCGCCGACAGCGTGGCCGATGGCCGCGACGGCCTGTTCCAGGCCGCCGGGGAAGCCTATGACCTGCTGATCGTCGATCGCATGCTGCCCAATGTCGACGGTCTGACCATCGTCCGCACCCTGCGGGCTTCGGGCAAAACGGTGCCGGTGCTGATCCTCTCGGCGCTCGGCGAGGTCGACGACCGGGTCAAGGGGCTGCGGGCGGGGGGCGATGACTATCTGGTCAAGCCCTTCGCCTTCGCCGAGCTTCTGGCCCGCATCGACGCCCTGACCCGGCGCACGGCGGGAAGCGACGCCGAACAGACGCGGTTGCGGGCGGGCGAGGTGGAGATGGACCTGCTGGCCCGCCGGGTCACCCGTGGCTCGCGCACCATCGATCTTCAGCCCCGCGAATTCCGCCTGCTTGAATACCTGATGCGCCATGCCGATCAGGTGGTCACCCGCACCATGCTTTTGGAAAACGTCTGGGATTATCACTTCGACCCGCAGACCAACGTCGTTGACGTTCATATCAGCCGCCTGCGCCGCAAGATGGACGAGGGCTTCGCCCAGCCCTTCCTGGAAACCGTGCGGGGGGCGGGCTACGTCTTGCGCACCAATGGCTCTTAAGCTTCCCCGCCGGCTGCTGCCGCGCAGCACCACCTTACGCATCGCGCTTAGTTTCCTCGTGTTGTTTGGCGGAGCCTCGGGCCTGCTGATGGCCGGGGTCTATTGGACGACCTCGCGCTTCCTGATGTTTCAGGTCGATGGGGTGATCGGCGACGATATCGCCCTGCTGACCAATGCCGCCCGCGAACGTGGCCACCGCTTGCTGGCCGCCATGCTGGTCACCCGCGCCCGTCAGGCCGGCGAGGCCCAGGCGGTTTACCTGCTTGCCGATCAGGACGGCGAACCGCTGGCGGGCAATCTGGCCACTTGGCCCGAGGGGCTAGAGGCGACCGGCTGGACCATCCTGCCCGCCACCGCGCTCACCGTCGTTCCCGTCACCGATACCCTGCCGCCGCCGCCAAGGCGCCCCGACCGCCCCGAGGACTCCGAGCGCCGCCAGCGTCACCGCGAGGCCTGGGACGATTGGCGCCCGCCCTTGCCCGACAGCCTGCCGCCCCCCCCGCCCCGCCTGTTCGCCGATCGCGGCGGCCGTGATCCCGCCGATCCCGATGTCCGGCCGCGACCCTGGCGGCGGGGCGATGTGCGGGTGGCCGCCCTGACCCTGCCCAGCG
The DNA here is from genome assembly GCF_000013085.1 of Rhodospirillum rubrum ATCC 11170. Classification (NCBI taxonomy): domain Bacteria; kingdom Pseudomonadati; phylum Pseudomonadota; class Alphaproteobacteria; order Rhodospirillales; family Rhodospirillaceae; genus Rhodospirillum; species Rhodospirillum rubrum. Next base: position 3,357,459 of record NC_007643.1, read on the forward strand.
GCATGCGCCTGTTGATTGGCCGCGATCTTGGGCCGATCCAGGCCCTGCGCCACCGCATGGCCGGGGCCATGCGCCTGGGGCTGGGCGGCATGGTGGTGCTGGGTCTGGCCGGCGGTCTGGTGATGAGCCGGCGCTTCAGCCGACGGCTGGAGGCGGTCAACCGCACCAGCCGCGAGATCATCGGCGGCGATCTGTCGCGGCGGGTTCCGCAAGGCCGGGGCCTGGACGGCGACGACTTCGACCAATTGGCGGTCAATCTCAACGCCATGCTCGGGCGCATCGAAACCCTGATGGAGGGGGTGCGCCATGTCTCCGACACCATCGCCCATGATCTGCGTACCCCGCTGTCGCGGCTGCGCAACCGGCTGGAGCGCCTGCAGGCCGATGCCCAATGCACCGACCGCGACGAATTGGCCGCCGCCCTGGCCGAGGTCGATAGCCTGCTCGCCACCTTCCACGCCCTGTTGCGCATCGCCCAGGTGGAAACAGGCGGCCGGCGCATGGCCTTTTCGCCCGTCGATCTGCTGGCCCTGCTCATCGATGTCGCCGAACTTTACGACGCGGTGGCCGACGAAAGAACCGTAACCCTTGATCTCGACCTCGCCTTGGCGCCGGGCGCGCGTTTGCTGGTCGATGGCGACCGCGACCTGCTGTTCCAGGCCTTCGCCAATCTGCTCGACAACGCCGTCAAATACTCACCCGAGGGCGGCCGGGTCAGCCTCGCCCTGATCCGCGGCGAGACCCGGGTGACGATCAGCCTGCGCGATCAGGGACCAGGGATCCCCGCAGCCGACCGCCAGCGCGTTTTCGAACGCTTCGCCCGCCTTGATACCGCCCGCACCACCCCGGGCAACGGCCTGGGTCTGACCATGGTCGGCGCGGTGATCGAAGCCCATGACGGCACCATCGCCCTGGAAGACGCGCCGGGCGGCGGATTGCTGGTCCGCGTCGTCTTGCCGCTGCGCCGGGGTCCGGGCTGATCCGGACGGCCCCCTCCCCCTGGCGCGACCGGTCGCGCCGCTCCATAATGGGACGCCCCGCCGTTCGCCCGCTGTTGTAAGGAAGATCGATCATGACCCGAGCCATTCTCGCCGCCGGCGCCGCCCTCGTCCTTGCCGCCTGCGCCGACGGATCGGCGACGCCCCCGGCCCAGCCCGGCCTTCAGCCGCCGATCCAGGCGCGGGCCTCCGATATCCTGGGCCTGGAAGCCATGGTCGCCGACACCCTGCCCGGCATCGTCGAAAGCCTGGGCATTCCCCCGACCGAGATCGAAAAAACCCATGTGACCCCCGATGTGGTGACCACCTTTGATATCATCGTCGGCGCCGATACCTGGGTCTGGCTCAAGGGACGGCCCGGGACGCTGGTGGTCTCCCAAGACGCCTCGGGCTATGTGCGCCAGATCTACACCACCGATGGCCTGACCCTGCCCGGCGTGCGGGCATTCTGAGCGATCAGCCCCCCCTTCCGCCGGCGACCCTGCTGTGGGTCGCCGCCCCCGGAGCCGAGCCGCAAGCCGAAATCGACGCCCTGGCCGTCTTGCTTGACGCGGGCGAGCGGGCGAGGCTCGCGCGCTTTCACCATGCCCACGACCGCTGGTCCTATGCCGCCGCCCATGGCCTGTGCCGGGTGATGCTGTCGCGGGCCGCCGGCCTGCCACCGCGCGACTGGCGCTTTGTCGCCACGGCCCATGGCCGGCCGATGGTCGACCCGGCCAGCGGTCCGCCGCTGGCCTTTTCCTTGAGCCATACCCGGGGCATGGCCGCCTGCGGGGTGATGACGCGCTCCAGGGACGACATCACCGCCGCCATCGGTGGCGTTCCCAAGACGGGTGCCGCCATCGGGGTTGATGTCGAAAGCCTGGACCGCGCGCCCGATTCGTTGGGCTTGGCCCGGCGCTTTTTCCATCCCCACGAGGCCGCCGCCCTGGCCGAACGCCCCCCCGGAGAGCGAGACGCCGCCTTCATCGGCCTGTGGACGCTCAAAGAGGCGATGGTCAAGGCCCTGGGTAGCGGGCTGCAACAGGGGCTGACCAGCTTCCGCGTGAACAGCGATCCCCCCAGCCTTATCGAGGCCGCCCCGGTCTTCGGCCCGATCGCGGCGTGGCGCCTGGGCCGCTGGACGCTTGCCCCCGGCCACAGCTTGGCCCTCGCCCTGCGCGACCCTACCCCGTCGCCCCTCCCCCCCGCCCCGTCGCCCCTCCCCAAAGCCGAAAGACTGAGCGTGACCGAGATCCTGAGGGCGGCGGAGGAGGCGAACGCCTAACTCAAAGCGCGTTCACCAAACGGCCCCGTTTCGTCTGATCCCCCCGCCCCGCGAGAAGACCGGCGATCGAGATGTCCTCATCAATCGCCTCCCAATGGATCCCCCACGAACCGATCTCGAAACCCTGGCGTTGTTCGGGTGTCGCCTCCAGCAGGCGGGGAAACCAGGAAAGGGGAATACCCAGGGTCCGACCGTCGGAAAGATCCACCCACATGCGGTCTTCATGGAACGTGACGGACTTAGCCGAAATATCCATTCCAGGCCTCCTTGATCTTTCCGTTACCTCCTTGTGATCACGCCATCATAGCAAGCAGACGCGGGTTGGGATGAATTGATAACGGCCCTGTTTTCTAGGGTGGTTTGCTTGATCCCCGTCCCCTTTTGGTGGATGGGCGCCAAGGCCGCATATGAGTGGGGTCAGCGGTAACTGCGTTATGGCGGTTTTTTCCAACTCTTGAATACCCCTTAGACTTGGTTCACGAGCGTCCTAGAGGTTGCTAGATTGGCATGTCTCATTGAGCTATGGTTCAGCAATCAATTTCTGGGGTCGATGCGATGGGCTATTATTTGACGGCACAAGTCTGCGGCAATGGACACCATACAACATCGAGCGTCGAGCATTCTCCGAACTTGATGGCGAATTTCTGTGATAAATGCGGCTCGGAAACCATGACGAAATGCCCCTCTTGTTCTACGAAGATCAGGGGCAAGTATTACGTTGATGACTTTGCAATCATTGGCCAAAATTACACAGCACCCAGCTTTTGCCACGCGTGCGGCAAAGCTTTCCCTTGGACGACGACTAAGATCGAAGCTGCCAAGGAAATGGTCGAAGAAATTGATGAACTTTCCCCGGACGAACGGGAGAAGCTGAAAGGCGCCATTGACGACATCGTGATCGAGGGGGCGCGAACTGAGTTAGGCGCGAATCGCTTCAAGAAATTGTTGACGAAGATGGGTAGTGCCAGCGCCTCAGCTATGCGGGATATCGTTGTCGATGTTATCAGCGAGACAGCGAAGAAGATCATCTTCCCGTAACGACCCGCCTCCATGGTGGCTTGGAGCATGCCCATTCATTCCTCTGCCCAGAGATCTGAAGAGACGCTCTCAGAGACAAAAACGAGTGCCGGTAATGTCATTAGGGTTGTGATGTCACCGAGATCCTGAGGGCGGCGGAGGACGCGAACACCTAACTCAAAGCGCGTTCACCAAGCGGCCCCGTTTCGTCTGATCCCCCAGCCCAGCGAGAAGGCCGGCGATCAAGATGTCTTCATCAATCGCTTCCCAATGGATCTCCCACGAACCGATCTCGAAACCCTGGCGTTGTTCAGGTGTCGCCTTCAGCAGGCGGGGAAACCAGGAAAGGGGAATACCCAGGGTCCGACCATCGGAAAGGTCCAGCCACATGCGGTTTTCATGGAACGTGACGGACTTAGCCAAAATATCCATTCCAGGCCTCCTTGATCCTTCCGTTAACGCCCTATTGTCTCGCGATCGTACCAAGTCAAACGCGCGTTCAAACGGAGTGATGACAAGCCACCCGACATAAAACAACGGCCCGGCTCCCTGGGGGGAGACCGGGCCGCTCGGGGCACGTTGGGAAGAAGCACACCGCTCAGGAAGCAACCCCCATGCCAGAAAAAAAGCGATGTGTTTGCATGCCTTTCGCCTAAAAGCCCCCCGGCGCCGATGCATCCCGCCTCTCAAAACGCGGAGTTTTGTGCAAAATGGCATGACTTAAGCTTTCGGCCGCGCCTCGGCCGAGGGCGGGCCGTCGGCCAGGAAGCTGACCAGGGCTGACAGGCCGCGCGGGTCGCCAAACAGGCGGGGGGCGGCGGCGCACAGGCGCTCGGCGGCGGCGCGGCGTTTGGCGCGGTCGCGGCCGAAGGCCAGGGCTTGGCGGACATAGGCCTCGGCGGTGCGCACCACGGCTTCGTCCAGGCCAAAGGCGGCGCACCAGAAGGCGGCCCGGCGGTCGCGCATCAGGGCGCCCTGCCAAGCCACCACCGGGGTGCCCAGGGCCAGGGCATCGCGGGCGGTACCGTCGCCGCCCCAGTGGGGGGCGTCAAGCACCACGTCCACCGCCTTCAGGGCGGCCAGATAAATCCCCCGCCGCGTCCGCCGCAGCCACAAGATCCGCTCAGCCGCCACCCCGGCCAGGGCCATACGGGCTTCAAGCAAGCCGGCAAGGGCGGGTTCGTCGGGGCGGAACAGGCAGAGCCGGCCGCGCCGGTCCCCCTCGAGGATCGCCGCGGCCAGCCGATCGAAGGCCGGCGGCAAGCGGTGGAGCGGCTGGGCGCACAGGTAAAGCGTTTCGTCCCCGGGCAGGGCCAGACGGTCGCGATCGGCGGCCTCGGCAACGGGGGGAAGGGCCGGCATGATCGGATGGGGCAAGCGGAACAGGGCCTCGCGGTAATGGGCGCGGGCCCCGGCCGGCTCCATGCCGGCGCTGCTGACGAACCAGTCGATCGAGGCCAGCCCGCTGGTCGCCGGATGACCGCCCAAAGCCACCTGCAGCGGGGCGAAACGGCCATGGGCCAGGGCGGTGGCCCGCGCGCCGGCCCCCACTTCGGCATGGACCAGTCCATCAAGCTCAAGGGCGTCCAGCGCCTCCTGGGCCTTGAACAGATCGGTGGGCAAAGCGGCCCCCCGGCCGGCGGGCGGAGCCTTGGCCTCCGCCCCGTCCAGGGTGAGGGCGATCGCCTCGACATCGGCGCGGGCGGCCAAGCCTTCCAGCAGGGCGGCGGCGATGCCTTCGCCCGCCGGGGCACCCGCCGGAGCCAGCACGCCGATGCGCCGTCGCCCCCGGTGCGGCGCTTTGCCGATATGGCGGGCGGTATGGCCGAGCACCGGACAAAGCCCCCGCACGGTATCGGCGATGTCGGCCATCAAAAGCCGGTCGTCGATGCCATGGGCGGCGAGCAGCGGATGGGCGATCCCGGCGAACAGCGCATTGGGATCGGGCACGAAGGCCCGGCGCTCGCGCAAGGTTTCCAAGCCGGTCACCAGCCTTTGGCGGGCTTCGGCGATGTCGGCGGTCGATGCGGGGACCAGCGGCATGGTCGAGGCCAGGGCCAGGGCGACGGCGGGAAAATCACCGGCATTGGCCCCATAGGTGCGCGCCGCGCCGCGCCAGTTACCCTGGCGGGCCAGGGCATCGGCCAGATTGATCCGCGCCGTCCAGGCCTCTTGCCCCTCGGCCAGGGCGAGCGCGGTGCGCAGCGTGGCGATCGCCTCCTCCGTCCGCCCCAAAGCAAGCAGGGCGGTTCCGCGATCGATCAAGCCGCCGGCCGAGGGGTCGTCCTCCTCCAGGGCCAAGCGGCGGTCGGCGGCCTCCAGGGCCCCCTCGGCATCGCCCAGACCGACCAGCAAAGGCGCCAGGGCGGCCAGGATCTCGGGGCTATCGGGTTGCTGGCGCAGCAGGCTGGCCGCGCCCGGCCCGTCGCCGGCGGCCAGCCTGCTTTCGGCCAGGGCCAGGGCGGCGGCGGGAAAGGCCGGGCGCAGGGCCAAGGCGGTTTCCAGGGCGCGCCCCATCGCCTCCGCCTCGCCCGCCGCCCGCAAGATCAGCGCCAGCGAGCGCCAGAGATCGGCGTCATCGGGGGTCAGCGCCAGGGCGCCATCGACCCGGGCGCGGGCCAGCGCGCCCTTGCCGGCGGCCAGGGCGGCCAGGGCCGACAGATGCAGGGCCTCGGCATGGCGCGGCTCCTCGGCCAGAACGGCGTCATAAAGGGCCAGGGCCTCGGCCGGGCGCCCCAGGCCGTGGAGGCGAAGCGCCTCGTCCAGCCGCACGGGGACCGACATCGCCGACTCGACGGAATGGGTCATCATCGTCTTCCCTTGCGGGCAAGGCGCGACGCCAGCCGTCGCGCCGCCTCGGCGACCACCCCGGGCCAGTCCCCCGCCTCTTTTTGGCGGAGCAGCCGCAGGGTCGGATACCAGGGCGTGGTTTCCCCGGACAATCCCCAGCGCCAATCGGGCACCCGGGGCAGCAGCACCCAGGCCGGGCGGCCCAGGGCCCCGGCCAGATGGGCAAAGACCGTATCGACGGTGATCACCAGATCCAGGGCGCCCATCATCGCCGCCGTTCCCAAAAAGGCGTCGCGGCGCCAATCGGCGTCGGGCTCGGGGCAGAGGATCGCCGGACCGGCTTCCGCCGGGGTGGCATCGGGGTGAAGGGCGATCAGCCGCACGCCGGGCAAAGCCGCCAGCGGGCCGAACAGCGCCGGGGAAAACGAGCGCTCGCGGTCAAGCCCATGGGTCGGACTGCCCCGCCACGCCACGCCGATGCGCATGTCCCGGGGAGCGATCGCCGCCAGCCGCGCCGCCCAGGCGTCAACCCGGCGGCCCTCGGCGCCCAGATAAGGCACCCGGTGGCCTTCTTCGCCCAATTCCAGCAGGCCGGGCAGATCCATCAGGGCCAGGGCGCGGGCCCCGGGCGGCGGCGGGGCGCCCAGCGGGATCAGCCGGTCGATCCCCGGCGCGCCGGCGAGCAAGGCGCCCAAAGCCGGCTGGCAGGCCAGCACCACCTTGAGCCCGCGCGCGGCGGCATCGGGACAATAGCGCACGAAGTGAAGGGCATCGCCCAGGCCCTGTTCGGTATGAAGCAGCAAGGGCCCGGGGCCATCGGCCGCGCCGTCCCAGGGCGGAAGCGCGTCATAGGGCGGGGTCAGCCCGAAGGCCCGCCAGCGCGCCCGATAATCCTCAAAGCCGCCACGCCGATCCCCGGCCAGCAGGCGGGCGAGGCCGCGGTTATAGCGGGCATCGGCATCAGAGGGGGTTTGGGCCAGCGCCCGGTCGAATAAATCAATGGCCTGGGCCGGCTCGCCCAGGCGCAGGGCGATGGCGCCCAGATTGGTCAACAGATCAACGCGTCCGGGCGCGGCGGCCAGGGCGGCGGCGAAAGCCTCGCGGGCTTCGTCAAGCCGGCCGTCTTCGGCCAGCCGCCGGCCCCGGGCGGCCAGATCCTCGACCTCCGCGCCGACCGCCCGCCCCATGCCATCCCCCTTTGCCGAGGTGTTTTTCGCCTCCGCCGGCCTTTTAGGCGATCGGCAGATCCTTCGACGGCTTCTCGCCGGTCACGAGGTGGCGGGCGGCATCCAGGATATCGGAATAGGACGCGCCGTTGACATCGGTGTTCTCGGCCAGCCAAGCCTCGGCATCGGCCAGATCGATGGGGTATTTCTTCACAAGGGCGGCGACCACCGCCTTGGTTCCCAAAACATGGGCCGCCAGACCATCAAGCATGTTGAGCAGATTGTTCACCTGTTCGGTGGACAGATCGCCCATGCGCTCCACGTCCTCGGAAAGTTTGGTCAGCAGAACCTGGATCTGGTTGAGCATCAGCTCGGACATGAAGGAAACTCCTTTCTGGATTTCTGGGTCTGGCCTATGGATTCGGCGGCACTCGGGCGGCCGAACCGCAAAGAGCGCCAAGGGGTGGATGGTTCGGCCCATCGTCGCCCGGATGAAGAATACCGGCCGCCCCCCTGGCTGTCATGCGCGAACACCTTGCGACAGGACGGTTATTAAAGACTGAACGGGCATCAACGAAGCACCAGGAAGGGGCGTTCGATGAAGATCGGCATCGGCTGGCAGGTGGGGGTTCCCAGTGGTTGGGGAACCTATGGGCTTAATCTGTGCCTGGCTTTGGCCCGCCAGGGGCACCGGCCGGTGCCCTTATCGCTGGCCCAGGACCTGTGCCTTGACGGGCTGACGGCGCGCACCCTGGCCGTGGCCTTGCGCGATCACGCCATGGCCGAGAAATTGCTCAGCCTGCATGGCGGTCTGGATCTGCCCCATATGGTGCTGCATGGTCTGGGCGACCACCTGAGCTTCAGCAGCTTCGCCGACCGCGTCCACGGATCGCCCGAGGTCGGGGTCGCCTTTTTCGAATCCGCCCTGATCCCCTCCGACAACCTCGCCCGCGCCCGCGACACGGCGCTGATCGTCAGCGGGTCGAGCTGGAACCAGATGGTGCTCGAGGCCCATGGCCTGACCAACGCCCGCTTCTGTCCCCAGGGCATCGATCCCAGCCTGTTCCATCCCGCCCCGCGCGCCGGTCTTCTCGCCCCGGGCGCCTTCGTGGTTTTTTCGGGCGGAAAGCTGGAATACCGCAAGGGCCAGGACATCGTGCTCGCCGCCTTCGCCCGCTTCCACGCCCGCCATCCCGAGGCCCTGCTGGTCACCGCGTGGCACAACCTGTGGCCCGAAAGCCTGGAAACCCTGCGCGAGTCCGCCCTGGTTTCCAGCCTGCCCGAGATCGATGGCCAGGGCCGCTTGAAGATCAAGGCCTGGGCCGCCGCCCATGGCCTGCCGGCCGAAGCGGTGATCGACCTCGGCCCGCTGACCAACGCCCAGGCCCCCCGCTTGATGCGCGAAGCCGATCTGGCGGTCTTTGCCAACCGCTGCGAGGGCGGCACCAATCTGGTGGCGATGGAAGCGATGGCCTGCGGCGTTCCGGTGGCGCTGTCGGCCAATACCGGCCACCTCGATCTGATCGCCGGCAGCCGCCAGCTCGGCGAGCCGGTCTGCTGGGAGATGCGCGGCCAGAGCGCGATCGCCGAGCTATCGGGCGATCTCGGCCGCACCGGCTGGGGGGAAACCAGCGTCGAGGAGGTGACCGAGACCATGGAGGCCGCCTATCGCGACCGCGACGAAAACCGCCGCCGGGGAAGCGCCGGCGCCCGCTTCATGGCCGGCTGGTCGTGGGACACCCAGGTCGCCCGGCTGGTCGACCTGCTCGCCGAGGTCGAAGGGCGAGCTTAGGCGTTTAGGCCTCCGCGTCTTCCAGGCCAAGCCGGGCCAAGCGCTCGGCGTGGCGGGCGCGGATCAAGGGCAGCACGGCGCTTTGGGCGGGGGTCAGCGACTCGGGGCCCTCGCCCGGTGGGGCGGAGAATTTGGCGCGCTGGCCATCAAAAGCGCCGCCGGGGCGCAGGGTATGGCGCACGGTTTGCGCCTCGATGCCGCGCGCCGGAAAGGCCCGCATCAGCAGATCGCAATAAAACACGTCCTCGCAGCGCAGAACGCACAGCTCGGGATCCTCCATGAAGCCGCCGATCGCCTCGTGGCAGCGCTTCCACAGCGCCGTGTTGAAAACCACGCTGACGATCAAGGCTTGGCGCCATTCCTCGGTCAGGGGAAAGTCGACGGCGATGCCGGTCTTGACCAGCCCGGCCTCGGGATGGCGGAGCAGTTCCTGAAGGCAGGCCAGAACATGGGGCGGCAAAAAGCCGTCATCGGCATCAAGGTAAAACAAGATCTCGCCCTTGGCCGCCCGCGCCCCGGCATTGCGCGCCGGACCGGCGCCGCCGTTGCGCCGGCGGGCGATCACGGTGATCCGCGGGTCTTCGGCCGCCAAGCGCCGGGCGAGGGCCAGGGTGGCGTCGGTTGACGCGTCATCGACCAGGATGATCTCGAAGGCGCCGGCCGGCGCGGCGGCCAGATGGGCCGCGCAGTGGGCAATGCTGGCCCGCACGCTGTCGACGGCCTGTTCAAGCACCGCCTCGGCATTGAAGGCGGGGATGATGACGCTGGCGAGGGTCGGCGACGCGTCGTCCATGGTAAAACCTCCCGAGCGGCAAGCGGAAAAAGGAGCGCCGGCGTTCCGCGCGTCCCTGTATTTGGACCAAATCCGCCAAAGTCCTCCTCGCCGAATCCTATCACGTCCCGCAGCCGAATGAAGAAGCCGACGTGGCCGCTGTGTGTGGAAAGGCCGCCCCCAGGATCCGCCCGTCAGCGCGGCGGCGTGTCCTCCAGCGTCATCAGGGCGGGCGATAGGAATCCCAGGGCGGTCACGATCGCCGCGAAGGCCCCGGTCATGACGAACAGGGCGCGCACGTCGACCTGGGCGCTCAACAGCGCGGTGATGACCAGCCCCACGGGGGCGGCGAGGCTCAGCATCGTGTTGAGCAGGGATTGCGTCCGCCCCAGCAGATGGTTGGGAACGACCATCTGCAGCAGCGTCATGCAGGGAGCCGCGCTCAGCGAGTAGGTCAAACCGCTGAGGACCCACCACAGGACGGCGACGCCGAACAAGCCGGCGGGCGCCAAACCGGTCAAGGCCAGCGTCAGACACGACAGGGACATGCCCCACAACACCCAGGGAACCTGCCGCCGCGGCGCGAACGCCGTCACGATCATGCCGCCAGCGATCATGCCAAACCCCGATAGTCCCTCCATCAGCGCCACCTCGCCGGCTCCGCCGCCGAAATGCTCCTTCACCAGCAAGGGAACCAGCATGAGCGATGGCATGACGGCCAACAAGCCGACGGCGAGCAGCAAAAACAGGTGCCTCAGGCCCCGCGACCGCCGTACCAGACCGATCCCGTCACGAAACTCCCGCCAGACGCCGGTCCGCTCCCCGGCGGGAATTTGGTTTTGGGGGATCCGGAAGATCAGCAACGGGACGATGCCGAACAGGGCGGTGACGACATCGATGCTGAGGGCCCACCCCAGCGGCAGCACGCTCATCGCCAGCGCGCCAAGGGGAGCGGCGACCACCTGCGTCATGCTTTGCAGGGTTTGTTGCAGGCCGCCGACCCGGGAAAGGAACGAGCGCGGCACCAGCATTCCCAGGGAGGCGACCGCCGCCGGCTCCTGAAGCGCCTGCATGGCCCCACGGATCGCCATCATCAGATAGACATGCCACATCTCCACCCGCTCCGTCAGGAACAGGGCGATCAACACGACCATGCACAGCGCGCTGACGATGTCCGTCAAGGCCATCAAAACCCGCCGGCTGTAACGGTCGGCAAGAACCCCTCCCAGCGGGCTGAAGAGGGCATGGGGCAGCAGGGCGGCAAGGCCCGCCACCGACAGCGCCGCGACACTGCCCGTCGTATCGGCGATCCACCACATCAGGACGAACTGGGTCAGCGACGAGCCGCAGAGCGAGAGGACCTGCCCGCCGAAAATCGTCCAGAAGCGCAGCCGCCATCGCCCCTCGCCGGGATCGGACATCATGATCACAGAGTCCTTTTCCAAAGGCGCGGGCGCTTGGTCCGCATTCATTGGACCGGCCCGCCCATTCCCGGCGCTCGGACGTCGGTCGATCCGCCGCCCAAGGCCTTGTAGAGGGCCACGGCGTTGGCGATTTCCTCGCGGCGCAAGCTTAGCAGGGTCTGTTGACCGGCTTGAAGCTGGCGTTGGGCATCAAGCAAGGCCAGCCGGCCCTCCAGCCCGGCGCGATAGCGCGCCTCGGCCAAGGCGACGGCGCGCGCCGTCCCCGCGACGCTTCGGCTCTGCGCCTCGATCTGTCTGTCGAGCGTGGCGCTTCCGGCAAGACCATCGGCGACTTCGCGAAAGGCGGTCTGGATCGCCTTTTCGTAGTGGGCGACCGCCTCTTTTTCCCGGGCCTTCGCCAAATCCAATTCGGCATCAAGCCGCCCACCGTCAAAAATCGGCAAAACCAGACGGGGGGAGACGTTCCAGGCGTTGTGCGAAGACTGAAACAGCGCCCCCAGGGTCGGCGAGGCGAAGCCGAAGGCGGCGGTAAGCGAGAGTCGGGGGAAGAACGCGGCCCGGGCGGCGCCGACATCGGCGTTGGCGGCGGCGAGAGTCCGCTCCGCTTGGCGGATGTCGGGCCGGTTCAACAAAAGATCGGACGGAAGACCGGCGGGCAGCCGTGTCGTCACCGGTTGCTCGTCCAGGCGCAAAGCGGCGGGCAGATCGGCGGGAAGATCGGTTCCGACGACGAGGCGAAGGGCGTTGCCGGCCTGGGAAACGGCCCGTTCCCGCGACCGGAGATCGGCCTCGGCCAAAGCCACCTGAGCCTCGGCCTGGACCATATCCCCCTCGCCGCTCTGCCCACTGCGCCGGAGATCGCGCGCCAGTTCCAGGGATTGACGCCAATCGGCCAAGGTCCGTTCGGCGAGGGCGCGTTGTTCAACGGCCAGCCGCTCGGCGAAATAGGCGTCGGCAACCGCCCCGACCAAGGTGAGGCGCGCCGCCCGGTAGCCCTCGCCGCTGGCGAGATAGCGCTCCAGGGCGGCGGCGGAAAGGGCGCGGACGCGACCGAACAAGTCGATCTCGAAGGCGTTCAAGCCCAAGGTCATCCCATGCTGATCGGCGACCGTCGCCGATCTGCCCCCGGAACCGGGGGTCCGTTCGCGGCTGTAGGAGGCCTGGGTGTCGACGCCGGGCAAGGTATCCGCGTCTTGAACGCCATATTGCGACCGGGCCTCCTCGACATTGAGAAGGGCCAGCCGCAGGTCGCGGTTGTTCTCCAGGGCCAGATCGACGATCCGCAGCAAGCGGGGGTCGCGGACCAGCCCGGCAAGGGGCAATCCGGCCACGCCCGCGCCCTCGGCCACCCCATCGCTCTGAGGGAAGACCGGCGGAACCGGCGGTTTGGGCGTCTCCAACGGCGGAATGAGGGAGCAGGCCGACAGGGTCAGGATCAGCACGGACAAACTAGGAAGGCGCATTGACTTGGTCCTTGAGCCAGAAACAGGCCCGATACAAGAAGCTGTCCTCACCGGGGGAGGATCGGGGCGCGCTGGGATCGACAGCACGGGGACGGGGACGGGCGGCGCGAAGCCGAGACCGGCGTTTGGGCCGGGACGGTCGAACCGCCGGCGGCATGGTCCTGAACGGGTCATGCCAAACGCCGGAGTTTGGGCAGAAGCCAGTCCTCGAAATCGCGCACGCAGTCGAACAAGACGGGGACGAAAACCAAGCTGAGAGCGGTGGACGAGATCAGGCCGCCGATCACCGCGACCGCCATGGGGGCGCGGAACGCCGTATCCAGGCCGATGCCCAGGACGATCGGCACCATCCCGGCGAGCATGGCCAGGGAGGTCATGATGATCGGCCGCGCCCGCACAGCGCAGGATTCGATGATCGCCTCGCGACGCGGAACCCCCTGGCGGATGCGTTCCACCATATAGTCGACAAGAAGGATCGAATTCTTGTCGGCGATGCCCATCAGCATCAGGATGCCGATCGCCGCGGGCATGTTGAGGTCGGTGTTGGTCAGCACCAGGGCCAGGAAGGCGCCACCGATGGACAGGGGCAGGGCCGCCATGCGGGTGAACGGCTGAATCCAGTCTTTATAAAGCAAGACCTGAATCGCATAGACCATCATCAGTCCCGCGCCGATCGCCGTCAGGAAACGGGAGAACAAGTCGGTCATTTCCTCGACATCGCCGGTGTTTAGAGCTTCGATCCCCTTGGGCAGCGCCTTCATCGACGGCAGATCCGAGATCAACTGCAAGGCGTCGCCCAACGAGAGGTCGACCAAATTCGCCTCGACGGCGATCTTACGGCGGCGATCGTAACGCTCGATGCTCGCCGGACCGGAACCGAAGCGGATTTCAGCCAGGGCGGAAAGCGGCACGGAGCCCCCCTCCGAGGTTGGAATGCGCAATTCCCCGATGGTGTCGAGCGTCGTCGTCGGACCGGAGGCCAGTCGCACGCGAATGGCAAACTGGCGACCGTCGTGGTTGAGCTTGGCGAGGTTGGTGTCGATATCGCCGATGGTGGCGATGTTCACCGCGTCGCTCAACGCCTGGACGGTGACGCCAAGCTGGGCGGCCTTGGCGAAATCGGGAAGGATGACGATCTCGGGCTGTTCGGAGGGCGCGGTGCTTCCCACGGCGATAAGGCCGGCGATGCCCCGCATGTCGCGTTCGATCGCCCGCGCCGCCGCGTCCAAGGCCGCCGCGTTCTCGCCCGTTAAGGCGATGCTGATATCCTTCGATCCGCCGGAATTAGCGAATTTGATACGAACGTCGGGCAGGTCCGTCAATTCGGACAGAACCTGACTTTCGAAGCCGCGCTGGCTGACGTTGCGGGCCTTCAGCGGCAGCAGTTTGATCTCAACGGTCGCCGTGTTCACCCCCGTCTCCCCGCCCGCGCTGGTCAGCACATACATCACCTCGGGATGTTTTTTCAGGATGTCGACGACACGCAGAGCGACCGCGTCCGTTTGCTCCAGCGTCGCCCCTCGCGGAAGTTCGATCGTCATGCTCGATTGCGCATAATCCTCATAGGGCAGATAGCCGGTTGAAAGATAAGGGACGAGACCGAACGACAAGACCACGCTGAGGGCCGCGATGCCCAAGGTCTTGCCCCGGTTGTCCAGCGTCCAGACGACCAGATGGCGATAGCGAAGGCCCCAAAGGCCCGGCTTGTCGTCGCGGTGGGCGGGCGCTTTCAGACCATAGGCGGCGATCATCGGCGTCAGCAGGCGGGCGACCATCAAAGAGAAGAAGGCGGCGACCGACACGGTCACGCCGAATTGAATGAAGAATTTGCCGGCGGCGCCGCCCATGAAACTGACGGGCATGAAGACGGCGCAGATCACCGCCGTCGTCGCCACGACCGCCAGACCGATCTCGTCGGCGGCGATCATGGCCGCGTCATAGGGGCCCTTCGCTTGCGCCATATGGCGATGAATGTTCTCGATCTCGACGATCGCATCGTCGACAAGCACGCCGGTGACGAGGGAGATCGCCATCAGACTGACGAAGTTCAAAGAGAACCCGAGGAAATAGAGGACAAGAAACGTCGGAATGATCGACAGCGGAATTGTCAGCGCCGCCAGCGCCGTCGCCCGTCTATCGCGCAGGAAAAGGAAAACGGTCAGAATCGTCAGGATCGCCCCTTCGAAAAAAACGTATAACGTCGATTGGTAGCTCGTCTGCGTGAAATCAACGAGAGAGAAGATCTCTTTGTAGGTGACGAAGGGGTCGGCGGCTTGACTGTCCTCCAGCGCCCGTTTGACGCTCTCGCCGACGGTGATCTCGCTTGCTCCCTTGGCGCGGAAAACGGCGAACGTGACGACGGGCTTACCGTCGAGCCGGGTGATCGAACGCGCCTCGGCGCCACCGTCGGTCACTTCGGCGATGTCGCCCAGACGCACGCCCCGTCCCGAGCCGAGACCGATCCAAATGTCCCGCAAAGCCGAGGCCGATTGCGCGCCGCCAAGCGTCCGCAAGCTGTATTCCCTCTCCCCCTCGATCAGCCTGCCCCCCGGAAGATCGATGGTGGTCAGGGCGAGTTGGCGGCTGATCTCGGCGGCGGTGACGCTGAAGGCGGCGAGTTTGGCCGGATCAAGCGTGACGGTGATCTCGTGGACGACTCCGCCTTGGCGGCGGACCGAGGCCACGCCCGGAACCGCCAGCAGGTTCCGGCTCACGGTGTCGTCGATGAACCACGCGAGGTCCTCCGCCCGCATTTCCGGAGCCTCGACGCTGAAGGCGAGCAGCGCCCCACCGTCAATCTCCACCCGTTGCACCTGGGGTTCCAGGATCGATCGCGGCAGTTGGTCGCGAATATTGGTGATGGCATCCCGCGTGTCGCTCATCGCCCGGTCGAAGTCGGTTTCCAGGTGGAATTCGACGGTCGAGAGGGAGGTCCCCTCCGAGATTGTCGAGGTGATGTGTTTCACCCCGCGCAGCCCCGCCAAGGCCCCTTCGACACGCCGGGTGATCTGGGACTCGATTTCCGTCGGCGACGCGCCGGGTTGGCTGATGGTGACGCTGACGACCGGCACGATGACGCTGGGCATGCTGGTGACGGGAAGCTTCGTAAAGGCGATCAGCCCGGCGATGGTAAGGGCGAGGAACAGCACGATGGGGGGAATGGGATTGCGGATCGCCCAGGTGGATATCGGCATGGACATGATCAGCGCGCCTCCAGCGTCTTCACGATGTCACCGGCACGCACGAGCCCTCCCGCCCTGGCGACGACGCGCAGGTCGGGGGAAACGTCGCCGACCAAGGTCAGGCCATCGCGTTCGAGAAGCGGCGTCACCGCCAAGCGGGCGACACCGCCGTCCCCTTTCACCGTCCACATGAAGGCGCCTTCGCTATCGCGCTGAATGGCCGTGGTGGGAACGGCCAGGCCCGTGACCTCGCCCAGGTCGATGTCGGCATGGACGAAAGCGCCAACCATCAAGGCTTGGCCGGTGAGGACCGAAACGCGAACCGAGGCGGAGCGGTCGGAGGCGTCGATCCGTGGCGCCACCAGCCGCACCGTGCCGGTCAGCGGGGCCTTCAGCCCCGGCAGCGAGAGCCTGACGGCTTGCCCCACCGATACCCGGCCCGCCACCCCCTCTGGAACGCGCAGATCCGCTTCGATCTCGCCCTTCCCGGCAATGCGGAAAAGCGGATCGCCCTGGCTCGACAAACCGCCGACGACGGCGCGGCGCTCATAGACCGTTCCGCTGGCCGGAGCCGTGATAACGGTGCGCCTCACCGCCAGCTTCGCCTCCTGCAGCTTGGCCGTCATCGTGTCGAGCGCGGTCTTCTTCTCGATGCGCAGGCTCTTGCTGACGGCGCCGCTCTCCTTGATCGAGTCGACCCGAACGAATTCGTCCCGCGCCTTGGTGTACTCCGCCTCCATCTGCGCGACCTGCAAGAGCAGGCTTTCGGTGTCGAGAACGGCCAGTTTTTGGCCCTTTTGAACCTGATCGCCGACCTCGGCGGCCAAACTCAGGATGCGCGCGTTGGAGACCTCGGCCATCACGACGATTTCCTCGCGCGGGACCAGGGTTCCCGTGGTCCCGACCCGCTCGACGACCGTCTCCTCGCGGGGGGCCGTCACCGTGACGCTCAGGATCTCGCTCGCTGGCTTGGCCGGAGGCGGCGTCTCGCTATGAAGGAACGATGATCCCGCATAGGCCGCCACGCTCAACAAGGCGGCGCTGATCAAAAATCTCTTGTTCATGATTGCGTTCGTACTCAACAGGGGGATGACGCGGCCCGGTCGCGATGACGGATGCCCGACCCTGGTGTGGACGAAATCGGTTGCGTTTCGATCGACGGTGTGTGGAGGTATGATGGAGAGGGAAAAGAAAGCGGGATGGATATGATGGACGAGCCCGGTCTCGGCGCGGCGGAGACCACACCGCCCGACAGGGACGCGCTGATCCTGGTCGTCGAAGACGAACCCGATATCGCCGACATCCTGAGGGCCTATCTCGAACGCGCCGGAATGCGCGTCGTAAGCGCGCGGGACGGGCGGCGAGCCTTGGACCTTCACGCCTCGCTCAATCCCGATTTGCTGCTGCTCGATGTGCAGATGCCGGTGATGGACGGATGGCGGGTGCTCTCCGAGCTACGCCACCGCGGCGACACGCCGGTCATCATGCTGACGGCGCTCGATCAGGACATCGATAAACTGATGGGCTTGCGCATCGGCGCCGATGATTACGTGGTGAAACCGTTCAATCCGGCGGAAGTCGTCGCCCGGGTCCGCGCCGTGCTGCGTCGCATGGGCGGAGACGGCGGAGAGCGGGCGCGGCGCGTGCTGCGTTTCGGCACGCTGAGGATCGATCTCGACGGGCACGAAGCCATGGTCGAGGACGACGGCGGGCGGTGTCTGGCCATCGATCTCACGCTGACCGAATTTCGCCTTCTGGTTCACTTGGCCCGGACTCCCAAACGGGTCTTCAGCCGGATGGAGCTTCTGGGCGCCTGCCTGCCCGAGGGCGAGGCCCTGGAGCGCACCGTTGACAGTCATCTGAGCAAGTTGCGCAAGAAACTCGAAGCCTTCGGCGTGATGGGCGTCCCCACCAATGTTCGCGGCGTCGGCTATCGCTTCGGAGGGGGATGAGGTCGATGGCCTCGGGGAAGAAAACTTCGGGATTGCGCCGACAGATTTTCCTTTCGATGACGGTCATGGCCTTCAGTGTCGTCCTGCTGTCGATATGCGGATCCTATGTGTTCTATGCGGTCTTCCTGACCTATTCCCCGTCCAGCATCTCCGATGACCTGCTGCCCGCTCCGGCGGAGGTCGCCTGGATGACCGTCACGATGCTGGCGGCCCTGCTTCTCGCCGCCGTGATCGCCATCCGATTGGCGCGGCGGATCCTGACGCCGCTCAACTCCGTCGCCGACAGCCTGCATCGGATGGCGGAGGGCGACCTTTCGGCCCGGGCGGTCGCCGACGATCTGTCGATGGGCGAAGCCACGCGTCTGGTGGCCGATTTCAACAACATGGCCGAGCGCCTGGATGGCATGGCGCGGGAACGCGCCTTCTGGAACGCCGCGATCGCCCACGAATTGCGAACGCCCGTGACGGTTCTTCGCGGTCGCCTTCAAGGTTTGGCGGAGGGGGTGTTCGAACCCACCCCCGCCATGTTCTCGGGGCTGCTGATCCATATGGAGGGGTTGAGCCGGCTGGTCGAGGATTTGCGCGTGCTGGGCCTGGACGAAAGCGGGCGGCTGGAGTTGCGGCTGGAGCAATGCGACCTCGCCGCCGAAATCGCGGCGCTGATCAACGCCTTCGAGCCCAATCTGCGCGCCGCCGGTTTCGTTCTCGCCCAGGATCTGGACGGAGGCGAGGTCGTCTGCGACCCGATGCGGATTCGGCAGGCGCTCTCGGCGCTGCTCGACAACGCCATCCATCACGCCGAACCCGGAGCCCTTCAGGTTCGCCTCCGCCTGGAGGACGAGCGGATCCGCCTTCAGGTCGAAGACAAGGGGCCGGGCATCCCGACCGACCTCATGGAGTGCGTGTTCGATGCGTTCCGCCGTGGCGCGAAGCCGCGCCTGGGCGGAGGTAGTGGTTTGGGATTGGCCGTCGTAAGGGCCATCGCCCGCGCCCATGGCGGAGAAGCCGCCTGCCGGGCCTCCGATAGCCAGGGAACGATCTTCGAACTGACGTGGCCCGCCTGAGGCCGGCGGCCGTGCTCCGCCCGCTCCTGTCGCGGCGCGGCGCCCTTAAGGCGGCAGGCGTGAAACCGGGGCGCCGCCTACCGCTCTAAAAGTCTAATCGTTAAGCAAATCCACTCTTCTAATCGCGCAGGCGTTCGATGGTGGCGCCGCAGGCGGCCAGCTTGTCCTCCACCCGTTCATAGCCGCGATCGAGATGATAGACCCGGTTGATGATGGTCTCGCCCGAAGCCGCCAGGGCGGCCAGCACCAGACAGACCGAAGCCCGCAGATCGGTGGCCATCACCTGGGCGCCCGACAGGCCGGCGACGCCGCGCACGATCGCCGAGCCGCCATGGATATTGATATCGGCGCCCATGCGGCTCAGTTCGGGCACATGCATGAAGCGGTTTTCAAAGATGCTTTCGGTGATCATCGAAGCGCCCCGGGCCGTGCTCATCACCGCCATCCATTGCGCCTGCATATCGGTGGGAAAGCCGGGGAAGGGCTCGGTCATCACGTCAACGCCGGTCAACGCGCTGGTTCGGGCGTCGATTTCCAGGCCACCCTCGATGGCGGTGACCACGACTCCGGCGCGGCGCAGGTGATCGACCAGCGATTCCACCAGATCAAGCCGGGTTCCCGTCAGGGTCAGCCGGCCGCGCGTCGCCGCCGCCGCCAGGGCATAGGTGCCGGTTTCGATGCGATCGGGGACCACGGCGTGGCTGGTCCCGCCCAGCGTGTCCACACCCTCTACCCGCAGGGTTCCGGTGCCGATGCCGTCGATCTTCGCCCCCATCGCCCGCAGGCACAGCGCCAGATCGGTGATCTCGGGCTCGCGGGCGACGTTTTCCAGCAGGGTCTCGCCCTCGGCCAGGGTCGCCGCCATCAGGGCGTTTTCGGTGCCGCCGACGGTGACCTTGGGGAAGGTGATCTTCGCCCCCTTGAGCCGGCCCTCGACGCTGGCGTGGATATAGCCTTCCTTCAGTTCGATATGGGCGCCCAGGGCTTCCAGGGCCTTGAGGTGCAGATCGACCGGCCGGGTGCCGATGGCGCAGCCGCCGGGCAAGGAGACGCGGGCGCGGCCGTGGCGGGCGACCAGCGGCCCGAGCACCAGGATCGAGGCGCGCATCTTGCGCACCAGATCATAGGGGGCGGTGGTATCGGACAGGCCCGAGGCGTCAAGATCGATATGGCGACCGGCGCTGGACTCGGCGCCATTGAGCAAGGTCCCCACCCCCATCTGGCCGAGCAGCGCCGCCATCGTGCGGATATCGGCCAGATCGGGCAGATTGGTCAGGGTCACCGGCTGGTCGGTCAGCAGACAGACCGGCATCAAGGTCAGCGCCGCGTTCTTGGCCCCCCCGATCCGGATGGTGCCATCAAGCGGAGCGCCGCCGACAATGCGTATCCTGTCCATAACCGGAAAGACCTTCCAAACTTTCTAAGCGGGCCGGCGGAATTGATTCTGCGGCCCGGCGACGGAAGGGCGTTTCCTATCCCATAACGGCGCGGCGCGCCAGATCAAAACTGAGCGCGAGAGACCGCGATTCGCTTAGAAACTTTTGTCTAGAATCAACAGATTAAGCAGAGATCGACCCACCGAAGGCCTAATCCGCGGACGGCTTGGCGCGGGCGCGGGCCTGATCCTTGCGCCGGCGCAGGTTTTCGCGCAAGGCGGCGGCCTCGCGTTCCAGGCGGTCGACATCGCGCTGCGGGGCGGGTTGGCGGCGGGTGGGAGGAGCCTTGGGCGCGCCACCGTCCTTGTCGTCAAAATCGCGGGATTGGGTCATGGGGGCGATTGTGCCCGCGATCCCCGTCCCGGCAAACCAAAAAACGCCGAAATCATCCCTTGCATCCCCCGAAGCGCTGTGGCACTTTCCGCCGCCTTCGAGGGGCCCGGGCTTTTCCCGGATTTCTCGCGGAAAATCGTGCCGCCGTAGCTCAGGGGTAGAGCACACCCTTGGTAAGGGTGGGGTCGGGTGTTCGATTCACCCCGGCGGCACCAGTTTCCCGGTCCGCTATCGGCCTTTTTCTTTGGAAAAGCGCCTTGCCAGGACCGGCGCCTTGTGTCACTTTGCGCGCCTTCCCGCCGACCCTTGACATCGGGTCTATCCCTCGGGAAACGGGGCCTTTTGGGCCCCTTGGCCGTCCCTTCGCGGGACGCTGGCATGCCGCCGTAGCTCAGGGGTAGAGCACACCCTTGGTAAGGGTGGGGTCGGGTGTTCGATTCACCCCGGCGGCACCATTTTCCCACGCCCCATACGTGCGGGAAACGCTCCCTTCACGGGACCGTTTGGTCTTTTCTTCTTGACAAAAATCCCGAGTCGCGAAAAACCCGCCCTTGCGGCGCGAGTCAGGCCGTTCTCCCCTCCTAAAACGCCGAGTACATTCATTGGGTTACCTTTGAGCGCAGCGACTTGTTGTCAAAGCGCCCGCCCCAAGAGCATGATCATGGTCAGATATCTTTGGAGGGCAGAAGGCCATGGACTCCCAGCAGAACATTGATCTCGGCGGCACCGCTTTGGCGGCGCAGGCTTATGCGCCCCCCCGGATCGAACCGGCGGCCCCTCTACCGACCGAGGACGCGGTGGCCCCCAGCGGGGCGACGGCGACCCGGCAGGAAAGCCGGCGGCCCAACGGCGATGGTCCCTTGCTCAACCCGCGCATGATTCTCGACCCCAAGCTTTATGTGAACGTCGCCAAATACTCCTTTAACAACGGAAGCGTGCAATTCCAGGTTCCTTCCCGCGACCAGCTTGAGGCCTATCAACGCAATCAGGACGCTCAGGCCACGGTGGTCCAAGCCGAGAAGGTCGAAGTCACCGACCGCAAGGTGGTTGAAAAGACCAGCGAGGTTCAGCAGGTCACCGACGGCGAAGGGCCGGCCGAGACCCAGGCTTCGGGCATAGTCGCCGCCTCGGTCGTCAGCCAGACCACCACGGTCGATCCGTCGGGCGCCTCCCGCGCCGATACCGGTCGCCCGGCGGCGGCCGCCGCCCCCCGGCAGGTCAGCGCGCCCGGACAGACCGTGGAACTGGAGGCGTAAAAGCCGATCAAGGCACCCCGGCCCGATGTGGGCCGCCTTGACCTTGCGGTTTTCCTGTTTTTCTCCGTTTTTAGCCCCTCGCGCGAACTTCGCGCGGGGGGTTTTTATCATCGGGCGCGGAATGGCGCCGTTTTGGCCGCGACGACGACCCCCCGATAAAAAAATGCGATAAGACCGCATTTCTTGCTTGCGCCCCCCGAAAGACACCGATATAAACCGCCACCTCGGAACGACGCGGGTGTAGCTCAGTTGGTTAGAGCGCTGGCCTGTCACGCCAGAGGTCGCCGGTTCAAGTCCGGTCACTCGCGCCATCCGAAGGAAGATCAGGCCCCCTCACGGGGGCCTTTCTTTTGCGCGTTTTCCAAGGGTTATCCCGGCTCGGGATAGGTCACCCCAGGTCGGGAAAGACGATCTCGGCCTCGGTGATCAACCGGCCAAGCTTGGGCCGGGCGAACAGGTAGCCCTGGAAACGGGTGATGCCCATGGCGACCAGGGCACGCAATTCGCCAAGGGTTTCCACGCCCTCGGCCACCACATCGATGGCCAGCCGCTCGCAGATGCCGACAAGTCCGCCGACGATGGCCTGCCGCACCCGATCCTCGCCGATGCCCTCGACCAGAAGACGGTCGATCTTCAGGCAATCGGGCTGGAAATCGGCCAGCAGCCCCAAACCGGCATAGCCCGTTCCGAAATCATCCAGCGCCGTCTGAAAGCCGAAGCGGTGGTAGGTGGCGACGATGGCGCGCAGATGGTCGCGATCCATCACCCTTTCGTTCTCGGTGAACTCGAAGGTGATGCGGTCCATAGGAAAGCCCAGGCGGCGGGCGGTGTCCAAGGTCAGCCGCAAACAGGTTTCCGCGTGGTAGACCGCATTGGGCAGGAAATTGATATTGAGGCGGGCGGTCATCGCCTGGGCGACCGCCAGTTCGATCGCCTTGGTTCGGCAGGCCTGATCGAAGGCGTAAAGGGTCTCGGGGGTAACCCGCGCCAAAACCGCCTGGGCCCCCTCGCCGTCCACGCCGCGCACCAAGGCCTCATAGGCATAAATGCGCCGCGTGGGCAGATCGACGACGGGCTGAAAGGCCATGGTGAACTCGAAGCCCAGGGATCGCTTGCACTCTCCCCCGCAGGCCGGCGTCTCGGGCATCGCGCAGTCCTTCTCTGACAAAAGGGGGGCTCTGACAAAAGGGGGGCTCTGACAAAAGCGGGGCGCGACTCAGGCGCCCCGGCGCTGGGGCGGAATCCCTTCCAGGGCGTCCTCGCCCATTTCCTCGGCCAGGGCGGCGCGCAGGTCGAAGGTGCGCACCGGCTTGTGCAGCAAACGAAAGCCGCTGGCCGTGACCTCGCGCAGGCGCTCGGGCGAGGTATCGCCGGTGACGATCACCCCGGGGATGGTCACGCCAAAGGCCTGACGCAGGCTTTGCACCGCCGCCACGCCGGTCCCCCCGGCCTGAAGGCGATAGTCGGCGATGATCACCGCCGGCGCCTTTGGCGACCCGCGCAAGGCCTCGAAGGCTTCCAGCATGTCCTGGGCGGCCACCACGTCGAAGCCCCAGTCCTCGAGCAGCAGGGCCATGCCGTCGAGCACGGCGCTGTCATCGTCGATCACCACCGCCAGGGTGCCATCGCGGATGGCCGGCAGGCCGGTGGCCGTCCACGAGGTCACGGCCGCTTCCATCTCTTCGGGCGAGGCCTGGGGCAAAGCCACCTCGAACATCGTTCCCCGGCCAACCTCGGAGCGCACCGCGACGGGATGACCAAGCAACTGCGACAGCCTGCGGACGATGGCCAGCCCCAGGCCCAGCCCCTGGGCCCGGTCGCGCCCCTGATTGCCCACCTGATAGAATTCTTCAAAAATCAGATCCAGACGGTCGGCGGGAATGCCGATGCCGCTGTCCCAGACCTGGAAAACCACGGTCCCGCCCCGTCGCCGGCATCCCAGAACCACGCCGCCGCTCTGGGTATAGCGGTAGGCGTTGGTAACAAGATTGCGCAAGATCCGTTCCACCAGCGTATCATCGCTACAGGCCATCAGCGCGCTTTTGACGACCCGGAAACGCAGGCCCTTGGCCTCGAACAGCGGCCGCATCTCCGTATCCATGCGCTCAAGGATATTGTTCACGGCGAAGGGCTGGGGGGCGGCGGTGACGATGCCGGCATCGAGCTTGGACACATCGAGCAGCGAATCGAGCAGGTCGCCCAGGGCATTGACCGATTGCCCCACCCGTTGCACCAGTTCATAGGCGCGGGGCTGCTCGCGGACCTGACGGGTCAGCAGACCGACATAGATGTTGAGCGCCTGCATCGGTTGGCGCAGATCGTGGCTGGCCGCGGCCAGAAAGCGGGATTTCGAGGTGCTGGCCGCCTCGGCCCGGGCCAGGGCGTCGCGCACGGCGGCTTCCACTTCGACCCGCTTGGTGGTGTCAAGAAGCAGCCCGACATACCCCAGAACCTCGCCGCCTTCGAGGTGGGGGATGAAAGTCGCCTGGAAGCGCCGCGTGTGACCATCGGGATCGACGAACTCGGAATCGAAGTCGACCCGCTCCCCGGCCAGCGCCGCCTTGCGGCCGGCCAGGGTGGCCTCATTGAGCAGCGGATCGACGCCCTCGCGGAAGGGCCGTCCCAGCAGATCGGTCGGCGGCTTGCCCAGCCAGTCGGTCACCCGGCGATTGACGAATTTGAAGGTGTCGGCCTCATCGACATAGAAGACGACGCCGGGCAGGTTGTCGGTGATCAGCCGAATGAACTGCTCGCGTCGGCATAACTCCTGATGAACCCGCTTTTCGGCGGTGACATCGCGCGAACAGGCGGCGATGGCCACGGTTCGCCCCTCGCCATCCGGGATTGGGGAAAAGGTGTGCTCGCGCCACCGATCGCCGCTGCGATCGACGAAGCGCACCGCCTTGCCGCCATCGATCACCTCGCGCACCCGGGTCTGGCGGACCCAGGCCACCGCCGGTGGCGAGAAGGCGGCCAGCGGCTGACCGATCACCTGATCGCGCGCCACCCCGAGGATCACGGTTCCGGCGGTATTGATAAAGCCGATACGGCCATCGGGCTCGATGCGCATGATCGATTCGTCGATGGCATTGAGCACGGCGCTCAGCCGGGCCTCGCGCTCGGTAACCGTCTGGTCAAGCCGCCGCCAATGCGACACATCAAGCAAGGTCCATAGGGTCAGCCCCGACAGGCCGGCGGCGTTCCCCGCCTCGGCCGGGTCGAGGGTGAAAGCGCCCGGCGGCAGGCTTTGGCGAATCGCCAGAAGACAGACCCCCTGGTCAAGGCTGCCTCCTTCGATCAACCGCCGCTCGACGACCAGCCCGTCGGTGGTCCGCGCCGGGCGCAAAGGCAGGGCCTTTTCCCAAAAGCCATCCAGCGAGGGTTCGCTGCCGGCGGTCGGCGCGAGGTGGGCAAGCAGCCTTGCCGCCGCCCGGTTCCGATAGGCCACCCGCCCATCGCCCCCGGTCACCACCACCGCTTCATCGAGGTTATCAAGCAGATGCGGCCCGCGGGCCCGGGCCAAACGCTCGCCCCTGCGGCAGGCCAGGCGCAGGGACCACGCCCAGGCCCCGGCCAGGAAGCCGCCTCCCAGAACCCACAGGGCTATCTGGGCGCCATCCCCGACGCCGCCTGCGATCCACCCCGTCGAGTCCGCCAGTCCATTGATCATGCGGATCCCTTTGCCATAACCAAGCGGGTCAGCTTATCGCCTTCCGCCCCGCTGTCACAGCCCGCTTACCGAAGAACGGCGGACTCCTTCGTCAGGGGCGGCAGGGGATGAAAACGCACCGGCGCCCCCAAGGGACGCCCCTGAAGGGCGCCGTCGCGCATGACGATGGCCCCGCGAATGATGGTCATCACCGGCCAGCCGCGCACGCTCAGCCCATGAAACGGTGTCCAGCCGCATTTGCTGGCGATCCATTCGTTGGTGATGGTGCGTTCGGCGTTCATATCGACCACGGTGAAATCGGCGTCATAGCCCGCCGCGATCCGCCCCTTGCCGGCGATGTCATAAACCCGGGCGGGTCCGGCGCTGGTCAGATCGACGAAGCGTTCCAGGCTCAGCTTGCCGGTGTTGACATGATCAAGCATCACCGGAACCAGGGTCTGCACTCCGGGCATGCCCGAGGGGCTTTTGGGATAGGGAAGGGATTTCTCCTTCAGGGTATGGGGCGCGTGATCGGAGCCGATGATATCAACGACGCCTTGCTCCAGGGCCCGCCATAGGGCTTCGCGGTGGCGAGCCTCGCGAATCGGCGGGTTCATCTGGGCGAAGGTCCCCAGCCCCTCGTAGCAATCGGGGGCGGCAAGGGTCAGATGCTGGGGGGTCACCTCGACGCTGGCGATGTCGCGGTTGTCTTGCAACAGGGCCATTTCTTCGGCGGTGGTCACATGCAGCACATGCACCTTGCGTCCGGCCTGGCGGGCCAAGGCCAGCAGGCGCCGCGTCGCCGCCAGGGCGGTTTCCACGTCGCGCCATTCGGGATGAAGCGCCACCGAAGCCCCATCGGCCACCAGGGCCTTGCGCTCCTTCAAGCGGGCCTCGTCCTCGCAATGGACGGCGACCCGGCGGAAGCCGCCGGCCAGGACCCGGGCGATCGCCTCGTCCTGATCGACCAGCAGCGAGCCGGTCGACGATCCCATGAAGATCTTGACCCCGGCGCAACCATCCCGGCGTTCCCAGCCGCCAAGGGCTGCGGCGTTAGCCGCGCTCGCCCCCAGGAAAAAGGCGTGATCGCACCATGTGCGGCCCTGGGCCCGGGTCAGCTTTTCCTCGAGGGCCTCGGGGCTGTCGGTGGCCGGTGCGGTGTTGGGCATCTCGAAGACGCCGGTCACCCCGCCCAGAACGGCGGCCCGCGTGCCGCTTTCCAGATCCTCCTTGTGCTCTAGACCGGGCTCGCGGAAATGCACCTGGGTATCGATGACCCCGGGAAGCACGTGCAAGCCGGCGCAATCGATGGTCTGGCGCGCCGATCCGGCATCGAGGAAACCGACGCGCACCACCTTGCCGCCACACACGGCGATATCGGCGCGCATGGTACGGCCGGGCAGAACGGCGGTGCCGCCCTTGAGGATCAGATCATAGGACTGGGCCACGTCTCGTCTCTCCACAGATAGCGTCTTCGGTTCGAAAAAGGCGTCGCGCTCTTGGTCTTTTTCTTCAAAGGAGGGATGCCAAAGATCTCCCCGCCGGCCGCCTCAGGCGGCGGTGGACAGGCAGTGGAACACATCGCCCTCGGGCGCCAGCCCGACGATATGGCGGCGGTGCCACAGCGCATAGTAAAGCAAGATCCAGGCGGCGAGCGCCGTCTCCTTGCGCGGATGGGTGAACAGGGCGCGCACGGCCTCGCCGTGGCACCGCGCCGCCACCGCCGGCGAGGCGGCGACCAGCGGCCCCAGGCGATCGCCATGGCGGCTCATCCATTCGCCGACCGGCACGCTGAAGCCGCGTTTGGGGGCGAAGGGCCGGGCCTCGGGCAGGGTGCGTTCCAGCCAGGAGCGCAAGATCCATTTGCCCATGCCGTCGCGCACTTTCAATCCATCGGCCAGCGGCAGACAGAAGCGGGCGACATCGACATCGACGAAGGGCACCCGCCCCTCCAGGCCATGGGCCATCAAGCAGCGGTCAAGCTTGTTGAGCAGGTCGTGGGGCAGCCAATCGGCGCAATCAACGCGCTGGGCGCGGATCAGCCGGCTTCCGCCCTGGGCCCGGGCCTCGACCTCGGCCCGGGCGATGCCGGCGCGCCAGTTTCGTCCACCGCCGCCGCGCAGCAGCCCCAGGCCATCAAGCAGGCCCTTGCGGCGCAAGGGACGGGCCAGCGGCCAGGGGCGCATGGCGCTACGATAGCGGCCATAGCCGCCCAGCAGTTCGTCGCCACCCTCGCCGCACAGCACGACCTTGACCGATTTCGCCGCCTCGCGGGCGAGCAGCCAGGTTGGGACGATGGCGTAATCGGCCACCGGATCATCGACGGCGGCGGCGATCGCCGGCAGATGCTCCAGGAAATCGCCCTCGCTGACCGCCACCTCCACATGCCGGGCGCCAACCGCCCTGGTCGCCGCCCGGGCATCGGCCCGCTCGTCGGCGACCTCGGTGCCGGGAAAGCCGGCGGTGAAGGCCAGCACCGGGCGTTCGTTGAGCCGGGCCATCATCGCCAGCACCGACGATGAATCGATGCCGCCCGACAGGAACAGCCCATAGGGCACGTCGGCGCGCTGATGAAGATCAAGGCTGTCTTCAAGCACATGGTCCAGCAGGGCCAAAGGATCGGCCGGGCTGACCCGCTCGCGGACGGCGGGCAGCGCCGGGCGCCGGTGGCGCTCGACCAATTGGGCGTCTTCGAAGACCAGGGTTTCCCCGGGCAAAACCCGGCGGATCCCCTGGAAGATCGTCCGCGCCCCGCAGGTGAACTGCAGCTGCAAAAGCTCGTCGACGGCGGCGGCGTCTTCCCGGGCGGGCAGCAGACCGGCGCCGATCAGCGCCTGGGGCTCGCTGGCGAAGGCCACGCCATCGTTGGTTTCCACGTAATAAAGCGGCTTGATGCCAAAGGGATCGCGGCACAGCACCAGCCGGCGGCGCGGCGGATCCCACAGGGCGATGGCATACATGCCGCGCAGCACATCGAACCCGGCCAGCCCGCGACGGGCGTAAAGGTGCAAGGGCGGTTCGCAGTCCGAGCGGGTCAGGAACACCCCCTCGCCCAATTCGGCGCGCAGTTCGCGGTAGTTATAGACCTCGCCATTGGCCACCAGCACCAGTCCGTCGGGGCCATGCAGCGGCTGATCGCCGGTCAACAGATCGATGATCGCCAGCCGGGCCTGAACCAGCAGCACACCGGGCGCCTCGAACACCCCTTTGCCATCGGGCCCGCGATGGGCCAGCTTTTGCGCGAATCGGTCGGCCAGTCCTTCGGGCACGCTCCGCCCGAGTTTGGTCACCATGCCCGCTATGCCACACATGCCGCGCCGGTCCCCGTCCGCTCACCCACGGTCGACGGCGCCGGAGCGCTCGGCGACGATGGTTTCAAAAAAACTCCGGTAGCTCGCCACCACCTTCTCCTCGGTATAGGCCGCGAGATAGCTGTCCCAGCCCGCCCGCGCCATCGCCTCGCCCAGGCCCGGTTCGCCAAAGGCCTGACGGATCGCCCCGGCCATCGCCCGGTGATCGTCGATCGGCACCAGCAGGCCGTTGTGTCCCGAGGTGATCAGCCGGGCCGGACCATCGGTGCGCGTCGACACCATCGGCGTGCGCTGGGCCCAGGCTTCCAGAACCACATTGCCCAGCGGCTCGTGACGCGAGGGGAAAACCACCAGATCGGCGGCGGCGTACAGGGCCGGGGTATCGTCGCGCCAGCCGAGGAAGCGCACCCGGGGCTTGACGCCGAGATCCTGGGCCAGGGTTTCCAGCGAGGCGCGCAAGGGCCCTTCGCCCGCCAGCCACAGATAGACATCGGGAACCAGGGCCAGGGCGCGCAACAGCACGTCAAAGGCCTTGTTCTCGTGCAGCCGGCCCAAAGCCAGCACCAGGGGGGCGTTTTCCGGGGTGTAAAGCAGCTTGCGCGCGGTCGGCGCCATATGCTGCTGGGGCACGAAATTGGGCAGATGGACGGCGCGTTCGGCGGGAAAGCCCTGCTTGATCACATAATCGCGGATGTCTTCGGTGTTGCAGACCAACCAGTCGCAGCCGCGATAGTACTTCAGATCGTAATAGCCGCCGAGCCGGGCGCAGAACACGTGATTGCCCGGACGGACGAAGCGGGTGGCGCGGTTCATCCAGCTTAGGACCACGGCGGGCTGGAAGCGGGCGATCTCCTGGCGCAGCGCCCGGCCGGTCTTGAAGTCGAAGCGCCCGCCAAAGGGCAGCAGCACCGGGCGCAACCCGGCCTCGCGCATCCGCGCCAAGCGGACGCTGGCCTCGCGCATCACCACGTGCTGGTGCAGACCGGCGCGGTGCAAGGCGATGCACAGGCGTTCGAAGAACAGCTCGGCGCCCCCCTGTTCGGCACCGGCCATGACTTGAAGAATGCGCAAACCCATGGGGACTCCGATAAATCACCGGGAAGAAAAGGAAAATCAGGCGACCCGGCAGGGGGCGCCGGAGGAGAAAACTCAGGCGGTTAAAATACGGTCGATATCAAGGGCCACGGCTTCCCAGGGGCGCAGCCGCCCCGGGTCGGCGGCGGCGGCCGACAGACTGCGCCGCACCGCCGGTTCAACTAGGATCTGCACGGCGACATTGGCGAAGGCCGCCCCGTCGGGGACCAGATAGCCCGTCTCGCCGTTGACCAGCCGCTCGCTGGTGGCGCCCAGGGCGCGGGCCACGGCGGGAAGGCCGCAGGCCTGCGACTCAGCCAGGGTCCAGCAGGTCATGTCATCGACATGACCGGGGTAAAGATGAAGGGTGGCGGCGCGATAAACCGCCGCCATCGCCGTTTCGCCCAAGGGCGCGCGAACCTCGACGCCGCGCCCGGCCAGCCCGCGCACGCGGTCGGTCAGCCGGGACAGGGCGCCGGGCATGACCTCGCCGCCCAGCGCCCGGTGGAGCAGCGCCGAATAGACATGCAGCCGGGCGGCGGGCACCTCGCGGACGATCACGTCCTCCCACAGGTCGAGCAGCCAATCCAGGCCATGCAACGGATGGGTGGTGACCACGGCGACCGGCGGATCACTGGGCCCCTGGCCGATCCGCGGCCGGAAAGCGCCCGAAACGCCGGGCGCGATCACCGTCGAATGCCCGGGCAACAGGGGAGCGGCGGTGCGCTGGGTCAGGCCGAGATAGGCGGTCAGCGGCTGATGGCGTTCGATCGGATCGCGGGCCAGCGGCCAAGCCAACGGACCGGGCGCGGCGAAGGGCAGCAGAATGCGCCGCACCGCCGGCCCCTCGGCCAGATCAAGCAGGGCCGGCTGATCGATGGCGATCAGCGCCTCGACATCCTCCAGGCGCGCGCCCTCTTTGCCACCCTGCCAGCCGACCGGCAGCGGCCGCCAGGACACCCCGGCCACCTCGACCGCCTGGGCGCAGGAATTATGGACGCTGACGCGATGGCCACGCCCGGCCAGGGCGGCGGCCAGACCGCAGACCGCCCGGGCCGCGCCGTCCAAAGGGCGCGCTTCGGGCGAGGTCCCGTCAAAGGCGGGACCGGCGTCGGCGATGGCGATCTTCATGGCGGCTCCAAAACGGCGGGCATCGCGGGCAGGAAAAAGGGATGATAAAGTCCCGGCGGTGGTTCTGACCTTATACCCCCCCACCCCCCGGCTTGCCAACGCCGCCGCCGCACCATACCTGCGAAGGGGTGTGTGGTGATACCCACCGCGTCCCGCCCATCCCTGCCGGAGTGTCCCGATGACCCCTGCCGACCCTTCCGCCGTCAGCCCGCCGGTGCTGTGCCCCCGCCCCGATCGCGGCGTTCTCGGCCTAAGCGGCGCGGACCGCGTGAGCTTCCTTCAGGGGTTGGTCTCCAATGACGTGACCCGGGCCGGACCGGAACAGGCGTTATGGGCGGCATTCCTCACCCCCCAGGGCAAATATCTCCATGATTTCTTCGTCGTTTCCGTTGGCGAGGGGGAAAGCGCCCGCTTGCTGCTGGTCGGCGAGGCGGCCCGCCTGGAAGACCTGCGCGCCCGCCTGTCGCGCTACCGCCTGCGCTCGAAGGTCACCCTCGATCTTGCCGGCGGTTGGACGGTGGCGGTGATCCCCGGCCGCAACGCGGCGGCCAGCCTGGGTTTACCCGATCGGCCGGGGGCGATGCGCGCCCTTGATGGCGGCGGCCTCGCCTTCGTCGATCCCCGGCTGAGCGCGGCGGGCGTTCACCTGCTGCTGCCCGAAGCGGCCGCCAAGCCGCCTTTGCCCCTCGGCGAGGAAAGCCTGTGGCAGGCCCATCGCTTAGCCCTGGGCCTGCCCGAGGGCAGCGACGACCTTGAGCCCGAAAAGGCCCTGCTTCTGGAAAACGGCTTCGAGGAACTGGGCGGCGTGGACTTCAAGAAGGGCTGTTACATGGGCCAGGAACTGACGGCGCGGACCAAATACCGCGGCCTCGTCAAAAAACGCCTGATCCCCGTCGCCATCGACGGCCCCCTGCCCGCCCCGGGCAGCGCGCTGCGCACCGGGGAAGGCCTGGACGCCGGAGAGATGCGCTCGGGTCTGGTGCGCGCCGATGGCCAGACCCTCGGCCTCGCCCTGCTCCGCCTCGCCCGCCTCGGCGGCCCGATCCTCGCCGAGGATGGCGGCGCCACCCTGACACCGTCGATCCCGTCGTGGATGATCATCCCAACGGCGGAGTGATCGAGCATTCCACTTTCCCGCGATAACAACCATTGGTGAATTTCATTTGCCTCCATTGCGGCAATGCCGCATCGTCGCCCTATGATCACCAAGCCAATCACCATCGTGGAACTGAGCGCCTTCACCCGTCGGGCGGAAAAACTCCTATCAGCGGAAAGGCAGGAACCATGAGCAAGATGGGCGATGACCTGATAGAGGCGATGGCCGAGGCCGTGGCCTACATGGACGGCAAGACAAAGGGCTTGGTGACGCACGAGGTCCTGGTTCCCGATGATGTGGACGTGGCGGCGATCCGCAAGGGACTGGGCCTTACCCGCAGCGCCTTCTGCCGCCGCTTCGGCCTCGACATCCGCGCGGTGCAGGAATGGGAGCAGAAGCGACGGCGCCCGGATCGGGCGGCACGCGCCTTGATGCTGGTCATCAAGCATAACCCGCAAGCGGTTGAAGCCGCCTTGCACGACGCCGCCTGACGACCAGGACGCTTCCGACCGGGCGGCGACCAGAGACTGAGAGCGGGGACCGTGAAGTCTGGCCCCCATCACCGCTCTAAGGTCTTGATAGTCAAGAAAATCGTCGTCGCAATCTGGTTCAGATCGCTCGGGATTTGCCCCTAGGCGGGCACGACCTCGGGGTCTTCGGCCGGCTCGTCGGACAGATCGGTGGCGCAGAGGTCGGCATACAAACCGCCCTCGGCCAGCAGGGCGGCGTGGGAGCCCGATTCGACGATGCGCCCGGCATCGATCACATGGATGATATCGGCGTTCATCACCGTCGACAGGCGATGGGCGACGACGATGCAGGTGCGGCCTTGGCGCAGGCGCTCGAAGGCCTGCCGGACATGGCGTTCGCTTTCGGTGTCAAGGGCGCTGGTCGCCTCGTCAAGCAGCAGGATCGGCGCGTTCTTCAGCATCGCCCGGGCGATGACCAGACGCTGGCGCTGACCACCCGACAGCCGGGTTCCCTGCTCGCCGATCACCGTGTCATAGCCCTCGGGCAGGGCCAGAATGAAGTCGTGGGCGGCGGCGTGGCGGGCGGCGTCCTCGATCTCGGCCTGGCTGGCGCCGGGGCGGCCATAGGCGATATTGGCGCGCACGCTGTCATCGAACAGGATGATTTCCTGGGTGACCATGGCGATCGCCGCCCACAGCGAGCGGAAGGTCACCGCGCGCACGTCCTGGCCGTCGATCAACACCCGGCCGCCATCGGCGTCATAGAAACGCGGCACCAGTTGCAAGGCGGTGGATTTGCCCGCCCCCGAGCGACCGACCAGGGCGACCGTCGCCCCGGCGGGGGCGCGAAACGATAAGCCATCGAGGGCCGGCCCCTCCTGGGTGGGATAGGTCAGACGCACGTCGTCGAACACGATCTCGCCCCCCCCAACAACCAGGGCCGGGGCGTCCTTGCCCTCGCGCAGGGCCGGCGGCGTGTCGATCACCCCATACATCCGCTCCACCGCCGCCATGCCTTCCTGGGCGACGACATTGACGCCGCCGATGCGCTTGATCGGCTGATAGAGCAGGAATAACGAGGTGATGAAGGCGAAGAAGGTGCCGGGATCAAGATCGCCCGCCGTCACCCGCTGTCCGCCATAGATGACCACGGCGGCGAAGGCGAAGCCCGACAGGATTTCGACCACCATCGAAATCGCCGCGCCGATGCGTTCCGAGCGCATCAGGTGGCGATAGATGCGATCGACCGTGGCCGCCACCCGCGCCCGCTCGTGCTCGCCGGCGTTATAGACCTTGACCACGCGGATCGCCTGGAAGACCTGAAGCAGCAGGGCGTCAAGCTGGCCCGATTGGGCCTGCATGCCGCGCGCCGCCTTGCGCACCCGCTTGCCAAGCAGGGCGATCGGCAAAACGGCGGCGGGGAACACGGTCACAGCGATCAGGGCGAGTTCGATATCAAGAAGGAACAGCGACACCACCAGACTGACCATGGTCACCGCGTCGCGGCCGACCACCATGATCCCCGAGGTGATGGTGTTCTTGAGCAAGGTCAGATCGACGGTGAAGCGGCTGACCAGGGCCGCCGTCTGCTGCTGGGCGAAGAAGGCGATATCCATGCCCTGAAGGTGATCGTAAAGCGCCTCGCGACAGCGCTGCACCACCCGCAGCCCCACCCGGTTCATCAGGGTGCGCTGGCCGTAATTGGCCAAGCCCTTGAGGACGAAAGCCACCGGAAAGGCCAGGGCGATCAGCATCAGCACGTCGCGGTCGTGGCGGGCGAACACGTCGTTGACCGCCGGCTTCATCAACCAAGCGATCGCCGAGGTCGAGGCGGCCACCGCCAGCATGCACAGCACCGCCAGGGCGATCAGCCCCCATTGCTGGGCCAGATGATCCTTGATCAGCCGGCCGACCAGCCGCAGGGTCGATGGCCCCGCCGCCTCGGCCTCACCCGCCTCGCGCGCCGTCCGGGTCGTCATCATCGTCCCGCTCCGCCGCCCAGGGCCGGGGCCGCCGTCCGCCCGCGCCGTGGCGCCAGCCGCCGCCGCCCCCAGCGCTCGGAAGGCCAGACCAGCCAGATCCAGCCGACGAGGATCGGCAGAAGCGTCATCAGATCAAGCAGCAGCAGGCCATCAAGGGATTTCTTGGCCACCGTCGCCGCCCCCAGGCTACCGGCCTGGAACAGCACGACCAGGGCGACGGCCAAAATCACCCGCTTATTGCCGCCGCGCCGATCAAACTCGCCGGTCAGCACGGCGGCCAGACCGATCAGCAGGAAGCCGATATGGGCCAAAGGCCGCAACAGCCGCAGGTGGGCCTCCATGCGCATGCGCCGGATATGGCGCTCTTCATAGGTAAAGGGATAATCGGGATCGATGCGATCGCCGGCCTTGAGCGAAATCAGCTCCGACAGCGGCCTTTCGCGTTCCTCGCGAAAGCGCATTTCGGTGCTTGCCGCCTTGCCGCCCAGATCCACGGCATAGCTGTCAAAATACAGGAAATTGACCTTACCGGTCTGGCGGTTGCGTTCCTGGCGGTTGCCATTGATCAGCAAGATGCGCGCGCCCTCGCCTTCGCGCACCAGGGCGCCGCTTTCGGCCATCACCGTCAGATCGCTGGTCTTGCCGGTGGTATCGTGGATCATCAGATCGATCAGCCGGCCGTCCTTGGCCCGTTCACCGGCGTAAACGATCAGCCCGTCCTTCATCTGATTGAACTGGCCTTCCTTGATGACCAAGCTCGAAACCTCGCCGCGCACCTCGTATTTGATCGCCTCGAAGGCCCCTTCCATCGCTGGCACCACCGACAGCGTCAGCCAATAGCCCACCCCGGTCAGCACGGCGCAGAGCGCCAGGGCCGGGCGGGCCAATTGCCAGGGCCCCATGCCGGCGGCGCGCATGACGATCAGTTCGCGGTCGGCGGCCAGCCGGTTGTAGGTGAACAGCACCACGGCGAACAAGGCGATGGGAATGAAGACCGTGAGGAAGCCCGGCATCAGCAGCAGGGTCAGGCGCAGGAAGGTGGCGACCGACAGCCCCTTGTTGACGAACCAATCGAGGAACTTCAGGGAATTGATCAGCCAGATCAACACGATCAAGGCCACCGACCCCACGGCGAGGCCGACGAGCAGGTTGCGCAGGATATAGCGGTGCAGCGTATGGATGATCATCGGTTCCCGATATCCCAGGGCCCAAACAAAAGTCCCGGGGCCATCATCCCGGCGCGTGTCAGGGGGTAACGGCCGGGGGCGAGAAGGTCAAGCCAGTTCCCGCGCCAGCACGGCCAGCCGGTCAAAGGGGCTTTCCCCGGGGGCCAGGGCCAGCGGCCCGGCCTTGCGCAGGCCCTCGCGGCCGAAGCGCTCGCGCACCGAGTCCTTCAGCCAGCCCTCGGCCTGAAGATGACGGAGCGCCCTTATGCGGTCGCCCTTGGCCAAATAGGCGCCATGCTCGTCGATGGCGCGGGCCAGGGCGTCAACGCCGTCGCCCATCCGGGCGCTGACCATCAGCACCTGGGCGGTCCAATCGTCCTCGGCATCGCTCAACGACAGCGCGCCTTCGACATCGGCGCGCGCCCGCATGGCCTCGCGCGTCATATCGGCCTTGGTCACCACCACCAGATGGGGGATTTCGGCGATGCCGGCCTTCATGTACTGCAAACTATCGCCCGATCCGGGCTGAACGCAAAAAACCACCGTATCGACCACCCGGCTGACCTCGGTTTCCGACTGGCCGACGCCGACGGTCTCGATCAGCACCACGTCGAACAGGGCGCGCATCAGCACCATCGCCGCCACGGTCAGCCCGGCCAAGCCGCCCAGATGATCGCGCGCCGCCATCGAGCGGACGAAGACGCCGCGATCCTCGGGATCGACGCTCAGCCGCGTGCGATCGCCAAGCAGGGCGCCGCCCGACCGCCGGGAACTGGGATCGATGGCGATGACGCCCACGGTTTTCCCGGCCGCCCGCCAGTGGGTGATCAGGCCGTTGACCAGCGTCGACTTGCCAACCCCGGGCGGTCCGGTGATGCCGATCACCCGGGCCCGGGGAGCGGCATGGGCCTGGGCCAGCAGCGTGGTGGTTTCAAGCGCGTCGGGGGCGGTTTCCAGGCCGGCCAGGGCGCGCGCCAGGGCCGCCTTGCCGCCCGCCCGCAAAAGGCCCAGCCGATCGGCGGCCTCGGCCGGCGCGGCGGCGCGGCCGGGGGTCAGAGACGCCGACACGAGGTGGCC
The DNA here is from genome assembly GCF_000013085.1 of Rhodospirillum rubrum ATCC 11170. Classification (NCBI taxonomy): domain Bacteria; kingdom Pseudomonadati; phylum Pseudomonadota; class Alphaproteobacteria; order Rhodospirillales; family Rhodospirillaceae; genus Rhodospirillum; species Rhodospirillum rubrum. The sequence continues at coordinate 3,394,327 of NC_007643.1, forward strand.
TCCCGCTGACGAAGGGGCGTGCTCGCCAAGCCGCTACTCCGAATGAACCGGGCTGTCATCCTTCAGCCGTTCACTGATATCAAGGATGAGCGTGGCGAGAAAACGGCGATACATGTCTTCGCTTTGGATGGTGTAGAGCGTGCCGCAGGCCGGGGCGCAGGCGACCGGATCGTTCTGCACCGTGGCGTAAAGCCGGCCCAAGGGATCCCTCAGCCGCTTGAGCGCGCCTTCGATGCCATCGGCGCCGAAGGCCTCGGCCCCATAAAAGGTTTTCCCCAGATCGGCGGCGATCACCGTTAGACAGGCGATCTCGCCGTCCATCGCCTTGCGGATCTGTTCGGCATCCCCCGATTCATAGGCATCGGCCCCGGCATCCGAACAGGCGGCCATGCGATCGGGCACCGTATCAAGGGTGCGGAACTCATCGGCGGTCGGTGGTTCGGCGAAGGCGGGTCCCATCCCGCAAAGGGCGCCCAGCAGCGAGCCCCCGGCAAAGACAGCGGACACGACGAGTGACGAGCGGCCCATTTTTTCGCGAAATCCCATTCCCCTTAGACCACGCCCCAAAAGCGCGGCCCCTCCCCGGTTCCAGAACCGCCGTCCTCCGCCGCCTCAGCGCCGGCCGAACAACCGTTCGATGTCGCCCAATCTTAGCTCAACATAAGTCGGTCGGCCATGATTGCATTGGCCGGCGCGCGGAGTCCGCTCCATATCGCGCAACAGGGCGTTCATCTCCTCGATGCGCAGCCGCCGGCCGGCCCGCACCGAGCCGTGACAGGCCATGGTCGCCACCACATCGCCCAGCCTGTCCTCCAGGGCCTGGGCGGTGCCCCATTCGGCCAGCCCCTCGGCGAGATCGGCGACCAGCCCCTTGACGTCGGTATCGCCGAGCAGGGCCGGCACCTCGCGCACCACCACGGCGCCGGGGCCGAAGCCTTCGACCACCAGCCCCAGCTTGGCCAACTCGGCCGCCGCCGTCGCCACCCGCACCGCCCCCGGTTCGTCGAGTTCGACCACTTCGGGCAGCAGCAGGATCTGGCGAGCGACCTCGCCGCGCTCGGCCAGGGCGGCCTTCATCCGCTCCATCACCAGCCGTTCATGGGCGGCGTGCTGATCGACGATGACCACGCCATCGCGGGTTTGGGCGATGATATAGGTGTCGTGGATCTGACCGCGCGCCGCGCCCAAGGGAAAATCCTCGGCCCCCGTCGGCGGGGCTTCGGGCTCGCCGGCCAGGCGTGGGGCGGCCGGGGGCGCCCCGGCCAGCCAGGCCATCGCCGCCTGCCCGCTTCCACCTCCGGCCCCCATTCCCCGCCCGGCCCAAGGATCGGGCGTTCCGGCCGGAGCCTGGGCGGCATAGGCGCTGCGGCGCTCCTCCAATCCCGGATGGGAGGCTCCGCCGCCATAGCCGCCCGCCCCCCAGGGCAGGGCCGGAGCGCCCGATCCTTGGGCCGGGCGCAGGGCCCCCAGGGCGGCCAGCGAGACCGTGCTGCTCGCCCGGTGGCCGGCGGCGGCCAGGGCATGGCGCAGGGCGCCGATGATCAGCCCGCGCACCAGACCGGGATCGCGGAAGCGGACCTCGGCCTTGGCCGGATGGACGTTGACGTCGACCATCTCGGGCGGCAGATCGAGATAAAGCGCCAGAACGGCGTTGCGGTCGTGGGCCAGCACGTCTTGATAGGCGCCGCGCACCGCGCCGTGCAGCAACTTGTCGCGCACCGGCCGGCCATTGACGAACAGGTACTGGCCGGCGCTGGTCGCCTTGTTATAGGTCGGCAGGGCGGCATGGCCGGTCAGGCGGATGCCCTCGCGCTCGGCCTCGATGGCAATGGCGTTATCGGAAAACTCGCGGCCAAGAATGGCGCCCAGGCGGGTCAGCCGGGCTTCGAACAATTCGCCCTGGGCGCCCGACAGGCGGATCTGCTGGCGGGTGCCGTCCGACAGGGTGAAGCCGACCGCCGGATGGGCCATCGCCAAGCGGTGGACGACATCGACGGCGTGCATCTGCTCGGTGCGCGGCGCCTTGAGGAATTTCAGCCGGGCCGGGGTGGCATAGAACAGGTCGCGGACCTCGACCCGGGTGCCCTGGGGATGGCTGGCCGGTTCGGGCTCGCCCTTGGCGCCGCCCTCGACCGTCAAAGCCCAGGCGTCGCCAGCCCCCGCCGCCCGGCTGGTCAGGGTCAGGCGGGCGACCGAGCCAATCGACGGCAGGGCCTCGCCGCGAAACCCCAGGGTGTGGATATCAAGCAGATCGTCGCCGGGCAGCTTCGAGGTGGCATGGCGTTCGACCGCCAGCGATAATTCGCCGGGATCCATGCCCCGACCGTCGTCGACCACCAGAATGCGGGCGCGGCCGCCGTCGGTCATGGTGATATCGATGCGGGAGGCCCCCGCATCGATGGCGTTCTCGACCAGTTCCTTGACCGCCGAGGCCGGACGTTCAACCACCTCGCCGGCGGCGATGCGGTTGACGAGGACCGGCGGCAACAAACGGATCGTCATCGGCGTCCCTCTCGCTGGGGGCTACATCTGGGGGTTACCCGGCGCTGAACTCCCTATATAGCGCGATCAGGCCATTGGTGGAACTATCATGGGCCGGGGAAATGGTCGCGTCCTCCAGTTCGGGCAGGATCGCCTTGGCCAGTTGCTTGCCCAGTTCCACCCCCCACTGGTCATAGGCGTTGATGTTCCACACCGTCGCCTGGACATGGATCTTGTGTTCATAAAGGGCGATCAGCATGCCAAGGGTACGCGGATCAAGGCGTTTGACCAGGATGGCGTTGGTCGGCCGATTGCCGGGGAAGACCTTATGGGGCAGCAGCGCCTCAAGGGCCTCGCCCGCCAGCCCCTGGGCCGCCAACTCGGCCCGGGCCTCGGCCTCGGTCTTGCCGCGCATCAGCGCCTCGGTCTGGGCCAGGAAGTTCGACAGCAAGATGGCGTGGTGGCGCCCCAGCGGATTATGGCTGATCGCCGGAGCGATGAAATCGCAAGGGATCAGCGAGGTTCCCTGGTGGATCAGCTGATAGAAGGAATGCTGGCCATTGGTGCCGGGCTCGCCAAACAGCACCGCGCCGGTGGCGTAGGCCACGGTCTTGCCGTCCAAGGTCGTGCGCTTGCCGTTGCTTTCCATATCGGCCTGCTGCAGATAGGCGGCCAGCCGGTGCAGATATTGGTCATAGGGCAGCACCGCCTGGGCGCGCGCGCCCAGGAAATCCCCATACCAGACGCCGAGCAGGCCGAGGATCACCGGCAGATTGCGCTCGATCGGCGCCTCGCGGAAATGGGTGTCCATGGCATGGGCGCCATCGAGCAGGGCGCGGAAATTGGCGAAACCGACGCTGATGGCGATCGGCAGGCCGATGGCCGACCACAGGGAATAGCGCCCGCCCACCCAGTCCCAGAATTCGAACATATTGGCGGTATCGATGCCAAAGGCGCTGACCGCCTTGGCGTTGGTCGACAGCGCGGCGAAATGGCGGGCCACCGCCGGCTCGCCCAGGGCGCCAACCAGCCAGTCGCGCGCCGTATGGGCGTTGGTCAGGGTTTCCTGGGTGGTGAAGGTCTTGGAGGCGACCAGGAACAGCGTGGTCTCCGGCGACAACCCCTTCAGCGTCTCGGCGATATGGGTGCCATCGACATTGGAAACGAAATGCACCCTCAGACCGGGCTTGGCATAGGCCTTGAGCGCCTCGACCACCATCACCGGCCCGAGGTCCGAGCCGCCGATGCCGATATTGACGACATCGGTGATCGCCTTGCCGGTCGCCCCTGTCCAGGCGCCGCTGCGCACCGCTTCGGAAAACGCCTCCATATGGGCGAGAACGGCGGCGATGGCCGGCTTCACATCGGCGCCATCGACGAGAACCGGGGTGGGGGTGGGATCGCGCAGGGCCACATGCAAAACGGCGCGGCCCTCGGTGGTGTTGATCGGCTCCCCGGCGAACATGGCGTCGCGCCGGGCCTCGACCCCGCTCTGGCGGGCGAGATCGGCCAGCAGCGCCATGGTCTCGCCGGTGATGCGGTTTTTCGAGTAATCGAGCACCAGATCCTCGAAGCGCAGATGGAAGCGCGCGAAGCGGTCGGGATCGGCGTCGAACAGAACGCGCAGCGGCTGATCGCTCAAGGTCGGAGCGTGAGCGGCAAGGGCCGCCCAGGCGGACAGGGTGGTGGGATCGGGCATGAAATCTCCGGGGTCGGAGGCAGGGGCGCGGCACTGACAATAGCCGACAGCCCGCCCAAACGGGAGGCCAAACGGCAAAGATCGCCCGCCGCTCGCGCCAAAACGCCCAAACCCGCCCCGGGGTTGCTTGGCTGGGCCGCCTTAGGAAACCGCCCGATAGAAAAGAACCCGTCCGGCGGGGGCGATCTGCGCCATCAGATCGAAGTCTTGCAGGTTCCGGGTCAACACGGTTTGACCTTTTTCCAGGGCGTGAAGAAACAGAACGGCATCGTTGAAAGCCGCACCCTCCCGCCCCTTGGGCAAAGACCCCAGACGAAAGAGCAGGCCAGCCAGAATTCCGGCTTCCATCATGACCCCGACCGATGGAGCGGCCACCCGATGGCGGGGAATATCTTCGATCGTATCGCGCAAGACCGCGAGGATTGCCGCCGTTCCCGGATGACCGGGAGAAAGACGGCCAAACGCATGACAAAGCTCGCCAAGAATGACCGCGAGATGGAAAATCGGGCGTCTTTGTAAAAGGTCATCGACGAGCGGCGGCGACTTGCCTTCCAGTACGTCGATATAAACACAGGTATCGAGAACAAGCGGTCCACCGACAGCCGCCCGATCATCGACGAACGGCAGATCGGCATCGGCGCGGCGGGTCGGCGCCGTTGTTATCCGGTCGGGCCGAAGACGGCGCAGAGCGCGCGCGAGGTCAGCCTTCAAGCGTCCCCCTTGGCACCTGCCCCTTGCGGGCCAGCAGCCTTGGGCCGAAGTCATCCTCGATCGCCACTTTCGCCAAGGCATAGAGCAGCAACTCGCTGGTATTTCCGGCCCCGGAGCGCTTTTTAGCCGCGGCGAGAAGCCTTGAGGGAACCCGGCCGCCGATCGTCACGTCTTTGATACCAAGCAGGCCTTCGTCCGCCGCCGCGTCATAGGCCGCCTGACGGCGCTCCCCGGCGATGCGATCCTGATCCATCGGGCTGGCGTCTTCCCCTGCCATGGCACGCACTCCGGCTGTGTGTCTAACCAAGGTGGCGGTCGGCGGAAAGATCGTCAATCCCCGAGCAACGCCCACCCTCGACCGGCAACAGGGGTGGCGGCGGCGTGATCAAAGACGTCTGGGACAATACTCGGACCAAGACCGCGGGGGTTTGGCGGGTCTTCTTGGCCTAACGCGGCCGAGGGCCGGATCATCTCGGGCGATTTCAAATTCCGGGCAAAAGAAAACCCCAGATAAGCCGTTAGGCCATCTGGGGTTTTTTTGGTCGGAGTGAGAGGATTCGAACCTCCGGCCCCTGCCTCCCGAAGACAGTGCTCTACCAGGCTGAGCTACACTCCGTCCGAGGGCCGGGGTTATAGCCCCCCGGCCCGGGGGGCGCAAGCAGAAAACGCGCCTTATCGGGCCCGTTCGATGCAGAAATCGACAATGCCGGCCAAAGCCGCCTTGGCCGGGCCATCGGCGAAGATGTCCAGGGCCGAGCGGGCGCGTTCGCCGTAGTGGCGGGCGCGTTCCACGGTCTCGGCCAGGGTGCCGTAGCGGGTCATCAGCTCGATGGCCTTGGCCAGATCCTTCTCGGGCTCGGCCATGTCCTGGGCTTCCATGCAGCGGCGCCAGAAGGCGCGCTCGTCGTCGGTGCCGCGCTGATAGGCCAGGATGACGGGCAAGGTGATCTTGCCGTCCATGAAATCATCGCCGACCGTCTTGCCCAGATCCTGCTGGCGGGCCGAATAGTCCAGATAGTCATCGACCAGCTGGAAGGCGATACCCAGGGTCATGCCATAGGTGTCAAGCGCCTCTTCCTCGGCCTCCGGGCGTTCGGCGACGACGGCGCCGATGCGGCAGGCGGCGGCGAACAACTGGGCGGTCTTGCCGCGGATGACCTCAAGGTACTGGGCCTCGGTCGTCGCCATGTCATTGGCGGTGATCAGCTGGGCAACCTCGCCCTCGGCGATCACCCGGCTGGCGTGGGACAAGATGCCCAAGACCTTGAGCACCCCGTCCTCGACCATCAGTTCGAAGGAGCGCGAGAACAGGAAGTCGCCGACCAGCACGCTGGCCTTGTTGCCCCACAGGGCGTTGGCGCTGTCGCGGCCCCGGCGCAACAGGCTTTCATCGACCACGTCGTCATGCAACAAGGTGGCGGTATGGATGAATTCGACGCAGGCGGCGAGCTGGGCGTGGCGCTCGCCCTCGTAGCCGCACAGGCGGGCCGAGGCGAGGGTGAGCAGCGGCCGCAGGCGTTTGCCGCCGGCGGCGATGATATGGCCGGCCAGTTGCGGGATCAGGGCGATCGGACTGTGCATCCGTTCGACGATGATCTCATTGACCCTTTTCAGGTCGCCGCCGACCAGTGTGAGAAGCACATCAAGGGCGTCTTCCCGCCCTTCGCGCTGTTTTTCGTGATTGACGACGTTGGCCAAGGCCTTACCTGATCCCTGATGATGGCGACGGACCCCCCCTGGAGTCAGGCGGAGCATAGGAGCGCCCAGCCGCTCGGGTCAAGCGAGCAGGCCCGGGTCGCGCGAAAGTAATGGGGTTCGCCGCTTTTCCCTTGGGTTGACCGGCGCCCTTTGAACGGTGCCGAGCGAACGACGCGGGCCTTGATCGCCAAAGGAGCGAGACGATGGTGGAACTGGTGAGCACGGATGACCCCGTGTTGTTGTCCTGGCTTATGGCCCAACTCGCCGATGCCGAAATCGGCGCGGTGGTGTTCGATTCCCACACCACCGCCCTGCTGCCGGGAACCCTGGGGCTGATCCAAAGCCGGGTGATGGTGGGCGATGACGACCTGGACGCCGCCCGGCGGATCCTCGCCCAGGCCGGAGCGACCCCGTGACCCAGCCGCCGGTCGCCACCCCCGCCGGGGCGCCCGCGTGGCGCGAGGATGGCCTGCTTGATGGTCGCCTGCGGCTGATGCAACCCGTTGACGGCTATAAGGTGGCCATCGATTCGGTTTTGCTGGCCGCCGCCGTCGATGCCGCGCCCGGGGCCCATGTGCTCGATGCCGGGGCGGGAACCGGGGCGGCCCTGCTGTGCCTGGCGGCGCGCCGGCCCGATTTGCGGGTGACCGGCCTCGAGCTGCAGGCCCTGCATGCCGGCTTGTGCCATTGGTCGATCGAGCTCAACGCCCTGGCCGGGCGCGCCCGGGTGATGGCCGGCGATCTCGACCGCCCGCCCCCGGAACTGCGCGCCACCCCGTTCGACGCGGTGATGACCAATCCGCCGTTCACCAGCGCCGGCACCCCGCCACCCGATGGCGGGCGGGCGCGAGCGATGATGGAGGGCATGGCCCTGGAGCGCTGGGTGGCGCGCTGTCTGGCCCTTCTCCGCCCCAAGGGCCGCTTTTTCGCCGTCCACCGCGCCGACCGCCTTGATGATCTGATCAGCGCCCTGACCGGCAGGGCCGGCGAGATCACCGTGCTGCCGTTGTGGTCGCGGGCCGGCCGGCCGGCCGAGCGGGTGATCGTCGCCGCCCGCAAAGGCGTGCGCGGCGGCGCCCGCCTGCTGCCCGGCCTCGTGCTCCATCAAGCCGACGCCACCGCCTATACCGACGAGACCACCGCCCTCTTGCGCTCCGGCAAGGCCCTCGATCTTGACCCCCTCGGGCGCCTGTAGCGCCCCTGACCTTGACCTTGATCTGCCCGGGCGCCGATAACACGCCCGCCCCTTAAGGAAAAACCACCGATGGGACTTAGCTTGGCCAAGCTTATCTTCACCGTTCTCGCCATCATCGGCATCTGGACGATCTTCCGCCTGATCCAGCGCAAGGCCCTGGGCCGGCGGCCGCAGACCCCCGCCGAGCGCGGGGCGGAGGCGGCGCGACGCACAACGCGGGCCCGCGCCTCCGGCGCCACGCGCGCCCGCGCTTCCGGCGAGACGGACTCCAATGATCTCGATCTGGTGCGCTGCCCCGACTGCGGGGCTTTCGTTCCCCAGGGAACGCCCTGTGCCTGCCAGAAGCGCCCGTCCTGACGCCGGTTGACCTTTGCGCGGTGTGCCGCCGTTGACCCTGATGCGGGCGGGGGGTAGGTTTCCCGACCCTTTCCCACCCAGATTCAAGGTCCCCATGGCCGAGACACCGAGTTTTCAGTCGCTGATCCTGCGCCTCCAGCAGTTTTGGGCGGCCCAGGGCTGCGTCCTGCTCCAGCCCTACGATATGGAAGTGGGCGCGGGCACCTTCCATCCGGCCACGACGCTGCGCGCGCTTGGTCCCGAGCCGTGGAAGGCCGCCTATGTCCAGCCCTCGCGCCGGCCGACCGACGGCCGCTATGGCGAGAACCCCAACCGCCTGCAGCATTACTATCAGTTCCAGGTGATCTTGAAGCCCTCGCCGGCCGATCCCCAGGCGCTCTATCTCGACAGCCTGCGCGCGCTCGGCATCGATCCGCTCAAGCATGACATCCGCTTCGTCGAAGACGACTGGGAAAGCCCGACGCTGGGCGCCTGGGGGTTGGGCTGGGAAGTGTGGTGCGACGGCATGGAGGTGACGCAGTTCACCTATTTCCAGCAGGTCGGCGGCTTCGACTGCGACCCGGTGCCCGTCGAGATGACCTATGGCCTGGAACGTCTGGCCATGTACATCCAGGGCGTCGAGAACGTCTATGACCTGGATTACAACGGGGCGGGCGTGCGCTACGGCGACATCTTCCTTCAGGGCGAGAAGGAATTCTCGGCCCATAATTTCGAATACGCCAATACCGAGGCGCTCTTCCGCCATTTCAAGGACGCCGAGGAGGAATGCATGGCCCTGCTCGCCAAGGGCGTGCCCTTGCCGGCCTATGATCAGTGCATCAAGGCCAGCCACCGCTTCAATTTGCTTGATGCCCGGGGCGTCATCAGCGTGACCGAACGCGCCGCCTATATCGGCCGGGTGCGGGCCCTGGCCAAGGGCTGTTGCGAGGGCTGGCTGCGGGCGCGCGGCCACCTGCCTCCGCTGACCGGAACGGAGGGCTGAGCATCATGGCCGAGTTGCTTCTGGAACTGTTGTCGGAAGAAATCCCCGCCCGCATGCAGGTGCGCGCCATCGAGGATCTGACCAAGCTGGTCGGCACCGGTCTGGCCGAGGCCGGGCTGAGCCATGGCGGGCTGCGCGGCTTCGTCACCCCGCGCCGCCTGACCCTGGTCGTCGACGGCCTGCCGGTCGCCCAGCCCGATGTCCACGAGGAGCGCCGCGGCCCCAAGGCCGACGCCCCCGACAAGGCGATCGCCGGGTTCCTCGGCTCGCTGGGACTGACCCGCGACCAGTTGGAAACCCGCGAAACGCCCAAGGGCCCCTTCCTGTTCGCCGTCATCGAGCGCAAGGGCCGGCCCACCGCCGAGGTGCTGCCCGAGATCATCTATCGCGCCCTCACCGCCCTGTCCTGGCCGAAGTCGATGCGCTGGGCGCGCGGCCAGTTCACCTGGGTCCGCCCGCTCCATTCCATCCTGGCCGTCTTCGAGGGCGCCCCTTTGCGCGGCGCCATCGGCCTTGGCGTCTCGCTCGAGGGTCTGCCGGTCGGCTTCATCGCCGATCCGGCCGCCGCCCCCGAAGGCACGCCGTTGCTGGCGTTCGGAGCGACGACGCGCGGCCACCGCTTCCTGGCGCCCGAGCCCTTCCCCGTGCGCGATTTCGCCGATTACGCCGCCCGCCTGCGCCAGGCCCATGTGCTGATCGACCGCGAGGAGCGCAAGCGGGTGATCGCCGAGCGCGCCGCCGCCCTGGCCGCCGGCGAGGGCCTGCGGGTCAAGGACGATCCGGCCCTGCTCGAGGAAATCACCGGGCTGGTCGAATGGCCGGTGCCCTTGATGGGCCATATCGACAAGGCCTTCATGGATGTGCCGGCCGAGGTGCTGACCACCTCGATGCGCAGCCACCAGAAGTATTTCTCGGTCGAAAACGCCGATGGCACCCTGAACGCCCGCTTCGTCGTCGTGTCCAACATGGATGCCACCGACAGCTCGGCCCGCGTCGTCGCCGGCAACGAGCGCGTGCTGCGCGCCCGGCTGTCGGACGCCAAGTTCTTCTGGGACCAAGACCGCAAGGCGCCGCTGGCCGGCAAGGTCGAAGCCCTGGGCGCGCGCGTCTTCCACGCCAAACTGGGCAGCGATCTTGATAAGGTCACCCGGGTGCGCGCCGGCGCGGCTTGGCTGGCCGCCCGGGTTCCCGGGGCCGACGCTAGCTTGGTCGATCGCGCCGCCTTGCTGGCCAAGGCCGATCTGACCACCGGCATGGTCGGCGAATTCCCCGAACTCCAGGGCCTGATGGGCCGCTATTACGCCCTGCACGACGGCGAGCCGCCGGCGGTGGCCCAGGCCATCCGGGACCACTACTCGCCCGTCGGCCCCGGCGACGCCTGCCCGACCGCCGCCACCAGCGTTTGCGTCGCCCTGGCCGACAAGATCGACACCCTGGCCGGCTTCTGGCTGATCGATGAAAAGCCCACCGGATCGAAGGATCCCTTCGCGCTGCGTCGCGCCGCCCTCGGCGTGATTCGCCTGATCGTGGAAAATAGTCTGCGCCTGCCCTTGCGAGAGGTGCTCGGCTCGGCAATCTCCACATATGGAGACCGGATGCTCGCCCAATGCGGGAAAGCTGACGGAACATCCTCCGATGTGATAGAACACGATTTGATCGCTTTTATCGCTGAGCGTTTGAAGGTTCAGCAGCGCGAAAAAGGGGTCCGTCACGATCTGATCGAGGCGGTCTTCTCGCAGGGTGGGGAGGACGATTTGGTCCGCCTGCTCGCGCGCGTTTCGGCCCTGGCCGATTTCCTGGCCTCGGAAGAAGGGACCAATCTGCTCAGCGCCTATCGGCGGGCGACGAACATCGTGCGGATCGAAGAGAAAAAAGACGGAAAGCCGGTTTCGGGCGATCCCGACAACGCTCTTTTCGAACAGGACGAGGAACGCGCCCTGTCGCTAGCCCTTGATACTTTGCTCGGCGAGGTTTCCCCCTCCCTCGCCGCCGAGGATCACGCGGCCGCCATGCGGGCTCTCGCCCGCCTGCGCGGTCCCGTCGACGCCTTTTTCGATCGGGTGACGGTGAACGCCGATACGCCCGCTCTTCGCAACAATCGCCTGCGCCTGCTCGCGCGCATCGGCACCGCCATGGCCACCCTGGCGGACTTCTCAAAAATCGAGGGATGATCATGTCCAAGTGGGTTTACAGCTTCGGCAACGGCAAGGCCGAGGGCCGCGCCGATATGAAGAACCTCCTGGGCGGCAAGGGTGCCAACCTGGCGGAAATGAGCAATCTCGGCATCGCCGTTCCCGCCGGGTTCACCATCACCACCGAGGTCTGCACGGCCTTTTACGACAACGACCACGCCTATCCGGCCGGATTGACCGATCAGGTGGTCACCGCCCTGGCGCGGGTCGAGGAAATCATGGGCGCGCGCTTTGGCGACGCCAACAACCCGCTGCTCGTCTCGGTGCGCTCGGGCGCCCGCGCCTCGATGCCGGGCATGATGGACACGGTGCTCAACCTCGGGCTTAACGACCAGACGGTTCAGGGGTTGATCAAGCAATCGGGCGACGCCCGCTTCGCCTATGACAGCTACCGCCGCTTCATCCAGATGTTCTCGGACGTGGTGCTCGGCGTCGAGCATTACCACTTCGAAGAAATCCTGGAAAACCACAAGGAAGACAAAGGCCTCAGCCTTGATACCGAGCTGGGCGCCGACGACTGGAAGCTGCTGGTCGAGCGCTTCAAGGCCAAGGTCCAGCAGGAATTGGGCAAGCCCTTCCCCGAAAACCCCGAAGAGCAGCTGTGGGCGGCCGTCGGCGCGGTCTTCGGCTCGTGGATGAACCAGCGCGCCATCACCTATCGCCGCCTCAACGACATTCCCCAGGAATGGGGCACGGCGGTGACCGTGCAGTCGATGGTCTTTGGCAATATGGGCGATGATTGCGCGACGGGCGTCTGCTTCAGCCGCGATCCGTCGACCGGCGAGAACACCTTCTACGGCGAATATCTGGTCAACGCCCAGGGCGAGGACGTGGTGGCGGGCATCCGCACCCCCCAGCAGATCTCGATCGCCGGCAAGGAAAAGAACGCCTCGGCCCTGCCCGCCATGGAAGAGGTGATGCCCGGCCTTTACAAGGAGTTGGTCGCCACCCGCGACGTGCTCGAGGCCCATTACCGCGACATGCAGGACATGGAGTTCACCATCCAGGGCGGCAAGCTGTGGATGCTCCAAACCCGCACCGGCAAGCGCACCGCCGGCGCCGCCCTGCGCATCGCCGTTGAAATGGCCCGCGAAGGCATCATCACCAGCGACGAGGCGATTTTGCGCATCGATCCCGAGGCGCTGGACCAGCTTTTGCACCCCACCCTTGATCCCAAGGCCGCGAAGATCGTGCTGACCAAGGGCCTGCCCGCCTCGCCGGGCGCCGCCTCGGGCAAGGTGGTGTTCTCGGCCGAGGTCGCCGAAGACTGGGTGCAGCGCGGCGAGAAGGTTATCCTCGTGCGCATCGAGACCAGCCCCGAGGATATCGGCGGCATGCATGTCTCGCAGGGCATCTTGACGACGCGCGGCGGCATGACCAGCCACGCCGCCGTGGTGGCGCGCGGCATGGGCACGCCCTGCGTGGCCGGCGCCGGCGAAATCCGCGTCGATTATAAGGCCGGGCTGTTCACCGTTGGCGGCAAGACCGTGCGCGAGGGCGACATCATCACCCTTGATGGCGCCGCCGGCACGGTGATGCTGGGCGCGGTGCCGACCATCCAGCCCGAACTGACCGGCGATTTCGGCGTGCTGATGGACTGGGCCGACGCCAAGCGCACGATGAAGGTGCGGGCCAACGCCGAGACCCCGGTCGACGCCGAGGCCGCCAAGCGCTTCGGCTGCGAAGGCATCGGGCTCTGTCGCACCGAGCATATGTTCTTCGATCCCCGGCGCATCATCAATATCCGCCGCATGATCCTGGCCTCCGACGAGGCCGGCCGTCGCGCCGCCCTGGCCGAGCTTCTGCCCTACCAGCGCGGCGATTTCGTCGAGCTGTTCCGCATCATGGCCGGGCTGCCCGTCACCATCCGCCTGCTCGACCCGCCGCTGCACGAGTTCCTGCCCCATACGGATGGCGAGATCGCCGAGGTCGCCGCCATCGCCGGCGTTGACGAATCCCTGGTTCGCCACCGCGCCAGCGTGCTGTCGGAAAGCAACCCGATGCTCGGCCATCGCGGCTGCCGCCTGGGGGTGACCTATCCCGAGATCTACGAGATGCAGGCCCGGGCCATTTTCGAAGCGGCGCTCGAGATCGCCCAGGAGGTCGGCGAGGCGCCGGTGCCCGAGATCATGATCCCGCTGGTCGCCACCAAGCGCGAGCTTGACCTGATGAAGGCGGTGGTCGACGCCGCCGCCAAGGCGGTCTTCGCCGAAAAGGGCGGTGAGGTCACCTATAGCGTCGGCACGATGATCGAACTGCCGCGCGCCGCCCTGCAGGCCGGCAGCATCGCCCAGACCGCCCAGTTCTTCAGCTTCGGCACCAACGACCTGACCCAGACCACGCTTGGCCTGTCGCGCGATGACAGCGCGTCGTTCCTGGAAACCTACCGGGTCAAGGGCATCTACGAGCGCGATCCCTTCGCCAGCCTGGATGTCGAGGGCGTGGGCGAATTGGTCAAGATCGCCGCCGAACGCGGCCGGGCGACCCGCCCCGGCCTGAAGCTGGGCATCTGCGGCGAACATGGCGGCGATCCGCAGTCCATCGCCTTCTGCCAGTCGGTCGGCCTGGATTACGTCTCGTGCTCGCCCTACCGGGTGCCGATCGCCCGGCTGGCCGCCGCCCAAGCCGCCCTGCGCAGCGTCGTCAAGCAACCCGCGATGGTGTAAGCCAGACCTTTCGCCACCGACCGTGATCGCCGAATGGCTCACCAGCGTCCTGACGCCCGCCTCTGTCGAGGCGCGGCGTTTGGGCGTGGTGGCCGAGGCGGTGGCGGTGCGCGCCCGGGCCCGCCGTCAGGCCAAGGCCTGGGCCCCCCACCTCGCCGCCTGTCACCAAACCATCCTTGCCGCCTGCCAAACCGTCGCCACCCACGGCAGTGTCGCCGTGCTCGGGGCGGGCTGGTTGCTGGAAGTGCCCTTCGACGCCCTGACCCGCCGCTTCGACCGGGTGATGCTGATCGACGCCGTGGTTCCACGCGCCGTGCGCGCCCGCGCCGCCCGCGCCGGCGGGATCGCCCGCTTCGGGGGTGGGCTCCCCGTGGACAGCGCCTTGAGGGTAAAGCGCCCTTTGGTCACTGGAATACATCGACCTTCATCGCCGCTCTACGCCATGACAGTATTGAAGCCCCATGGTTGATCAATGGTCCGATCAATGGCGAACGGTTCCGAGTTTATGTTGAGGATGTTTTGGTTCCAACCCTGAAGCCAGGTGATATCGTTGTTATGGATAACCTGGGAAGTCACAAGAGCAAAGCGGTTCGACAAGCGATTCGATCTGCCGGCGCCAAGTTATTTTTTCTTCCGAAATATTCTCCTGACTTCAATCCTATTGAGCAATTCTTCTCAAAATTGAAGCACCGACTACGAGAAGCTGCCAAGAGGACCTGTGATGAGGTCTGTGACGAAATCGCCAGAATCCTGGAGGACGTCTCAACGGGAGAATGTCAGAACTATCTCTCTAATTCCGGGTATGGACGAACTTAATCTCAACACGCCCTAGGCGGCGCATGTTGTAGACAATTGCCGGGCGACATCGACGGCATGGTGCACCCGTCCGACCTGTCCTGGGACAAGTCGAGCGAGACCTGGGCGGCATCCTGAGTGCAGCCATGCGCCGCGCACAGGAAGAAAAGTAATCCTTCGCTGTCCGCCGTTACGGAAAGGGCGCATTCGGGCATTCTTTCTTTTTGTGCTTGCCGCACCCCATACAGAGGAAATTTTATTCTAAATAGGGGAAATGTGTTTGCGCGTATAAAATGGTTAATTAAACTTAGACTCGCAACGGACAAAATTCCGCGGAACAAATTTTGACATTCACAAGGGTGAATTTCCGCCATGCTTCATTCCACGTCGTCCAGGAATCAGGTCGCCCTGTCGGCTGTCTGCCTGTCTGCCTTGATGTTCGGATTGGAGATATCAAGCGTCCCGACCATCCTGCCGACGCTGGAACAGCTTTTTTCGGCTGATTTCCGGCAACTGCAGTGGGTGATGAACGCCTACACCACCGCCATGACCGCCTGTCTGATGGCCATGGGGGCCTTGGCCGACCGCTTTGGCCGCAAGCGGGTCTTTCTGGCGGGACAGGTTGTGTTCGGCGTCGCGTCGCTGGCTTGCGGGCTGGCCGACAGCCCATCGATGCTGATCGGCGCCCGCGCGCTTCAGGGCGCGGCGGCGGCGGCGTTGCTCACCTGTCAGATCGCGGTGTTGTCCCAGCAATTCCGCGACGGACGGGAACGAGCGCTTGCTTTCGGCTGGTGGGGGGTGACCTTCGGCGTCGGCCTGGGATTCGGGCCGTTGATCGGCGGGCTGACGGCGGTGGTTCTGGGATGGGAATGGGTGTTCCTGGTCCATGTGATCCTGGCGGCGGTCGCGGTGATCCTGATCCAGGTGGGGGTCGAGGAAAGCACCGATCCGCACGCCCTGCGCCTTGACGTCGCGGGGATGGTGACATTGTCGCTGGCCGTATTCTGCCTGGTCTATCTGATCACGCGCGGGCGTATGCCGGGGCCCGGAGACATCTCCGGGCTAGCGCTTGCCGCACTGGGCGTGGCCTGTTTCAGCGCGTTCGTGGTGGTCGAAACGCGGGTGGCCCGGCCGATGTTCGACTTCACCGCTTTCCGCACCACGAATTTCTCGGGCGCGCTGCTGGCGTCAGCGGGCATGAACTTCAGCTTCTGGCCGTTCATCATCTACCTGCCGGTCTATTTCCAGGGCGTCCTGGGTCTGGACAGCCTGGACGCCGGGCTGTGCCTGCTGGCCTATACCTTGCCGCCGCTGCTGGCGCCGCCGATTGCCGAGCGGTTATTGCTGCATTTCGGACCACAGGTGGTCATTCCCCTGGGGCTGGTGATCATCGGGTGCGGTTTCGTCCTGATGCGGGCGGCGGCCCTTGGGGGAGATGCAAGCTGGGTGGACATGCTGCCCGGCTGCATCCTTGCCGGAAGCGGCCTGGGGCTGGCCAACACCACGGCGACCAACACCGCCTCGGCCGCCCTGCCGCCGGAACGGGCCGGCATGGCCTCGGGCATGAACATGAGCGCCAGCATGATCGCCCTGGCGATCAACATCGCCCTAATGGGTTTCATCCTGCTGCAAGGAACCCAGGCAGGGCTGGAACGGCTGTTGCCCGCCGCGACCGGGGACGAGTTGTCACTGCTGGCGGAAAGCGTCGCCGCCGGGGGGGAGGCGGTGGCGGCCGGGGCCGGCCTGCCGATCGCGCTTGTCCGCCAGTCCCTGGTTCACGGCTTCGACTGGGTGATGTTGTACGGTGCGGGCGGCGTCTGGCTGTTCGCGGCGATCTGCAAGCTGGTCTTCGGTTCAGCAAAACGGAGCGGTCCGGCACCATGCGACAGGTAACGGCCCAGGGGGCTGGCGGCAAGCCTGCCCTGAAAGGGGCACCTTATGCGGCCCCCTGGCGAGAGGATCGCGCGGGGGCGGCTTTCTTATCCCGGTTGTGGTCCAGCACCCGGCCCAGGTGGATCTCGAATCCGTACTCTGAAGCTTGGCATCTGCGGCGAACATGGCGGCGATCCGCAGTCGATCAGCTTCTGCCAGTCGGTCGGCCTGGATTACGTTTCGTGCTCCCCCTACCGGGTGCCGATCGCCCGACTGGCCGCCGCCCAGGCCGCCCTGCGCAGCGCCGTCAAACAGCCCGCGCCGGTTTAAGCCAGACCTCTGGCGACCAACCGTGATCGCCGAATGGCTCACCAGCGTCCTGACGCCCGCCTCTTTTGAGGCGCGGCGTTTGGGCGTGGTGGCCGAGGTGGTGGCGGTGCGCGCCCGGGCCCGCCGTCAGGCCAAGGCCTGGGCCCCCCATCTTGCCGCCTGTCACCAAACCATCCTTACCGCCTGCCAAACCGTCGCCAACCCCGGCAGCGTCGCCGTGCTCGGGGCGGGTTGGTTGCTGGACGTGCCCTTCGACGCCCTGACCCGCCGCTTCGACCAAGTGCTGCTGATCGATGCCGTGGTTCCGCGCGCCGTGCGCGCCCGGGCTGGTCATGCCGGCGCCCTCTGGCAAGCCCACGACCTGGGCGGCGTGCTGGCGACCTTAGCGGCGCAAAAGGGCGGAGCGCGCGGGCAAGCGCCCGATGTTCCAAGGCCGGCCCCCTTTCCCGAAGCCGTTCTTGCGGCCGATCTGGTGATCTCGGCCAATCTGCTCAGTCAATTGGCCATGGCGCCTAGGCTTTGGCTTGATCGCCACGGCGCCGATCTTGATACCCAAGACCGCCTGTCGCGCGCCCTGATCGAGGCCCATCTCGAAGCCCTTGGCCGCTGCCGGGGCCGGGTTTGCCTGATCAGCGATTTCGAACGCGAGGAACGCGGCGCCCCCGGCGGCCCCCAGCGCTTCGATCTGCTGTTTGGCGCCCGCCCGCGCATCGATGGCCAAAGATGGCTGTGGGACCTCGCCCCGCGCGGCGAAGCCGAAAACGGCCTTTCGGTGCGCCACAAGGTGATGGGCGGCCTGCTGGCAAGCCCCACCCCTTAGATCAAAAATTCCGCCAAAAAAGCCGGGCGTTTTGTACAGTTTGGTCTAATCACGTTCGTCGTATCCCCCATGCGCAAGGACAGACCGATGATCAAAGCCGTGCTGATCGAAAAGACCGAGGCGGGCCACCATGCCGCGCTGACCGAACTGGCCGACGACGCCCTGCCCGAAGGCGATGTCACCGTGGCGGTGTCTTATTCGACGCTGAACTACAAGGACGCCCTGGCGATCACCGGCAAGGGTCCGGTGGTCCGCCAGTTCCCGATGGTGCCGGGCATCGATTTCGCCGGTTTCGTCGAAACCAGCCGCCATCCGGACTTCAAGGCCGGCGACAGCGTGGTGCTCAACGGCTGGGGGGTTGGGGAAAGCCATTGGGGCGGGCTGGCGCAAAAGGCCCGGGTGAACGGCGATTGGCTGATCCCGCTGCAGGCCCCCTTCACCGCCGCCCAGGCCATGGCCATCGGCACGGCGGGTTATACCGCCATGCTTTGCGTGCTCGCCCTGGAACGCCAGGGCGTCACCGCCGATCAGGGCGAGATCCTGGTTACCGGCGCGGCCGGCGGCGTCGGTAGCGTCGCCGTGGCGGTGCTGGCCAAGCTGGGCTACCGGGTTGTCGCCTCGACCGGGCGGGCCGCCGAAGCCCCCTATCTGCGTTCGCTGGGCGCGAGCGAGATCATCGACCGCGCGACGCTGTCGGCCCCGGGCAAGCCCTTGGCGCGCGAACGCTGGGCCGGCGCCATCGACACCGTGGGAAGTCATACCCTGGCCAATGTCTGCGCCGCCCTGCGCTATGGCGCCACGGTGGCCGCCTGCGGGCTGGCCCAGGGCATGGATCTGCCGCTGACCGTCGCCCCCTTCATCCTGCGCGGCGTCACCCTGGCCGGCGTCGACAGCGTTTACCGGCCGATCGCCCAGCGCCGGGAAGCCTGGGCCCGCCTCGCCCGCGACCTCGATATCGATAAGCTCGCAGCGATCACCGGCACCATCCCTTTGTCCGAGGTGGTGCCGGCGGCGAGCCGCATGCTGGCCGGTCAGGTGCGCGGCCGGCTGGTCGTCGACGTCAACGCCTAGGCTCTTGAGAGGGCAGCAAATCGTCGTCGCACTCTGGTTCAGAGTGCGCGGGACTTGCTAACCCGTCACCAGCTTAGGGACCGCCTCAGCCCCTCGACGGCGCCATCGGCACCGGCGGTGGGCGAGGCGCCCTTGGCATAGCCGCGCTGGCGCATGCACGACGCCAGGGCGCCCTGGAAGATCCGCCGGGCGTCATAGGCGGTCATCTGGGCCATCGGATCGGACGACGAGCCGATGTCGCTGACATCCTCGCCATGGATGGCGCCGGATTTGCGCATCGCCTCGTCGTCGGCCAGGGCCCGGCAGGCCCGATAATCCGCCCGCGTCCGCGCCCCGTCGCTTCCGGCCTTATGCCATTGCGGCTCGGACGACCCGCAGCCGCCAAGGCTGAGCAGGACAAGGGCGGCGAGAAGGGCCCGGGGGCCGTGGTTGCAAAGCGACATAGCGGGGTCTTTCTTCAGGAAGGGCTGGCGGGTTAGGCCGATCGCCGCGATCAGCGCCGAGCGGCACCCTGGGGCGCTCCCGCGTTTCCCGATCGACGGACACGACACCCCGTCATGACGCCCCCATCCGCGCCAAAAATCTACCCCATCGTCCATGTCGATCGTCTGGCATCGATCATCGGCGCCGGGGGGTGCTGTGCGACAGGGGTTTTACGGGGAAAGCCGCGCCTGAAACCACCATAGGCGCGGCCCCCATCAAACATCGATACTCTCCGGGTGGTCGTCTTCCCGCCCCCCGGCGACCTGCCCGCCCTCGCTCGGCGCAAGCTTTGTCCGGCCGAGCCCGCACCCTGGCTCCCTCGCCCCAATCTGGCCGAGAACACGCCCCCCCTTGCAGCCCTTCCCTGTCCGATCCCCGCCGCGCCTGCTACACTGCCTGCGCGCCCCACCAAAGGAAGAGGGAGACCAAGATGAGCGCCGACGACCTGATCCTCCATTATTTTGAAGACATCAAGGAAGGGCAGAGTGCCAGCCTCGCCAAGACCATCAGCGAGTCAGACATCTATCTGTTCGCCGGCCTGTCGATGGACACCAATCCCGCCCATGTCAACGAGGACTACGCCCAGACCACGGTTTTCAAAACCCGCATCGCCCACGGCATGCTGTCGGCGGGCTTCATTTCGGCCGTGCTGGGCACCCGCCTGCCCGGGCCGGGCGCCATCTATGTCAACCAATCGCTGAAGTTCAAGGCACCGGTGCGCATCGGCGACACGGTCACCGCCACCGTCACCGTCACCGGGCTGGTTCCCGAAAAGAAATTCGTCACCTTCCGCACCACCTGCACGGTGGCCGGCAAGGTGGTGATCGAGGGCGAGGCGACGGTGATGGTTCCCGCGCGCGGCTAAGCCCCCGGCCGACTTTTCGCGCCCCGGCGGGTCCTTGTCGCGACCCGCCGGGTCTTCCCCGCTGTTGCGCGCGCGGCCGCTTTCGCCTACCTCTACCCTCCGCTCTTTTCCCTGACGGTCGGTCGATCCTCTCATGCGTATCCTTCGCCATCCCTACGAGCTACCCGCCTCCCTGCTCGGGGGCTCGCTGGCCTTGGGCAATTTCGACGGCGTCCACCGTGGCCATCAGCGGGTCATCGGCTCGGCCCGGGCCATCGCCGCCCAGCAGGGCCTGCCCCTTGGCGTCATGACCTTCGCCCCCCATCCACGGCGCTTCTTCCAGCCCGACCTGCCGCCCTTCACCCTGACCTCCTTCCGCCTGAAGGCCCATCTGATCAGCGAGGAAGGCGCCGATTTCCTTTATGTCCAGGCCTTCGACGAGGCGCTGTCCAAGGGCTCGGCCGAATGGTTCGTCACCGAGGTGCTGGTCAAGGGCCTGCATGTCGCCCATGTCGTCGTCGGCCAGGATTACGCCTTTGGCCACCGCCGCCAGGGCACGGTCAGCCTGTTGCAGAAGATGGCGCTTGATCTCGGCTTTGGCGTCACCGCCGTCGCCCCGGTCAAGGACGAGGGCGGCGCCATCTATTCCTCGACCCGGGTGCGCGCCTGCCTGCAAGAGGGCGACGTCACCACCGCGGCGCAAATTCTGGGCCATCCCTGGGAGGTCGAAGGCCGGGTCGAGCATGGCGACAAGCGCGGACGGACCATCGGCTTCCCCACCGCCAACCTGAAGCTTGGCGACTATCAGCGGCCGCGCGCCGGCGTCTATGCGGTCACCGCCGGGCTTGATGACGGCGCCCAGACCCGCTTTCGCCCAGGCGTGGCCAACTTCGGCCGCCGCCCGACGTTTGATAACGGCGACGCCCTGCTTGAAGTCCATTTGTTCGATGTCAGCCCTGATCTCTACGGCCGCCACCTGCGGGTGCGCTTCCACGACTTCCTGCGCCCCGAACAGACCTTCCCGGGCCTTGAGGCCCTGAAGGCCCAGATCGGCCAGGACGCCGCCCAAGCCCGCGCCCTGTTCGGACTCCCCCCCGCCGCCCCTTAACTAAGGCGCCAACTAAGGCGGGATTTTCCGATGAATCGGTTGAAGGCGGGCCGCTTTGTCGGGTATCCATGGCGGTTCGCGCCGTCCTTGGGGCCCAGCACCCCGCCTGGAACCACAGCGCCCCGCCTTTTCCGGCGCCGCTTCCCGTGATCCGAGACCTCCGCCATGACAGCCGATTACAAGTCCACCGTCTTCCTGCCCACCACCGATTTCCCGATGAAGGCCGGTCTGGCCGAAAAGGAACCGGGCATTCTCGCCCGGTGGGAGAAGCTGGACATTTACGCCCGGCTGCGCGAGCGCTCCAAGGGACGCGAGCAGTTCGTGCTGCACGATGGCCCCCCTTACGCCAATGGCCACCTGCATAATGGCCATGCGCTGAACAAGATCCTCAAGGACGTCATCACCCGGTCGCAGCAGATGCTGGGCAAGGACGCCAATTACGTTCCGGGCTGGGACTGCCACGGCCTGCCGATCGAATGGAAGATCGAAGAGCGCTACCGCGCCCAGGGTCGGCGCAAGGACGAAATCGACGTGATCGAGTTCCGCCGCGAATGCCGCCAGTTCGCCGAGGAATGGATCGCCATCCAGCGCGAGGAATTCAAGCGCTTAGGGATCACCGGCGACTGGAAGCGGCCCTATACGACGATGGCCTTCGCCGCCGAGGCGCAGATCGTGCGCGAGTTGGGCAAGTTCCTGATGGCGGGCGACCTGTATAAGGGCGCCAAGCCGGTGCTGTGGTCGGTGGTCGAAAAGACCGCCTTGGCCGACGCCGAGGTCGAATATCAAGACCATACCTCGACCACCATCTGGATCCGCTTCCCGGTGATCCGCACGCCGGTGACCGCCCTGGAGGGCGCCTCGGTGGTGATCTGGACGACGACGCCCTGGACCATGCCCGGCAACCGGGCGGTCGCCTATGGCCCCGGCATGGATTACGTGGTCTTCCGCGTCACCGCCACCGCCGAGGGCTCTCTGGCCCGCGCCGGCGAGCGCATCGCCGTCTGCGCCGATCTGCTTGATGATGTGCTCAAGCAGGCCAAGATCACCGAGATCGAGGAAATCGCCCACGTCAAGGGCGCCGACCTCGCCGGCACCGTCTGCCGCCATCCCTGGGCCGGCAAGGGCTATGACTTCGAAGTGCCGCTGCTGTCGGGGCTGTTCGTCACCACCGAACAGGGCACCGGCTTCGTCCATATGGCCCCGGGCCATGGCGAGGACGACTATTTCCTGTGCCTGGCCAATGGCATCGCCCCGCCCGACACCGTCGATGGCGATGGGCTTTACATGGATCACGTGCCCGGCTTCGCCGGCAAGCATGTGTTCAAGGTCGCCCCCGATATCGTCGCGGCGATGATCGATGCCGGCGCCCTGCTCGCCCAGGGCAGCCTGACCCACAGCTATCCCCATTCCTGGCGCTCCAAGGCGCCCTTGATCTTCCGCAACACGCCGCAGTGGTTCATCTCGATGGAGAAGAACGGCCTGCGCGACAAGGCCCTGGCCGCCATCGACGAGACCCGCTGGGTGCCGCCGCAAGGGCGCAACCGCATCCGGGCGATGATCGAAAGCCGGCCCGACTGGTGCGTGTCGCGCCAGCGCTCCTGGGGCGTGCCGATCGCCATCTTCGTTGACAAGCGCGATGGCCTGCCGCTGCGCGACGCCGCCGTCACCGAACGCATCGCCCAGGCTTTCGGAGCCGAAGGCGCCGACGCCTGGTTCACCGGCGATCCCCGGCGCTTCCTGGGCGCCGAGCATGATCCCGAAAACTTCGAGCCGGTGCGCGACATCGTCGAGGTGTGGTTTGACAGCGGATCAACCCACGCCTTCGTGCTTGAAGCCCGCGACGATCTGAAATGGCCGGCCGATCTGTATCTGGAAGGCTCGGACCAGCATCGCGGCTGGTTCCATACCTCGTTGCTTGAAAGCTGCGGCACGCGCGGCCGCGCCCCCTATGACGCGGTGCTGACCCACGGCTTCCTGCTCGACGAAAAGGGCGACAAGCTTTCCAAGTCCAAGGGCAACGCCGAAAGCCCGCAAAAGGTCGTCTCCAGCGTCGGCGCCGATATCATGCGCTTGTGGGTGGTGTCGTCCGATTACACCGGCGATATCCGCTTTGGGCCGGAAATCCTCAAGCAGACCACCGATACCTATCGCCGCCTGCGCAACACGCTGCGCTTCCTGCTTGGCGCCCTGGCCGGCTTCGACAAGGCCGAGCGCATCGACGACATCGCCGCCATGCCCGAGTTGGAGCGCTGGGTGCTTCACCGCTTGAGCGAGATCGACGTCAAGGTACGCGGCTGCTGCGATGCCTTCAGCTTCCACGAGATGTTCCAGGAGTTGCACGGCTTCTGCGCCGTCGACCTGTCGGCGTTCTATCTCGATATCCGCAAGGACGCCCTTTATTGCGACGGCGCCGGATCGCTGCGCCGGCGGGCCTGCCGCACGGTGATCGACACTGTCTTTGATTGTCTGGTCAAATGGCTGGCGCCCTTCGTGTGTTTCACCGCCGAGGAGGCTTGGCTCACCCGCTTCCCCAGCGAGGACGACAGCGTCCATTTCCAAAGCTTCCCGACGGTTCCAGGCGACTGGCGCGACGACGCCCTGGCCGAGCGCTGGACCAAGGTCCGCCGCCTGCGCCGGGTGATCACCGGCGCCCTGGAAGTGGCGCGCGCCAATAAGACCATCGGCGCCAGCCTGCAGGCCGCCCCGGTCGTCCATGCCCCGGCCGAATTGCTCAACGCCTGCGCCGGCCTTGATATGGCCGAGATTTCCATCACCTCGGACATCACCCTGACCGACAGCGCCGATCAGCCCATCCCCGAAGGCGCCTATACCCTGGACGAGGTCGCCGGCGTCGGCGTGGTCGTCGCCCTGGCCGAGGGCGAGAAATGCCAGCGGTGCTGGGAGATCCTGCCCGATGTCGGCACCCACGCCCACGAGGGCCTGTGCGGGCGCTGCGACGAGGTCGTTTCCTCGCTGACGGCGGGCTGAGCCCATGGCCCCGGCCCTGTCGCTCGCCGCCCTGGTCATCGCCCTGGATCAGGCCACCAAATGGGCGATCCTGACCTGGGTGATGGACCCGCCCCGGGTCATCGATGTCACCGGATTTTTCAATCTGGTGCTGGTGTGGAATCGCGGCATCAGCTTCGGGGTGATGAACAACCACGGCGAATGGAATGCCGCGATCTTGTCGGCGCTGGCCCTGGTCATCGCCGGCAGCCTGACTTGGTGGCTGCGGCGGGCGGAAACCCGCTGGCAGCGGCTGGCCCTGCCGCTGATCATCGGCGGCGCCATCGGCAATGTCATCGACCGGCTGATCCACGGGGCGGTGGTCGATTTCGTCGATCTCAGCATCGCCGGATATCATTGGCCGGCCTTCAATGTCGCCGATGCGGCGATCACCGTCGGTGCTATTCTCCTGCTGATCGATACGCTGGTCCATCGCCCGCCGGTGGGCACGGATAAGGCCGGGGGTTGAGCCCGGTCATCAAGGCGAGTAACAAGAACCCGTCCTTTCTCGGAATCAGGCAAGCAGGTCCGTCATGAACCCCTTCGCACGCACTCTTGTGGCCGCCGCCCTTCTGGCGCCGCTCGCCCTTTCCGGCTGTTCCAACGCCAAGAAAAGCCTTGGCCTCGACCGCCAGCCCCCCGATGAGTTCAAGGTGGTGACCCGGGCGCCGCTGGCCATGCCGCCCGATTTCAACCTGCGCCCGCCCCAGCCCGGCATCGCCCGCCCGCAGGAGGTCACCCCCCGCGACTCGGCCCGCGCCGCCCTGACCGGCGTTGAGACGCCGATGGTGGCCGGCGGGCTGTCAAACGGCGAACAGGTGCTGCTGGCCAAGGCCGGCGCCGACCGGGCCATTCCCGATATCCGCACCGTGGTCAACCGCGAAACCTCGGCGCTCAGCGCCGAAGAACGCACCTTCACCGATCGTTTGGTGTTCTGGCGCGCCCCCGAGGAAGATCCCGGCAGCACCGTGGACCCCGAGGCCGAAAACCGTCGCCTGCGCGAGAACCAGTCGCTGGGCAAGCCGGTGACCGACGGCCGCACCCCGACCATCGAACGGCGCGAGAAGGGGTTCTTGGAAGGGATTTTCTAAACCCGGCTCCCCCTCCGGATCCAAGGGACCGCGATGACCCATAAACTGTTCTGGGACGACCCCTATCGCCAAACCCTCGACACCCGCGTCACCCGGGTGGCGGGGCCCGAGGTCATGGTCGGCGAAACCATCCTCTATGCCTTTTCAGGCGGCCAGGAAAGCGATCACGGCACGATCGGCGGCCGCCCCGTGTTGGGCGCGCGCAAGGATGGCCTGACCATCCTCTACGACCTGGGCCCCGATCACGGCCTAAGCCCGGGCGACCCGGTCGGTCTGGTTCTCGACTGGTCGCGCCGCTACCGGCTGATGCGCCTGCATTTCGCCGCCGAGATCATTCTGGAACTGGTGATGCGCGATTTCGGCCCCCTGGAAAAGACCGGCGCCCATATCGCCCCCGACAAGGCGCGGATCGACTTCACCTGGGAGGGCTCGATCGCCCCGATCTTTCCCAGCCTGCTCGAATCGAGCGGGGCGGTGATCGCCCGCGACCTGCCGATCATCACCGCCTTTTCCGACGAGGCCAGCCAGCGCCGCTATTGGGAAATCGAGGGCTTCGCCCGCGTGCCCTGCGGCGGCACCCACCCCCGGCGAACCGGGGAAATCGGCCCGCTCGCCCTCAAACGCAAGAACATCGGCAAGGGCCGCGAGCGCATCGAAGTGCTGCTGGCTGGGGATTAGCCGCCGGCCAAAAGGAGACGCTTGCGCCATGCGTCACGTTTCGATCATCGGCATCGGCCCGGGCGATCCCGACTGCCTGACCTTGCGGGCGGCGCGACGGATCGCCGAGGTCGATGTCTTCTTTTTTCTCGACAAGGTGGGGCGGGGCAAGGACGAGTTGCTGGCCCTGCGCCGCACCATTCTTGACCGCCACGCCACCCCCGGCCGCTACCGCGTCGTCACCGTTCCCAGCCCGGTTCGCGATACCAGCGCCTCCTACCGCGACGGGGTCGAAGACTGGTACGCCGAGCGGCTGGCGATCTTTCGCCGCCTGATCACCGATGAGTTGACCGAAGAGGGCCACGGCGCCTTTCTGGTCTGGGGCGATCCCGGACTTTATGACGGCACCTTGCAGATCCTCGCCCGCTTAAGCGGCGAAGAGGGCGCGTCCTTTGACTACGACGTCCTTCCCGGCATCACCGCCGTTCAGGCCCTGGCCGCCCGCCACCGCATCCCGCTCAACCGCATCGGCGAATCGATCGAGATCACCACCGGCCGCCGCCTGGAGACCGCCGATCCGGCGAGCCTGCACAACAGCGTGGTTCTGCTTGATGGCAATGCCACCTTCCAGCGCTTCACCCAAACCGATCTGGAGATCTATTGGGGGGCCTATCTCGGCACCCCCGACGAAATCCTGATCAGCGGCCCGCTGGCCGAAACCTCCGAGGCGATCCTCGCCCGCCGCGAGCGGGCGCGCCAAGCCAAGGGCTGGATCATGGACACCTATATCCTGCGCAAGCCCGAGGACGAGGCGAAAGGTTAGGCGGCGGCGCGACGGAACAGCCGGCCGCGCTCGGTGACCAGCACGCAGACCAGGGCGAGAATGCCAAAGCCGGCGAAGCCCATCATCAGCGGCCGGACGCTGTCGTCGAACTGCTGGCCGACCGCCCATCCCAGAAAGGCGCTGGCGGCGGTGGAGTAAAAGCCGACGAACGACGAGGCGGCCCCGGCGACCCGGCCCATCGGCTCCATCGCCATGGCGTTGAAATTCGGCCCGATCAGGCCGAAGCAAAAGAACTGGATGCCCAGGGCCGCCATGAACAGGGCAAGCGGCGGCTTGGCCGGGAAGCCGAAGGCCGCCGTCACCAGCCCGACGGCGACGAACCCCAGCAAGGCGGCATGGGACATCCGCCGCGAGCCGATCCGCGTCACGAAACGGGCGTTGATGATCGAGGCGGCGGCGATGGCCGAGGCGATGGCGCCAAAGAGGATCGGGAACAGCTCGACCTCGTGATAAACCTCGACGAAAACCTGCTGGGCGGTGCCGACATAGCCCATCAGACTGCCCATCATGAAGCCGAAGGCCACCGTATAGCCCACCGTCTGGCGGTTGCTGACGACGACACGCAGGGTTTCCAGCAGCCCGCCCAAGGACGGGGCGAGTTGGCGCTGGGGCCGGTGGGTTTCCCGCAGCCGGGTCAGGGTCCAGACCAGCACGATGAGATCGAAAACCATCATGAAGCCGAACAGCCAGTGCCAGGGGGCGAAGGCCATCACCGCGCTGCCCATGGTCGGCGCCAGGATCGGCACGATGATGAAGATCATCATCAACAGCGACATCACCCGGGCCATGCCACTGCCGGCATAGCGGTCGCGGACCACGGCCATGGTCATCACCCGGGGCGAGGCGCCGCCCAGTCCCTGGACCAGCCGGGCGGCGAGCAGGGTTTCGAAGCTGGGCGACACCATGGCGCCCAGGCAGCCCAGGCCATAGATCACCAGCCCGGCGATCAGCACCGGCTTGCGGCCGATGCGGTCCGACAGCGGCCCCCAGACCGGCTGGCCGACGGCGAACCCCAGCAGATAGGCGGTGATGACCAACTGGCGGTCATTGGCATCGGCCAAAAAGTAGTCCGACGAGATATCGGCCAGGGCAACCAGCATGACGTCGATCGACAACGCCGTCAGCGCCATCAGCATCGCCATCAAGCCGACGAACTCGGGAAATCCGATCTCGCGATGGCGATCGGTGGGCGGGGAAAGCTGGGGCATGGGGGATCCGGGGCAGGGTTTTCAAGGCGCGCCGGGGGACGCGGCAGGCCAAACATAGGCAACACGCTTCGCCGTTGAAAGCCCGCAGATCCAAAGAGCCGGGGAATGGGGGGGGGCGGCCGGCG
Organism: Rhodospirillum rubrum ATCC 11170; assembly: GCF_000013085.1. Taxonomy (NCBI): domain Bacteria; kingdom Pseudomonadati; phylum Pseudomonadota; class Alphaproteobacteria; order Rhodospirillales; family Rhodospirillaceae; genus Rhodospirillum; species Rhodospirillum rubrum. Next base: position 3,422,562 of record NC_007643.1, read on the forward strand.
GATCGCCGGCAGGCGGCCCCATTGTGGCCGTGATCGCGGTGTCCCATATCGGCGCCGTCGCGGCCGCAAGAAAGAGATTTTGACCGATGATCAAAAGACGCTTTGGTTTCCGGGGACCGGGCTCACGCCTGGGGGCCCTGATCGTGCTCGTGGTTCTGGGTCTGCCGGCCCTAGCCCGCGCCCAGGTCTTCAATCCCGAGACCTTCACCTTGCCAAACGGCATGGAGGTGGTGGTGATCCCCAACCACCGGGTGCCGGTGGTTCACCACATGGTGTGGTACAAGATCGGCGCCGCCGACGAGCCGGCGGGGAAATCCGGGCTTGCCCATTTGCTCGAACACTTGATGTTCAAGGGCACGCCGACCATTCCGCCGGGCGAATTCTCCAAGATCGTCGCCCGCAACGGCGGCCAGGACAACGCCTTCACCAGTTCCGACTTCACCGCCTATTTCCAGTCCATCGCCAAGGACCGCCTGCCGATGGTCATGGAGATGGAGGCCGATCGCATGGCCAATCTGCGGCTGAGCGAGGAGGACTTCCAGACCGAGCGCCAGGTGGTGCGCGAGGAACGGCGCTCGCGCACCGATAACGAACCGGGCGAACTGCTGTCCGAACGCATCGGTCAGGCGCTATGGGGCACCCACCCCTATAAGAACCCGATCATCGGCTGGGAACCCGAGCTGATGGCCCTGACCCGGGCCGACGCCCTGGCCTTCTATGACCGCTATTACGCGCCCAACAACGCCATCTTGGTGGTGGCGGGCGACATCACGGCGGCGGAATTGAAGCCCTTGGCCGAGCGCACCTATGGCGCCCTGCCCCGGCGCGACACGCCCCAGCGCGCCAGCTTGCGCGATCCCTTGCGCGCCCTGCCGCCGCCGGCCGAAACCGTCATCACCATGCATCACGCCCAGGTCGCCCAGCCGTCGTTCTCGCGGCGCTATGTGGCGCCCTCGGCCGCCTTCGATCCCCAGGGCATGGCCGACGCCCTGGAGGTTCTCGACGAGATCCTCGGCGGCGGCTCCAGCGGCCGGCTGTATAAGCATCTGGTCATCGAGCGCGGCATGGCCGTTTCGGCGGGCAGTTGGTATCGCGGCGAGGCCCTGGATTGGGGCAGCTTCGGCCTGTACGCCAGCCCGCGCGACGGGGTGGCGATGGCCGATCTGGTCGCCGCCGTCGATGCCGAAGTCGCCAGCCTGCTTGATCAGGGGGTGAAGGCCGACGAGGTCGATGACGCCAAGCGCCGCCTGACCGCCGGTCTGGTCTATGCCCGCGATTCGCTTTCCGAAGGCGCCCGGGCGCTGGGCGAGGCCCTGACCACCGGCAGTTCCGTGGCCCAGGTCGAATCCTGGCCCGAGCGTATCAAGGCCGTCACCCCCGAACAGGTGAGCGCCGCCGCCCGCGCCGTGCTTGGCCGGCGCGACCGTTCGGTGACCGGCTTCCTTCTTCCCGAGCCGCGGAGTTGATCGCGATGAAGCGCCTGCTGTTTGCCCTTGTTCTGCTCGTCGCGCCCTGGGGGGCCTTCTCCGCCCAGGCCACGCCGGTTCAGACCGTCACCACCCCCTCGGGCGTCACCGCCTATCTGCTAGCTGATCCGACCCTGCCCATCGTCTCGCTCAGCTTCATTCTTCCCGGCGGCGCGGTCAGCGACCCCGCCGATCGCCGGGGACTGGCGACGCTCGCCTCGGGCCTGCTTGACGAGGGGGCCGGGCCCTATGACTCGCAAGCCTTCCGTGCCCGCCTGGAGGATCAGGCGATCGAGCTGCGCTTCGACGCCGGGCGCGACAGCTTTTCGGGTTCGTTGAAGACCACTACCGCCACCCTTGAGGACGCCTTCGCGCTGCTGCGTCTGGCCCTTCACGAACCGCGTTTCGACGCCGAGCCGGTTGACCGCATCCGCGCCCAGGTGATGACCGCCGTCCGCATGGGCGAGGCCGATCCGCAGACCCTGGCGAGCAAGGCGTTGTTCGCCGCCGTCTTCGCCGATAGCCCCTATGCCTTCGACGAACAGGGCAGCGAAGAGGGCCTGCGCGCCATCACCGCCGACGACCTGCGCGGCTTCGTGCGGCGCCAATTGGTCCGCCAGGGGTTGGCGATCGGCGTGGCCGGCGATATCACGCCCGAGCACCTAAGCGCCCTGCTCGAGCGGACCTTCGGCGACCTGCCCGCCACCGGCGATCAGCCGCCCCTGCCCGTCCCCACCCCGCGCCTTGCCGGAACGACGACGGTGATCGACCGCGACATCCCGCAAAGCATCGCCCTGCTTGCCCAGGGCGGTTTGAAGCGCGAGGATGCCGATTGGCAGGCCGCCTATGTGCTCAACTACATTCTGGGCGGCGGCGGCTTCAACAGCCGGCTGATGAACGAGGTGCGCGAGAAACGCGGCCTCGCCTATTCGGTCTATAGCACCCTTTACCCCTTCCGCACCGTCGGCCTCTGGCTGGCCGGCACGGCGACGCAGAACGCCCGCCTGGGCGAGTCCTTGGCGGTGATGCGGGCGGAATGGGCGCGCATGGCCGAAAGCGGCCCGACCGATCAGGAACTGGCCGATGCCAAGACCTATCTGACCGGCGCCTGGCCGCTGCGCTTCACCTCGACCGAGGCGGTGGCCGCCATCCTCGCCTCGATGCGGATGACCGACCTTCCCGCCGATTACATCGATCGTCGCAACGCCGAGATCCTGGCTTTGACCACGGACGATCTGCGCCGGGTGGCCAAGCGGCTGATGACCCCCGATCAGCTGACCGCCGTCGTCGTCGGCCGTCCCGAAGGCCTGCCACCGGCCGCCGACCCGACGGCGCCGGCCGTCCGCTAAGGCAAATCCCCAGCACTCCGCAGCAGAGTGCGACGACGATTTGCTTGGCTCTCAGGCGTCCTTCCGGCCGGGCGGACCAGCGCCCGGCCGGAGAACCCGACCCTCCCGCCGGGGTTGATCCGGTCCTCCAGCCCTTGATCAAAACGCGCCAGAGACGATTCCTCTGGCGCGTTTTTATTTGGAAACAAGGCCTTAGGGGAGCACACACCCAGAGGATCGCCGCTCTTTCCGATGGAGGGAAAAAAATTAGCTGACCCCCCAACTATGTCTTTGCAACTTCTCTCGCTTTGAGGCATTCTAATTATATCGACGGTCTCAGAAGGATCCGCCCTTCAGAAACCCGATATCCACCCCAGGGGATCCGCCCTCTGGACCGCCCATGCTTTCAATGCTTAAAGCCATACCTCTTGTTCTTTGCCCCCTACCCCACCTCCGGACGCTTCAGGCTTAACAGCCTCTGACCGCTACCCAGAACGATCTTTGGCCGGGGCTCCTTTGCCCAAGGATGCCCCGGCCGTAAAGATCCCCGCGTAGCAAGCCCCCCCCTTTCGAAACAAAGACGCAAGCCGCCAAAAGCAACAGGGCGAGAACGGTCTGTTCGACCATTCCCGCCCCGTAGGTCCTGTTCCGCCGCGAGGCGATCAAGGACGGTAGGCTATGCGATCAAGCTCAGGCTCAGGGAGCCGGGGCCAGACCGTGCTTCACGCCCCACTCGAACCAGTTGTCGACCACGGTGCCGGTCAGCAGGATGCCGATGGCGCCGGTGAAGGTGCAGAGAACGGCGAACCACCAAGCCCAGCGATGGATGGATTCCATGGTGGCATTGAAGCCCATGGTCCAGCGCCAGAAAAGGGCGGCACGCTCAGCGGCCGTACCACGGTCGGTGATCTGCTCGACTTCCCGGTCGCCGCCCAGGCGGGAGACCGCCAGGATGGTCGCACCGTGCATGGCGAACAGCAGAGCCGAGCCATACAGGAAGGCGATCGAGAGCATGTGGAACGGGTTGTAGAAGAAGTTCCCGTAGTTGAGCGAGAACGAGTTCGTCCATTCCAGATGCGGGAAGATCCCGAAGGGCACGGACTCGGAGAAGTTCCCCATCAGCAGCGGGCGGATGAAGCCCAGCGACAGAAAGAGGAAGATCGCCGAAGCGAAGGCCCAAGCGGTATGGGTGCCCATCTTGAGGGCGCGGGCGCGGCGATACATGCGCACCCACCACAGCAGGATCGAGGTGGTCAGGAAGAAGCCGGCGATCTGCCACCAGCCACCCTCGGCCAAGGGCGCGAAGCCCAGACCATATTCGGCGGCGGGAGGCTCAAGGCCCAGCCAGAAGAACTGACGACCGAATTCCATCGGCGACCAGTTCACAGAGGCCAGCAGGTTGAAGCCGATGATCTCGATGGCGAAGAAGCCGAAGACCAGCGACAGGACACCGGTGGTTCCCAGATAGATGGGGCCGATCTGCGCATCGCCGATCTTACCCAACCAGTAGGAGAACCCGGGCTTGCCTAGACGGGGGAAAATCCCCTTGGCGATAGGAGCGGAATGGGGCGCGGTACGCACCTGCACGCCGGTGAGGATATTTTGATATTCCGACATCGGTGTACCCCCTTACCCATGGTTCCAGAAGGGAAGCTTCTGCCACCAAAGCCACCAATCAGGCCAGCTCCCGGTGTAGATCGGGCCGCTGAGGATCATGCAGATGATGCTCCACACGACAGCGCTGAGAGCCAGGATAAGACCCACGCGGTGGATACCAAGCGTGCCCACCGAATAGCCAATGGTGTCCTGGAAATAGGTGTTTTCGTGCTCGGGGCCCTTGACCACTTCGCCCTTGCCGGGGTTAGCGGCGGAAAGAATCAGCGAGCCGTGCAGGGCCAACGCCAAGCAGGTGGTGAAGAAAAGCGTAATACCCAGCATGTGGGCCGGGTTGTAGTGGAAGTTGGCGTACTGGTAACCGGTGTTCGACACCCAGTCGAGGTGGGTCATGAAGCCATAGGGGAAACCATAGCCCCAGGCGCCCATCATCACCGGACGAATAACCACCAAGCTGACATAAGCCAGGATGGCGAAACCGAACGCGAACGGAATGTGATAGCCGATACCGAGCTTGCGGCAGATTTCGACCTCACGCAGCGCCCACGAAACGAATGCGCCGATGGCACTGAAGGTAATAATCTGCCAAAGCCCACCCTTGGCCATCGGCGCCATGGCGAGGCCATAGCTGACGTCAGGGGGGTTAATGCTGATCTGCCAAAAAGTCCACGAGGGACCAAGAGCGGCCCCCCAAACGATCAGCGCGGTGCCAAGAACGGTAAAGAGGAGCGTCGTGACTCCGAAGAAGCCCACATAAAAGGGCCCCACCCAGAAGTCGAACAGATCCCCGCCGATCAGCGTCCCGCCGCGGACACGATATTTTCTTTCAAAACTGAGCAACGCCATAGCTGGCCCCTCCGGTCGGGAGTATGGAAACGGCAGCCGCCCTGCCGGCCTTGCGGCAGCGGACGGGGCGGCGTTAGCCGGGATCCCCGTCCGCTACTGTTGGAGCGTGACCTAGATTAAACGGCGAGGTCCGACGACGGCATGACCATCGAGGTCTGGACGGGCTTCGTCGAAGCGCCTTCCAGCCAGTTGAAGCGCTCGGTGCTCAGCAGAATGAAGTGGATCAGCAGAGCCAGAACGAACAAGAAGGTGGCCAGACCGACGAGAGCCTGACGCGGATCAAAAAGCTGCCAAATGCGCCACATATCGCCGTCTCCTTAAGAAAGGTAGGTCAGAGTCTGAGTCAGGGTCTCGAGGGCCGAGTAGCCGTTCGGGCCCGGAACCCAGGGACGCCAGATCCACACCAGCAGGTGAGCGAAGGCGGCGACGCCAAAGAACACCAGGATGCTGGACGTGAAAATCTTGTGAAATTCCTTGGCTTCTCCTTCGGTAATCCCGGAGAGGCTTTCTTGCTTAACTTCAGCCATAGGTGCTACCTCCTAATTCTTGCCCAGAAAACCATTCCACTGCATCCGCGCAGGGAACGGCTGCTCTACCGCGGTGAAGAACCGCGGTAAGAAGTCCACCCGACCAGGTCGGGACGGACCTTGTTATCCGGCGTGTTCTGCCCCGAAAGGAGCGGAAAACCCCGGAAAACCTCGTGTGGCGAGCCCGAGAGCGGGCGGATCATCCGCGCCATGCCCTTACGCTCCAGCCTGAAGATCGAGCAGGCGGATAACCCGCGCCGCCGTAACCTGTCCTTCACCCGCCGCCCGGGCGCTGCGCTCGGCGGCGTCGCGCAGGCGCTTGGCCGCCGAAATACGCGCCACCACCGGCTGAGCCTCGACCGTGCGATCAAGCACGGCGCGCGCCTCGTCATCCCAGGGCAGCTCGTCGTGCATCCGCGACGGCGTCGCCTCGACCGCGTCAAGATCGCGGGCCATCGGCAGGATGTTGAAAAGCATGTCGAACAGGGCGTTGCACACTTCCTGAACGAGATAGGTGGCACCCGAATAGCCCATGAAGGGCGTTCCGGTATGGCGCCGGATGATGGCGCCGGGGAACGACGCCGGAACATAGGCGCCCCGACCATTGGCCTCGGCCAGATACATGCGTTCGTTGAAGCTGCCAAACAGCACCAGCGGCGGCGTGTCCTTGATCGCCTGACGGATCGCCTGATTATCGGTCTTCGACCCGGCCTTGCGGGCGAAGGAGAAGCGGCAGGGAAGGCCCATTTCCTCTTCGAGGAAGTGGCGCACGCCCCGGGAATAGGTTTCGTTGGCGGCGATGCCGAAGCTGGCGGTGCCGAAGAAATCCTGGGTGACCGAGCGCCACAGATCCCACAACGGCTTGATCGTCGTCTGCTTCTCGCGCTCGATGAACGGCTCGGGATCAAGGCCGAGCAACTGGCCCAGGGTGCGCAGGAAGGCGGTCGTCGAATGCAAGCCGATCGGCGCCTGCAGATAGGGCTTGCCGAGCGCCTCGCAGAGGCCGCGTCCGAATTCACGGTAGAGGCAGATATTGACATCGGCCTCGGCCAGACGCGGCACGTCGTCCAGATGGCTGCCCAGCGGGAATTCCAGGGCGATCTCGGCGCCGATGCCCTCGACCAGCCGACGGATCTCGGCGATGTCGGACCACATGTTGAACATGCCGTAGGACGGACCGATGATATTGACCCGCGGCTTAGCCTCTGCCGGGCGCGCCGGCGTCTTCGTCCGCTTGCCCGCCCCGAACTCGCTCCACAGCCAGCGCAAGGCCCGGTCGGCGCTCTGCCACTGGTCCTCGTCGATGGTGCGCGGCAGGAAGCGCTTGAGGCCGGTGCCCGCCGGCGTCACCCCGCCGCCGATCATCTCGGCGATCGAGCCGGTCACCACCACCGCCGGGCGGCTGGGATCGAGCGTCGCATGGGCGCGGGTCATCGCCGCTTCGGTTCCGTCGCGGCCCAACTCGCTTTCGCCAAGGCCGGTCACGACGATCGGCAGCTCGTGCGGAGGCAGGGCGTCGGTGTAATGCAGAACGGCGGTCACCGGCAGGTTCTCGCAGCCCACGGGGCCATCGATCACCACCTGCAGTCCCTTCAGCGCCCCAAACACATAAACGGCGCCCCAATAGCCGCCGGCGCGGTCGTGGTCGAGCAGCATCATCGCCCGCCCTCCCCTTCGGCCGGGCCTTCGAAGAAGGCGCGCATGGTTTCAAACCGGGCCTTATTGGCCAGGGCGGCGTTGATAACCTGAGCCAGCGAGCCGGCGCCGGCCGGCCCCATCAGCGGCCGGGCGGAAATCAGGTTGGTGAAATACAGCGCCGGAATGGCCTTTTGCTTGGCGTGCTGAACCACCGGCGTCGTGCCGATCGCCAGATCGGGGGCCAGGGCGTCAACGGCGGCCAGATCATCTTCCAGCGAGGCGCGGAATTTCACCGGTACGCCCCGGGCTTCCAACCAAGCGCGATCGTCTTCCGACCACGGCGTGCGCGGACAGGCGGTGCCGACATAGGCGACATCGGCGCCGCTTTCGACCAGCACGCGGGCGACGATCAGTTCCGATCCCTCATAGCCCGACAGGGTGATCCGTCCGCGGATCGGCGCCTTGGCCAGGGCCTCGCCGATCAACGGCAGGAAGCGGTTCTGCGCCGTCGCCACCTTGGCCGCGGCGATGCCGCAAGCCTCGCCGATGGCGGCAAGCCAAGCGGCGGTGCCGTCGCGGCCCACCGGGGCCGATCCGACGGCGGTGCGGCCGGCGGCGGCGAATTCGCGCAAGCTGGCGGTATAGAAGGGATGGATCGCCGCCACGGCGGCGCAATCCAGCGCGGCGTAAAGCTGGCGCCATTCGCCGACCGGAACCACCGGGCCAACGGCCAGACCCAGGGGGTCGAGCATGGCGCCGATCCCCATCGGATCGGCCGGGAACATTTCGCCAAGCAAGGTGATGGTCGGCCGGCTGGCCGGACCGCCGCGCGGCGCCTGGACCGGGCCCTGTTCGGCCTCGCCCCGGGCATAGGCCAGCATGGCGCCCGACAGGATGTCCTTGGCCTCGGCATGGGTCGGCACCCCGAACCCGGGAACGTCGATGCCGATGATGCGCACGCCGTTGATCGCCTTGGGCAACAGCCGCAGCGGCACGCCCGAGGCGGTGGGCACGCAAAGATTGGTCACCACCACCGCGTCATAAAGGGCGGGATCGGCCAGATCCTCGACCGCGTCGCGGATATCCTCGAACAGCTTGCCGGTGACCAGGGTCTCCGACGAGAACGGCACATAGGCGACCGAACGCTTGGCCCCGTAGAAATGCGACACGAAGGTCAGGCCATAGACGCAGCAGGCCGAGCCCGACAACACCGTGGCCGTCCGCCGCATCCGCAGGCCGACGCGCAACGACCCGAAGGCCGGGCACATGCTTTGCGGCTGGTCATGCGGACCGGCCGGATAATCGGCCGCATAGCGCGCCAGCACCGCCCCATTGCCAGCGACCTCGGCGGACCGACGCATCGCGTCGGATCCGACGTGGCACCCGGCGACGACCTGGGCCGCCTCGGCGGGCAGCTCCGTCATCGGGATTTCACTGGTGTGGTCGAAGGGTGCCATCGCGAACGGGATTCCAAAAAATTGGGAGCGAAGACCAGCGGAAAAGCAAACGAAAGGCGGACGGAAAAACTCAGACGCTATCGTAAACCACTTCAAGCGAGGCCTTCTCGACGACAGCGCCCCCGCGCATGTCTTCGGGAGTGGCCGGTTCAAGCACCACGTCTCGACCCACCTCGTCTCCGCTGAACAGGCCAAGCAGGCTGTCCTGATCGAGCGGCGTCGGCTGCAGGGGCGGTGCCTCCCCCACGTTGATCGCAAGCTGTTCAAACAGCGGACCCCAGGGGGATCCGGGACGGCCGACGATCTGATAAGCGGCGCTTTTGCGTCGCAGATCCTCGTCGGCGGGAATGGACGCCAGGACCGGCAAGCCCGCCTTCGCGGCGAAGGCCTGAGCCTCGCCGGTCCCGTCATCCTTGTTGATGACCATCCCCGCCACGCCGACATTGCCGCCCATCTTGCGGAAATAGGTCACCGCCGAGCAGACGTTGTTGACGACATAGAGGGACTGCAGGTCGTTAGACCCGACAACGATCACTTTCTGACAAAGATCGCGGGCGATCGGCAGACCGAAGCCCCCGCAAACCACGTCACCAAGGAAGTCGAGCAGGACGTAGTCGAAGCCCCACTCGTGAAAGCCAAGCTTTTCCAGGGTTTCAAACCCATGGATAATTCCCCTGCCACCGCAGCCCCGACCCACCTCGGGACCGCCCAGCTCCATGGCATAGACGCCGTCGCGCTTGAAGCACACGTCGCCGATACCAAGGTCCTCGCCGGCGAGCTTGCGCGCCGACGAAGTCTCGATGATGGTCGGGCAAGCCCGGCCACCGAACAGCAGCGACGTGGTGTCGCTTTTAGGGTCACAGCCGATCAGAAGAACGCGTTTGCCCTTCTGCGCCATCATGTAGGACAGGTTGGCGAGCGTGAAACTTTTGCCGATGCCGCCCTTGCCATAGATCGCGATGACCTGCGTCTCCTTCTTGGCGGTCGACGCCAGAGGGGCGGGGGTAATCGCGGCCACATCGCGGAGGGGCGCGCTCATGAGCAAGCTCTCCAATCCAAAACCATCTTCAGACAAGACGGGTCGGTGAACGCCGTCCGATAAGCCGAGGCGGCCTGCGGGGCCTCCTCGCGGTGGGTGATCAGACCATCGAGCGACATCCGCCCATCAACGATCATGTCGATCACCGCCGCCAAATCTTCGGGCCGCCATTCGGCCGCCACACGGATCCTGGCTTCGCGCATGAAAGCCGGCGGGAAAGTGAACGACAGGGCCGATTCATAGAACCCCGCCAGAACGATCTCACCGCCACGCGCCAAGCGCGCCACCAGGGTATCAAGGATCGTCGCGTCGCCGCTGACATCACAAATGCAGCGATAATCCTTACGCGGATCCTCCGCCGGATCGACGACCGCATAACCGATCGCCCCGCTCCGACGCTGCGGATTACGCTCCCAAACCGTCGGCGCCGTACCGCCGACCCCGACCACCAGCCGGGCGAGCAACCGACCGAGGACGCCGTGACCGACGATCAACTCGGGCCGGAGATCCCCGGCGATGACCATGGCGTGGTAGGCCGTGGCCGTCAGCGCCAACAACACACCCTTGTCGTCCAACCCCTCGGGAAGGGCGACCACCCGATCGGCGGGCACAACCACCCGCGACGCGGCGCCACCGAACAGGCCGTTCACCGCGCCATAACACCGCGCACCGGGAACGAACACCCGATCACCGACCTGCGTCCCCACCTTGGCCCGCGCCTGCGACCCAACGGCGATCACCCGACCGACCGACTCGTATCCAGGCACCAACGGATATCCCATCCCCGGGAAGGGCGGCATCCGCCCCGACCACAGCAACCGTTCGGTTCCGGTGCTGATCCCGCTCCATTCGACATCCACGACCACGTCGCCAGGCGCCGGATCGGTGAGATCCAGCCGGCTGAGCGTCAGACGCTCGGGTTCTTGGATGACGACGGCGAGGGTGTCCATAAAGGCGTCTCGTGGTTCGAGCCGAAACAACTGCTGTCAGGTTAGCCTGACTGCCGTGAATGTCAATCTTTACTTACAGTCGCCCGCAGCCTGGGGGACCTTGGCGCCGACCGCCGCAAGCGACGCGGGCGCCGCCTTGCGCGCAACCAGAACCTGAGTCAGCAACGGATTGCGGGTTTTCGCCATCCGTACGTCGGCAAAGCCGGCTTCGCGCAGCATTTCGGTCAGTGTCGCCCGGCTCCGCGGCCGTCCACTGCCCATGGCCAGCAGATAAAACCCGAAATAGGCCGCGCCCATCGGCTCGGCGCCCGGGGTATCGGCCATCGGCTCGGCGACGATCAGCAGGCCGGAGTCGGGAAGCGCCCGGTGGGCGGCGGCCAACAGGGCGCGCACCGTGTCGTCATCGTGATCGTGAACGACGCGGACCAGGGTCATGACATCCGACTCGGTGGGCAGCGGATCGACTCGGAAGTCGCCGCCGGCGACTCGCACGCGGGGTTCGAATCCGGCGGCGTCCAGGCGGTCGGCGGCGCGATCGGCCACCGATTGCAGATCGAAGACGATGCCGCGAATCTTCGGATAGCGGCCAAGCACCGCGGCCATGAAGCCACCCTCGCCGCCACCGATATCCATCAGGCAACGCGCATTGCCCAGCGGCACCGCGTCAAGAATCTCGTCGGCGACCAAAGCCTGCGAGGCGCTCATCAAAGCCGAATAATCGCTCACCGCCGGCTCGGCCAACTCGTCGGGAGCCTGGGAACGGGCATAGGCCCAATAGCGCGACAGCGCCGTCTCTCCGGCTTCGCCGCGCAGCAGGGCCACCGGATCGCGCATGTCTTGATAGAACAACCCATGATGGCGCACCATGGCCAACACCGCCGGGTTGCCCAGCATCGCCGCCCCCAGCGCCCCCAGACCGAATCGGCCGCCGCGTCGCCGCTCGACCAGATCGAGCGACACCGCCGCCTCAAGCAGACGCCGCGCCCCTTCGACCGGCAGGGCGATGCGCTCGGCCACCACCGTCGCCGTCTGCGGCCCTTCGGCCAGAACCGGCAACAGATCCAAACGAACGCAGGCGTCAAGCACCTGGGAATAGACGAAGCCGGCGCAGAGATCGAACAACGAGCGCGCCCGGCGCCGGGCGATCGTGCGCAGCCCCGGCAGGCGCATCGCCCAATACTGGAAGCGGTCATTGGTCAGAAGACGGTCGCGCCACCCGGTCAGGGCGTCGGAAACGGCATGGGAAGACAGTGTTTTCATGGCGTGTTCCGGCGCCCCAGGGCGCCATGCTCCATCGGTCCAGCGCCAAGCGGCACTCAACTTGCGTGTTGCGATCCTTGGTGGTTCCCCTTGCGGCTCCCGACTCCGTCAGGATCACCGCGACCAGGAAAACCGGGCTCGGGAAAACCGGACCTCCGGCGCCAGGGCGGCGTCGGAGCGATCAGGCGGCGTAGCGCGCCAGTTCCTTGGGCAGGAAGCGTTCGGCTTCCTTGTGAATAAGCGCGCGCAACGCCCCGGCTCCGGCGCAATCGGGCACCGAGGCCACCGCATCGGCGACCAGACTTTCCAGCCGGCGCACGGCGCCGACGATTCCCAGATGACCAACGGCGTTGGGCCGTCCCAGCGCCGCGTCGCGACCCACCGGCTTGCCCAGTTCGGCCGGATCGGCGGCGACATCGCGCAGATCATCGGCCACCTGATAGGCCTCGCCCAGGCATTCGCCCAACATCCGCCAGGACCGCGCCTCGCGGCCAGCCGCCGCGGCGCCGGCCATGGTCGAGGCGGCGAACAGGGCGCCGGTCTTGGCCCGCTGGTATTCGGCCAGTTTAACCGTCGGTTCGCTTTCCCAGGCCTGACCGGCGCAGATGCCGGCGGGCATGCCCACCGCGTCGGCGACGATGCCCAGCAGCAGGGGCAACCGCTCGGGAACCATGGCCAGACCGCTGGCCAAGCCCTGGAAGGCCATGACGATCAGGGCGTCGCCGGCCAGAACCGCCAGCGGCTCGCCATAGGCGACATGGACCGAGGCCTGACCCCGGCGGGAGTGGGCGTCGTCGAAGCAGGGCAGATCATCGTGGACGAGCGAGGCGCAATGGAGCAGTTCGATGGCGGCGGCGGCGGCATCGGCGGCGGCGGGCAGGTCATTGCCGCAGGCGGCGGCGACGGCCAGGGTCAACCGCGGCCGCAGGCGCCCACCACCGGGAAACACGGCGTGGCGCATGGCCTTGGCCAGCAAGGGTGGCGCGTCGGGCAGATCCGCCCGGGTCATCGTGGCTTCAAGAACGTTGTCGATATGTTGCCGAACATCCATGATCGCGTCTCCCGCCCCCGAAAACAGCCGCCAAACAGGGTCGCCGGCTTGCCGCCCGCCATGCCCGCATGTGGCCCCTAATCCCTTAGGGATTGCACCGTCGACATGTCGATTGTCAACAAAAGTTGCCACTCGAAACTGTAAATCAGCATGGACATTTGGTAGGCTCGAGTCAATGGCGATCGACAAAGGATAAAGGCTTGTGAAGACCCAGCACGTGGTCGTGGTAGGCGCCGGCATGGGCGGACTGGCGGCGGCCATCGATCTCGCATCGCGTGGCCTGCGCGTCACCGTCCTTGAGCGATCCCCGTCGCCCGGCGGCAAGATGCGCGAGATCGCCGTCGGCGGCGCCCGGCTCGACGCCGGGCCGACGGTTTTCACCATGCGCTGGGTGTTCGAGGAGCTCTTCGCCGACGCCGGGGCCTCGCTTGGCGAGTCGCTCCGTTTGCGCGCCGCCGAGGTGCTGGCCCGCCACACCTGGGGCGACGGCGCGCCCTTCGATCTGTTCGCCGACGCCGCGCGTTCGACCGAGGCGGTGGGCGAGCTGGCCGGGGCGGCCGAAGCCAAGCGCTTCGTCGCCTTCTGCGCCCGGGCGCGCGGCATCTGGCAGGCCTTGGAAGGCCCCTTCATTCGCGGCCAGCGGCCAAGTCCGGGCGAATTGGTGCGCCGCTCCGGGTTGTCGGGCCTGTCGGGCCTCGCCCGCATCTCGCCCTTCACCTTGCTGTGGAAGGCCCTGGGCGAGCATTTTCACGATCCCCGGCTGCGCCAGCTTTTCGGCCGCTATGCCACCTATTGCGGCTCCTCGCCCTTTCTCGCCCCGGCGACCCTGATGCTGGTCGCCCATGTCGAGCAGCAAGGGGTGTGGATGGTCGACGGCGGCATGCACCAGATCGCCCGGGCCATGGCCGATCTGGCGACGGCCAAGGGCGCGACGTTTCGCTATTCCACCACCGCCGAAAGCGTGCTGGTGGAAAACGGCAAGGTCGGCGGCCTTATCCTTCAGGGCGGCGAACGTCTCGCCGCCGACATCGTTCTCATCAACGGCGACGCGGCGGCCCTGGCCGCGCGCTGTTTCGGACCTCAGGTGGCTGCGGCGGTTCCGCCGGTGCCGCCCACCGCGCGCTCTCTCTCCGCGGTCACCTGGGGCCTGTTGGCGGAGGCGGAGGGGTTTCCCCTGCTGCGCCACAGCGTCTTCTTCGGCAATGATTATCCGGGGGAATTCCGCGACATCTTCACCCACGGCCGTCTGCCCAGCTCCCCCACGGTCTATGTCTGCGCCCAGGACCGGGGCGACAAGGCCCCCACCGTCGGCCCGAGCGGGCCCCGCCCCGAACGGCTGCTGGTTCTGGTCAACGCCCCCGCCCGCGGGGATCTTTCCTTTCCCGATGCCATGGAGCTCGACACATGCACCGCCCGGACCTTCGCCTTCCTGGAACGTTGCGGCCTAACGCTGCGCCGGACGCCGGAGGCGACCCGGGTAACGACTCCGGCCGACTTCAACAGCCTGTTCCCGGCGACGGGGGGAGCGCTCTACGGCCGGGCGTCGCACGGGTGGTCGGCGACCTTCGACCGGCCGGGGGCGAAAACGGCGATGCCCGGCCTCTATCTGGCGGGGGGCAGCGTCCATCCGGGACCGGGGGTGCCGATGGCGGCCTTATCGGGACGGTTGGCGGCCCAGGCGGTTCTGGCGGACCTGACTTCGCGCGGCCGGTAGCCCCGGGCGGCTATGCCTGGTGGTATGTCGACGCCTTCAGCGACGACGGCGCCCAGGCCTTCACCCTGATCGCCTTCGTCGGCAGCGTCTTTTCGCCCTATTACCATTGGGCCAAGCGCCGTGATCCGGAAAACCACGTGGCCATCAACGTCGCCCTGTACAACCGACGCGGCGGGCGCTGGGCGATGACCGAGCGCGGCCGCGAGGCCCTGGTTCGCGATGACAGCACCCTGGCCATCGGCCCCAGCGCCCTGCGCTGGGATGGAACGGCCCTGCGCATCACGCTTAACGAGATCAGCTTTCCCAAGCCGGCGCGGGTGCGCGGCGAAGTGGTCATCCATCCCGAGGTCCGCACCACCGTTCCGCAAGTCCTTGATGGCGCCGGCCGCCATGTGTGGTGGCCCTTCGCCCCGCGCTCGCGGGTGGAATTGCGCATGGACAATCCCGACATCCGGTGGAACGGCCATGGCTATTTCGATTTCAACTGCGGCAGCGAACCCCTGCAGGACGCCTTCTCGCGCTGGGACTGGTCGCGGGCGCCGCTGGCCGATGGCGGCGCGGCCCTGCTCTATGAGGTGACCCCGCGCCAAGGCGCCGACCGCTTGTTGTCCTTGCGCGTTGACCGCGACGGCGCGCTGTCGGCCTTTTCACCCCCGCCCAAGGCGCCGCTGGGAGCCACTGGGTGGCGGGTGGCCCGGGGAACGCGCTGCGACGTCGGGGCGCCGCCCACGGTCTTGCGCACCCTGGAAGACACCCCCTTCTACGCCCGCTCGCTGCTGTCCACCCGTTTGGCCGGCGAAGAGACCCGGGCCGTTCATGAAAGCATCGATCTCGACCGTTTGCGCGCCGGCTGGGTCTGGCCGCTGCTGCCCTTCCGCATGCCCCGGCGCGGCGGTTAAGGGCTTCTGGTCAGGGCGTCCGGGGAAAAGCCGCTTTCCCCGCCGCCACCGCCTGGGTCATGATCGGCCCCATGCCAAGGATCCCCCCGCCTTCCACGCCGCCCGAGCCCGCCCCCGCCTGCGATGTGCTGGTGATCGGCGGCGGCATGGCCGCGCTGTGCGCCGCCATCGCCGCCCGCCGGGCCGGGGTGTCGGTGCGGCTGGTCGATGCCGCGCCCAAGGCCCTGCGCGGCGGCAACAGCCGCCATTCGCGCAATTTCCGCTTGGCCCATGACACCCCCACCCCGCTGGTTCCCGGGCGCTACCCGCTGGCGGAATTCCGCGAGGATCTGATCACGGCCAGCGGCGGTCTGGCCGACCCCGCCCTGATCGAGATCCTCTGCGCCGGCTCGAGCACCCTGCCCGACTGGCTGGCCGCCCAGGGCGTGGATTTTCAGGCTCCGGCCGAGGGCGCCCTGCCCTGGTCGCGCAAAACGGTGTTCCTGCGCGGCGGCGGCAAGGCCATGGTCAATGCCCTGTATGCCACCTGCCACCGCCTGGGGGTCGTGGTCGAGAACGGCTGGCGGGCGAGCGCCGTGGCCTTGGCCGATGGTCCACAAACCATTGCCCTGACCGGCCCCGGCGGCGCCTTGGCGCTTTGCCCGGCGAAGACGGTGATCCTGGGCAGCGGCGGCTATCAGGGCGATCGGCTTTGGCTGGCCGAGACCTGGGGCGACCAAGCCGCCCATTTCCACAATCGCGGCAGCCCCCTTGTCGATGGCGCCCTGCTCAAGGCGCTCTTCGCCGCCGGCGCGGCGCGGGCGGGCGTGGCCGGGGCCTGCCATCTGGTCGCCGTCGACGCCCGTTCCCCGCGCGAGGACGGCGGCATCGTCACCCGGGTCGATGGCATGCCCTGGGGGATCGTGGTCGATGACAGCGGACGGCGCTTCGCCGACGAGGGCGCCGTCATCGGACCGCCGCGCTATTCCACCTGGGGCCGTCTGGTGGCCGGACGGCCGCGGGCCCTGGCCCATGTCATCCTCGATTCGGCCGGGCTGGCCCGCTCGCCGGCCTCGATCTATCCGCCGATTTCGGCGATGACCCCGGCCGCCCTGGCCGAAAAGCTCGCCCTGCCGGTGGCGCCCTTCGTCGACACCCTGCTCGCCTATAACCGGGCGATCAGCGGGACGGGCGACGGGACCGGCGACGACGCCCATACCCTGGGCCTCATTCCCGCCAAAAGCCGCCTTGCCCGACCGCTGAACGCGCCGCCCTTTCATGCCTATCCGATGCGCCCGGGAACCACCTTCACCGGCGAGGGGGTGGGCGTCGATGGCGAGGCCCGGGTAAGGCGCGGCGAGAACGGGCCTTGCCTGGGGCTGTTCGCCGCCGGCATGATCATGGCCCCGGCGCTGCTCGGGGCGGGCTATCTGTCGGGGGCGGCTTTGACCATTGGCGGGGTATTTGGCCGGCTTGCCGGCGAAGGAGCGGCGCGGCGTGTTCGATCCCTGTGACCTCCCCCCCCCACCCGCGCCGGCGCCCGGCGCCTCCGCCGCCGAGGCCGAGGCCCGCCGGGTTCTCGCCCTATGCACTGTTTGCGGCTATTGCACCGGATTATGCGACGTCTTCCGCGCCGCCGAGCGCCGGCCGGCCCTGACGTCGGGCGATCTCGGCCATCTCGCCCATCTCTGCCATGGCTGTCAGGCCTGCTGGCACGCCTGCCAATACACGCCGCCCCATGTCTTCGCCATCGTCGTTCCCGCCACCCTGGCCCGGGTGCGGGCCGAAAGCTACGCCCGCCATGCTTGGCCCCGCCCCCTGAAAGGACCGGCCGTGCTGGCCCTGGCCCTGGCGGCCACGCTGGTCGTGCCGCTGCTTACCGTGCTGCTGGTTCCGTCGCAGGATCTGTTCGCCGCCAATGCCGCCCCCGGGGCGTTCTATGGGGTGATCCCCTGGGGGGTGATGACGCCGATCGCCCTGCTCACCCTGGGTTGGGCGGCGCTGGCCGTCGGCCTGGGCGTGGCGCGGTTCTGGCGGGAGGGCGCCCAGGGACCGCCCGCCGCCCCGCTGGCCCGCGTCTGGGGGCGGGCCTTGGCCGATATCGTCTCCTTGCGCAATCTCAAGGGCGGCGGCCGGGGCTGTTTCGAGACCGACGATCGCCCGAGCCATCGCCGCCGCTGGCTTCACCATGCCCTGGCCGGCGGATTCCTGCTGTGTTTGGGCTCGACCCTCGCCGCGACCGTCTATCACCATGGCCTGGGGCGCGAGGCCCCCTATCCTTTAACCAGCCTGCCGGTGCTGCTGGGGCTGGTTGGCGGCTGCCTGATGGTGGGGGGGGCGAGCGGTCTGGCCTGGCTCAAACGCCACGCCGACCCTGAGCCCCAGGCGGCCGAGACCCTGGGCGCCGACCGCTGCCTGCTGGCCATGCTGATCGCGGTGGCGCTCAGCGGTCTGGTCCTGCTCGCCCTGCGCGACACGGCGGCGATGGGCCTGCTGCTCGCCTTGCATCTGGGCACGGTTCTGGGCTTTTTTATCACCCTGCCCTACGGCAAATTCGTCCATGGCGCCTACCGGGCGGCGGCCTTGCTGCGCTCGGCGGCCGAACGGCGCACCGATCCGCGCGCTCCCTTGGCCGAAAGACCGGGCGTTGATCGCGATCTTCCGTGAAGGTTTCCCATGTCCCTTAGCCTGCTCATTCTCGGTGGAACCAGCGAAGGCTATGCCCTGGCCGCCGCCCTCGACTCCGCGCCTGGCCTGCGGGTGATCAGTTCCCTGGCCGGACGCACCGCCACCCCGCGCCGCCCGGCGGGGGCCTGTCGAATCGGCGGTTTCGGCGGCATCGACGGCCTGGGCGCTTATCTGGCGACGGAAAGAATCGACGCGGTGATCGACGCCACCCATCCCTTCGCCAGCACCATGGGCTGGAACGCGGCGGCGGCTTGCGACAAGGCCGGGGTGCCGCTGCTGCGCCTGGAGCGTCCGGCTTGGGTGGCCGGCGATTACGACCGCTGGGCCGAGGTCGATAACTGGCAAGAAGCCGCCGGAATTCTTGATTACGCCGCCAATCGGGTGCTGCTGGCGCTCGGCCGCCAGGACCTCGACGCCTTCACCCCCTTGCGCCACCTGTGGTTCCTGATCCGCTCGGTCGACGCCCCCGATCCGCTGCCGCCCTTCGCCCATGCCGAGGTTCTGCTCGCCCGCGGCCCGTTCTCGCTGGACTCGGAACGTGCCCTGCTCGGCGCGCGGGCCATCGACACCATCGTTTGCAAGAACAGCGGCGGCACCGCCACCGACGCCAAACTGACCGCCGCCCGCGAATTGGGCCTGCGCGTCATCATGCGCCGCCGCCCCAAACGCCCCCCCCTGCCCACCGCCGCCACCCCGGACGAGGCGGTGACCTGGGTGGAGCGCTTGCGGGGAGAGGATCGATAGGGACGGTGGTTAGCCCCGTTCGCTCCCATACCAGCGCGGAGTATAGACCCAGGATCGGCCGTCGGCGCGCGGGAAGCTGCGGGTTTGTGACGAGCCGATGATGACCACCGTGCGCATATCGACCTGCTCGGGATGAACCTCGCCCAGGGTGGTCACGATCACCCGTTCCCCCGGCCGGCCGATATCGCGGCCGAGCACCACCGGGGTGGTTGCCGGCAGGTAACGGCGCAGGATCTCGAAGGCGCGGCCCAATTGCCAGGGCCGGGCCTTGGAGATCGGGTTGTAGAAGGCCAGCACCAGATCGGCCGAAGCCGCCAGTTCCAGCCGCCGTTCAACGATTTCCCAGGGCTTGAGATTGTCCGACAGCGACATCACGCAAAAGTCGTGACCGAGCGGCGCCCCGACCCGCGCTGCGGCGGCTTGCGCCGCCGTGATGCCGGGCAGGATCTCCAGATCCACCGCCGCCCAGCCCGGCTGGTCGCCCTGGTGCAGGGCCTCGATCACCGCGGTCGCCATGGCGAAGATGCCGGGATCGCCCGAGGACACCACCACCACGCGCCGCCCCTCGGCCGCCAGGGTGAAGGCCAGACGCGCCCGGTCCATCTCCACCCGGTTGTCCGAGGCGTGCAGGCGCTGATCGGCGCGGAACGGTCCGGCCATCTCGACATAGGGGATATAGCCGATCACCTCCTCGGCGGCATCAAGCGCGGCGCGCACCGCCGGCGCCATCAGCGCGCCATCGCCCGGACCAAGGCCGACGACGCTCAGCTTGCCGCCGCCGCTCACGACGCCCACCGCCGGCCGGGCACCAGGATCATGGCGAAATAGGGCACGCTGGCCGGATCGATCGACGCCAGGGCCTCGGTCCGCTGATTGGCCATGGTCGCGCGTTCCACATAAAGGGCGCGATCGAGCAGCCCGAGATCGGCCAGAACGGCGCGTACCTTGGCGAAATTGCTGCCCAGCTTCATGATCGCCGCGGCTTCGCAGTCGGCGAGGCGGCGGGCCAGCTCCTCGGCCGGCAACACGCCCGAGATCACGCTCAGCGTCTGGTTGCGATAGACCAGCGGCGCGCCGACGACCGAGGCGCAGGCCAGCATGGCGCAAACGCCGGGCACCACCTCGGTCTCATAGCGCGTCGCCAGCCGGTCGTGCAGATACATGAACGAGCCATAAAGGAACGGATCGCCCTCGCACAGCGCCGCCACATCGCGGCCGGCCTCCAGGTGGGCCGCCACCGCCTCGGCCGAGGCGTCGTAGAAATCGCTCATCGCCGTTTCATAGCAGAACGGCGGCGGCAGTTTTTCCGTGGTCACCGGATAGATCAGCGGCAGGCGGATCTGATCCTCGCTCAAATACTCGGCGACGATCGAGATGGCGTTGCCGGCCTTGCCGCGCGCGGCCATATAGGCCACCACCGGCGCCGCCCGCAGGCGCTTCAGGGCCTTCAGCGTGATCAATTCGGGATCGCCCGGACCGACGCCCAGGCCAAACAGCCGTCCCTTGTCCGCCATCATTCGCGCTCCGTCGCCAGGGCGTTGATGGCCGCCACCGTCATCGCGCTGCCGCCGCGCCGTCCACGCACCACGACAAAGGGTACATCGCGGCTGTTCTCGGCCAATTCCTGCTTGGATTCGGCCGCGCCGACGAAGCCGACCGGAAAGCCCAGGATCAAGGCCGGGCGCGGCGCCCCGCCATCAAGCATTTCCAACAGACGGAACAGCGCCGTCGGCGCGTTGCCGATGGCGACCACCGACCCGGCCAGCATCGGCCGCCACAGCTCCAAAGCCGCCGCCGAACGCGTGGTGGCCATCTCGCGGGCCAGTTCGGGCACGCCGCTGTCGGCCAGGGTGCAGATCACCGGGTTGCCGCCTTCAAGCCGCGAGCGGGTGATGCCCTCGGCCACCATCTTGCAATCGCACAGGATCGGCGCCCCGGCGGCCAAGGCCGCCCGCCCGGCCGCTCCGGCCTGGGGCGAGAACACCAGATCATTGATCACATCGACCATGCCGCAGGAATGGGCGACGCGGACCGCCAGCTTTTCCAGATCGGCCGGGATGCGCGAAAGATCGGCCTCCGCCCGGATGATGGCAAAGGACCGCCGGTAGATATCGGCGCCGTCGCGGCTATAATCGATCATCGCACCCCTCGTTCTCGGCAAAGCCGGCTCCGCCGTTCGGCGCTCCGGCGGCGGACAGATACCCTATAGATCACGCCGCGTTAAATGAGAATCCTTTAACATGGGCGCTTTGATCCGGAGTCCCTGGATTAGGGCGCGGTGATCGAAAAGCCGCAGGCGGCGAAAGCCCGCGTTCCGCCGGGGGTTGCGGCGGGGAGCGGCGTCGCGTATCACGCCCGAAGGCAGGGATTTTGGCCCGGAAAGGAAGCGACCATGACAGCGTGGCTGACGGTGGTGGGCATCGGCGAGGACGGTTTGGCCGGCCTGGGCGAGGGAGCGCGCGACGCCATCGCCAAGGCCTCGCTGCTGCTGGGCGGCCAGCGCCACCTTGATCTGGTTCCGGTGGTCGCAGGGCAGGAGCGCCAAGCTTGGCCCAGCCCGTTTTCCCTGGCCTATGATCTGGTGCTGGCCCGCCGAGGAACGCCGGTCTGCGTGCTGGCTAGCGGCGATCCCATGCATTACGGCATCGGCGCCTCGCTGGCCGCGAGGCTCGAGCCGGGCGAAATGCGGGTGCTGCCCGCGCCCTCGTCGTTCTCGCTGGCTGCCGCCCGTCTGTGCTGGCCGCTGCAGGACTGCCAACTGCTGACCGTCCATGGCCGCCCGCTCGAGAGCGTCAGGGTGGCTCTTTATCCCGAGGCCCGGCTGCTGATCTTGTCGGAAGACGGCCAGACCCCGGCCGCCCTGGCCGCCTTGCTGGTGGAACGCGGCTTTGGCGAGAGCCCGTTCATCGTGCTCGAACACCTGGGCGGCCCGACTGAGCGCATCCGCCACGCCACGGCGCGCGGCTGGCTGGCGGCCGAGTCCGCGCCTTGCGCCGATCTCAATCTGGTGGCCGTCGACTGCCGGGCCGAGGCGGGCGCCCAGTCCTGGCCCCGGCTGGCCGGCCTGCCCGACAGCGCCTATCGCCACGACGGCCAATTGACCAAACGCGCCGTCCGCGCCGTGACGCTGGCCCACCTCGCCCCCTTGCCCGGCCAGGTGCTGTGGGACGTGGGGGCGGGCTGCGGCTCGATCGGCATCGAATGGATGCGCAGCGCGCCCAGCTGCCGGGCCTTCGCCATCGAAGCCGATGCCGAACGCGCCGATGTCATCGCCCATAATCGCGCCGCCCTGGGCGTTCCCGGCCTGGAACTGGTGGAAGGCCGCGCCCCGGCGGTGCTTGAAGGCCTGCCCGATCCCGACGCCATCTTCATCGGCGGCGGCCTGACCGCCAATGGCGTGTTCGAACGCTGCTGGATCGCCCTGAAACCGGGCGGCCGGCTGGTCGCCAACGCCGTCACCCTCGAAAGCGAGGCCCGCCTCGCCCATTGGCACGGCGTGCTAGGCGGCGAGCTGACCCGCCTCTCGGTCGCCCACGCCGACCCCGTCGGCCGCTTCCACGGCTGGCGCTCGGCGATGCCGGTGACGCTCTATGAGGTGGTCAAGCCCAAGCAGGGGTGAGGGGGGTGACAGGTATTACCTAGAACCGGCTCTCATAGGCTTGACACCGCCTCGTCGTCCTAATCCGAATCCGACTCGGTAAAGATCGGGCATATTAAGACGACCGTCTTTCATCGCTTCAAAGATTCCCAGGCCTTGAAGGTCCTCGCGAATTCCTTGCCACCCCTGCTCGATACGCTGAGGGGGCAGATGATTTGATCCGATATCACCTGCGCCTTGAGGAAAGGAGGTGTTCCAGCACTCTTCTATCATGCTGAAGTCGCACGGCACTGTGATCCCTCTCAACGGCTCCATCAGGGTTTTAACCCATTGGTAGTCTTCGGCCATTTCCGAAACTCGTATTTCAGAAGCCTTCTGAACGCCGAGCTTGATGCTTTCGTAATGCAAAGGGTAGGAGTGCTCTGGATACCGCTGGTTAGACACATCGGCGGCGGTCCCGATAGCTGCAATGAAGGAGCGGGGTGACGCATGTCGGCGCGCATCTTCCAGATGGCTTACCGACCACGTGTATGGAATTCCCCGTCGACGGTCTCGCCCCATCCATTTCCCCGCAAGCCTTTCAAAAAGCTCTCTTTGAGCTTTTCCTTCGCGTTTGGAGTCTTCTCGCAGGAGCCAAACGCCCGCCTGCTCGATTGGGGCTTCTTCCAGTACAGATTTATAGACGCCTCTAAGGCATTCCCCTGATTTCCCAGAAGCATTACAAAGTAATTGCCATAGCAATCCATGTAAATCATGAGGAGCCCATGACAACTCGACACGGGTTGTCAGCAGCTTCGAGGCGTCCGGGAAGTCCGTGATGGTGCGATGAAACTGATCCTCCCGAAGAAACACCTTACCATGCAACAGGGAGTGCGCTTTCATCTGAAGAATAACGCGCAATAATTCTCGGACAATATTGTCCATCGTACGCCAATCGGAACTTGTCCGATCGAGTGCATCGAATACGATAAGACAAGCCTTTCCTTCGTCCCGAAAGAATATATTGGCATTTTGCTGAAGAAGAGCAAAGGGTTCCGGGTTTTTAGAAACCCAATCCACAGTCTCTTTCCAAGTCCCTTTAGGAATATCTAATCCGATGATGGCAGAAAGCCGTCGAGCGACCACCGCGCGCCAGACATCATAGGGCGTCCGCTCTTGAGAGAGGATGCCGGAGAACGTGTCTCCATCCGGGTAGAACTCGATATCCGGCTGCGTTCCAAAACCCGCGAACACATCGGTCTTCGTAAGAGGGGAAAGCGATTCCCCAAGTTGTTGGCGCACGCCTTCTAAGCGGAGGGCAGAGGCCCAAAATGACTTCCCGACACCACGCGCACCGATCACCAGATTGCAGTCCAAGCGAAGCGCCCTAAGATGCGAGGGCGGCACGTAGACTTGGCCTAAATCGGGTAATTCCCCATAGTTGGATGTCGTGATCGGCAGGGCGTCGACGATGGCCCGGCGAATCTCGGCGGCATCAGTCATCGCTCATCTTCCTCGTTTTGCACCGAAGCCGCGAGCCCCGTTAAAAAGTCTCCAAAAACGTAGTTGACCTGTTCGGCGTCGACCGTATCAAAGCGATTGTGCAGAGAGCGCATAGCTGAAAAGCCACGGTTCCACCGAATGGACCAAGGATAATGGGGTGCCGCCTCATCTGCCTGATCAAAGTTCCAGTAGTCTTCTCCGTTGGCAGAAAGACCGGCGGGAATTTCGTCATACAGTTCTTCCGAGAAAGCGTTCCATGAGCTTTCGAGAAGATCCGCATAGTACCCAGCAGCGTCGACATCTGGAATCATCGCCCCAACAACTTGAAGGCGTTCTCTAATATCTCTGACCACGCCAGACTGCCGCCAATGCCGAAACAAGATTCGATACCCGGACCAGGTTTGATCGCCATCAAGGGCAAACAGCAGCACGCTCGACGCACCAAGATCGGTTACGCAGGCTGAGGCGACCTCGTCAATTCCCGCGCGTGAATCGAGTAAGATCACGTCGGGCTTCAAGCGATCCTCAAGGGCGTTGAGAAGCCCCTGCAACCGCTGCACCCATAGTATCCGGCGTCCCTCCGCATTAACCTTAGGCATCCATACACGACCGAGCTTGGCGATGTACTCGCCCGGATCGGCGCCATGCGCCGGAACCACATAAATGTCCCCATTTCGGGATAAAGGGCTGGTGGCGATCATATCGCTTATCACCCTGTCACCGTTATCCACCAGATCCTCAACCAGCCAATCCGTAATACCGAACTTTGGCCGGCGATCTTGGGGCAGCAATGATGACGACAGACCGGGAGATTCCAGATCCATATCAAGCACAAGGACACGCTTTCCACTCTCGGCAAGCGCCCAGGCGGCGGCGGCTAAACTGGTCGACCTCCCAACACCCCCCTTGATCGAAAAAAATACGATCCGTGGTACGGTTTCGGTCGGCGCAATGCCCTTGGACCAGTTGCTTTCCGTGACAAGGCGGTCGGCAACCGATACCCCTTCAACCCCATCGAGGGGAAAACACGGCGTCTCGGCGAGTACCGTCTGCATGTCTGTTTCGAAAAGAACAATCCGCTCTGGCGGAAAACCATGCGCCCCAAGTCGCTGATGCAGCGCCTTTGAAATCTTATCAAGCACGCCCTCTGCATGAGAGTTTCCGCGAATATCATCTTTGATGATAAGGCGCACCCGACCGTTCAAGTCTCTATTGACCAAAATCGGGGCCATTTGATCGAGTTCCTTAGAATATTCCTTTAGAATATCCGTCACACCCGGAATGATTTCGTCAAAAGTGATCATAGAAACCCGTCTCTTTCCGCACGCTTGAGGAGTCCGCGAATCTCCTGGGCCGCCGCGCGATGGGGAGCGATATAGGGGTGATCGAATTCCCCCTGATGAACATACCGCTGGTTTATATCCCAGTTTTGAAAGGGATTCCCATCGGCTCCAAGAGCATAGTGCGCCCCCTGACCATGACCAGATCGGTAGGCTTCATAGCGCTCCCAGATCCGATTGGTATGCACCCTGTCTGCTTTTTCCGCAGGACGATCTCCCTCCATCTTCATGCCGAACGCAGCCATCAAACATTTCAATCCACATTCCACCGAAATACCAAACAAGTGATCAGCGTTGGCCCAACGTTGAACCTCAAACAACCGTTCCGCATCATCAAAATGTCGCAGACATGCATCGTGAAAATCTATTCTCATGACCTTGAATCCGGCTCACGGGCTGATGGTTAACCTACTGTATTTCCCTCAACAATCTTAACAAGAGCGGCGAGGAGCCGGGCCAAGAACCGCCTGCCGATACCGATAAATGCGGGTGAGCCCCCCTCACCCACCCTCCCCCACCACCCGTCCGCCGCGATCGACCACCAGCACGCTTACCCGCACCGGGGCCTCGCCCAGGACGGCCCGCGCCACGGTGGCCGCCTCAAAGGCAATCGCTGTGGCCAACGGCAGGCCGGCGGCTTGGGCCAGGGTGAGAACCTCGAGCGCCGTATTGGCGCGTTCGGCCTCGGACACCACCGCTTGCGTCGCCCCCAGGGCGGCCAGCCGGCGGGCCAGGGCGGGGATGTCGACCTGGGCGCGTTTGGAATGCAGATCCAGGGCGCCGTCGGCCAGTTTCGACAGCTTGGCGAAGCCGCCGGCGATAGTAAGGTGGGGGATGGGGTGGTCGCGGAGGTATTTGAGCAGGCCGCCGACGAAATCGCCCATGTCGATCACCGCCTCGGCGTCGAGTCCGAGATGGTCGAGGGCGGCGCGTTCCGAGGTGGCGCCGGTGGTGCCGACCACATGGGCGCGGCCGGTGGCGCGGGCGACATCGACGCCCCGGCGGATCGAATGGATCCAGGCCGAGCACGAATAGGGCACGACGACCCCGGTGGTGCCAAGGATCGACAGCCCGCCCAGAATCCCTAAGCGCGGGTTCCAGGTGCGCAGGGCGATCGACGCCCCTTGGGCGACGGCGATGGAAATCTCGAGATCGGCCAGACCGGCGGCGGTGGCCACCTCGGTCATCATGGCGCGCGGCACCGGGTTGATCGCCGGCTCGCCCACGGCCAGCGGCAGCCCGGGCTTGGTCACCGTGCCCACCCCCGACCCGGCGCGGAAGATCAAACCGCTTCCCTTGGGCAAAAGGCGGGCGGTGGCTTCGATCAGGGCGCCGTGGGTCACGTCGGGATCGTCGCCAGCGTCCTTGATCACCCCAGCCCGGGCCCAGCCGGGGCCGGTTTCCCGCGTCGCCAGGGCAAAGGCCGGGCGTTCGCCGCGCGGCAGGGTCAGGGCCACCGGATCGGGAAACGGCCGGTCGACCAGGGCTTCCAGGGCGGCCTTCAGCGCCGCCGTGGCGCAGGCCCCCGTCGTCCAGCCCCTGCGCAGGCTCCGCCCCTCGTCCGCCTCATCCACCGCCGCCCCTCCCCACGTTTGGTCCTTGGGGGAGGGACTTTAGCCGATGCGGCGACGCGAAGGCGCGGGTTTTGGCTTACTCGGCGGCGACTTTTTCGGCCATCGGATCGGCCCCCTGGTCGGCCTGGATGGCGGTCAGGGCGATGGTATAGACGATGTCGTCGACCAGGGCGCCGCGCGACAGATCATTGACCGGCTTGCGCAGGCCCTGAAGCATCGGGCCGACGCTGACCACATTGGCCGAGCGCTGCACCGCCTTATAGGTGGTGTTGCCGGTGTTGAGGTCGGGGAAGACGAAGACATTGGCCCGACCGGCGACCGGGCTGTCGGGGGCCTTCTGGCGGCCGACGCTTTCCACGCTGGCGGCGTCGTATTGCATCGGCCCGTCGATCATCAAGTCGGGGCGCTTGAGCTTGGCCAGGGCGGTGGCGGCGCGGACCTTCTCCACGTCGTCGCCCACCCCCGAACTGCCGGTGGAATAGGAAATCATCGCCACCCTCGGCTCGATGCCAAAGGCCAGGGCGCTATCGGCCGATTGGATGGCGATATCGGCCAGTTGCTCGGCCGTCGGATTGGGATTGATCGCGCAATCGCCATAGACCAGCACCTGATCGGGCATCAGCATGAAGAACACGCTTGAAACGATGCTGGCGCCCGGCGCCGTCTTGATCAGCTGCAGGGCCGGCCGCACCGTGCTGGCGGTGGTGTGAACGGCGCCCGAGACCAGACCGTCGACCTCGCCCAAGGCCAGCATCACCGTGCCCAGCACGACCGTGTCCTCAAGCTGGGCGGCGGCCTGAAGGGCGGTCAATCCCTTGGCCCGGCGCATCTCGACCAAAGCCTCGACATAGCGCCCGCGCACCAGCTCGGGATCGAGGATTTCCAGATCGGCGGGGATCTCCAGCCCCTGGGCGCTCGCGACCTGACGGACCTGGGCGGGATGGCCGAGCAGCACGCAGCGGGCGATGCCCTTGGCGTGGCAGGCGATGGCCGCCTGCAGGGTGCGCGGCTCGTCGCCCTCGGGCAAAACGATGCGCTTGGCCGCCCGCCGGGCGCTTTGGATCAAGCGGTTGCGGAAGGCCGGCGGCGACATCCGCACCTCGCCCGGCTCGCCGATGCGCCGGCGCAACGGCGCGGTGGCGATCTGCTCGGCGATGAAGTCGATCACCTCTTCCATCTGCGCGTGATCATCGGCGCCGACATGGCCGCTCAAGCGCGACAGCCGGCTGGCGGTGGCATAGGTGTCGGCCGGGGTCGACAGGATCGGCAGCCCCTCGGGCCGGGCGGAAAGCACCAGCGAGGCCACGGTATCGGGCAGGGATCCGCCACAGGTTAGCAACACGCCAGCCAGCGGCACGCCGCGCAGGCTGGCCAGGGTGGCGGCCAGCACGATATCGATGCGGTCGACCGGGGTGACGACCAGGGCGCCCGGCCGCAGGCGTTCGATGATGTTTTCCACCGAGCGCGCGGCGATGACGATCTCGCGCACCCGGGTTTGAGCAAGCGCGCCCTCGTGCTCGACGGTCAGGCCCAGGCCGCGCACCACATCGGCCAGACGCGGCGACTGCAGGCGGGTTTCAAAGGGAATGGTGGCGAGAATGGGCAGGCGTTCGCCCACCGCCCGCTCCAGATCGCCGCGCAGCTCGGCGCCATGGGAGGGCGAGACCTTGTTGATCAGCACCCCGGCGAAGGCCGCGTTCTGGGCGCCATCATACTGGCGGCGCGCCAGGGCGATGGCCTCGGCCAGATCGGCGCCATCGCGACCCGCCCCCGACAGCACGGGGATCAGATCGGCCCCCAAAGCCCGCGCCATCTCGGCGTTCAACCGCCCGGCCACCTGGGTATCGGCCCCTGGGATCAGCCCTTCGATGATCACCGCATCATGGCTGGCGCGCAGGCCGTCGACCAGGGTGACCACCTCTTCCATCAGGGCGGCCAGATCGCCCCGGCGCACCTGATCCTCGGCGCGGGCGAAGGCGATCGATTCCGGGGCCTCCAGCAGGCACAGGCTGCGGGCGAAATGGCTCGACGGATCGCCGGGCTCGCCATCGGCCTCGGCATGGCCGATCGGCTTGGCGAAGCCAACCTTGATGCCGTCGCGCTGAAGGGCGCGGGCCAGACCAAGGGCCACCGAGGTCAGTCCGACATCCTGGGCCATCGGGGCGAGAAAGAACATGCGTGCGGGCATCAGGGTCCCCCTGTCCCGGCCGAAAGCAGGGCTTTACGGCCGGGGGTATGGTTAGTGAACGACCAGAAAAAGTACTAATCAGTTGTTAGAGCGGCATATGTAACACCTAAAGTCCCGGCGCACCGCTCTAACAGGCTGATAGTCAAGCAAATCGTCGTCGCGATCTGGTTCAGATCGCTCGGGATTTGCTTTAGGCGACGCAGGACAAGGACTCGTCGGAGGTCAGATCCAGGGTGTCCTGGGCGATCATCCATTCCTCGTCGGTCGGAATGACCGCGGCGGCGGGAAAAAGCCCCTGGCTGATGCGGCCCGAGACGCCGCGCACGCAGCGCTCGTTGGCCGCGGCGTCCAGGGTCAGGCCGAGCGGCTTCAGGCGCTCGAGGGTGGCGGCGCGCAGCCGCGACGAGTTTTCGCCGATGCCCCCGGTAAAGACCACGGCGTCAAGACGCGGCAGGGCCATCGCCAGACCGCCGATATGGCGGGCCAGCCGGTGCACGAACACATCAAGGGCGAGACGGGCGCCGTCGTTGCCGTCCTCGGCGGCGGCTTCCAGGGTG